>REBP01000009.1 GCA_007692665.1 Gemmatimonadales bacterium | reverse complement strand
CGCTGATGGCGAAGACGGCGACCCCGGCCAGGTCGATGAACTTGATCATGTCGGGGGGGAGAAAATCCATGCGCCAGGCCCCGTGACCCGGAAGGCGGCACTCGCGTGGAGCCCCCGGGTACGATAAAATGTAAAACTGCGAGCGTGTGCACCCGAGAGTGCCCGCTCCTCGAGCGTTCGCCTGGCGTGCCCCGGTGTTCGCTCTTCGCCCAGACTCATGGTTTCGACCCGGGAGGTCCCACGATTTCCAGCACACGCGTGAATGAACAGATCAGAATCAGCCCCGTCCGACTCATCGGCGCCGACGGCGAACAGGTGGGTATTGTCGCCCTCGACGCGGCCCGTGAAAAGGCCGACGCCGCCGGACTCGACCTGGTGGAGGTGGCCGCGCAGGCCCGCCCGCCGGTCGTGAAGATCATGGACTGGGGCAGGAAGCTCTACGAAGAGCAGAAGCAGGCCCGCCTGGCGCGGAAGAACCAGCACCAGGTGTCGGTGAAGGAAGTCCAGCTCCGGCCGCGCACCGAGGACCACGACTTCCAGACCAAGCTCAAGCGCGCCCGGAAGTTCCTCGAGGACGGCGACATGGTGAAGGTCGTGCTCCGCTTCCGTGGTCGCGAGATGCGCCGCCCCGAGGTGGGTGTCGAGACGCTGGACCGCATGATCGAGAGCACCGAGGACCTCGCCCGCGTCGAGCAGCGCACGCACCGGATCGAGGGACGCCGCCTCATCGCCCTGCTGGCGCCGCAGGGGAGCTGACGCCGCGCAGGCAGGCGACCCACAGGCAGGCCGACAACCGAAGGGCCCGGGCCGGAGATGATTTCCCGGTCCGGGCCCTCGTGTCATGCGGTTATGCGGTCATGCGGTCCTGCGGTCCTGCGGTCATCCGCCCCGTGTCACGCGCAGGCGCACGGCCCGCTGGATCCTCAGGTCGTCGGAGTGGATGCCGTAGAGGTGGTCGCCGACGAAGCGGAGCGGCTGGACCCCGTCCGGCATCTCCACGGCGCCCAGGTAGGTGCCCTCGGTGTCGAAGACGTCCCAGCGGCGGCTCCCGAACTCGCCGGCCTGGAGCGATTCCATGGTGAGGTCGTCGAGCGCCTCGCCGGCCTCCACGCGCTGAACCCACAGCGTGCCGTCGGGCCCCGGGAGCACTGCGGCCAGCACTGGCCAGTGCGACTCGAACGTCATGCCGCCCACGAGCTGCTCGATGAACTCCTGGGGAATGGGCTGGCCGCTGTCCTCGAAGCTCTGCCGGAAGAGGTTTCGCATCGCCGTCTGCTGGCGCTCCGTGACCGGAATCCGGTCCACGGTCCGCCGGACGATGGTCCGCCCGTTGCCCGCCCCGGCGTCATTTGCGGACGTGGCAGCGCCCGTGGCATGCAGCGTCAGGGAGTACTCGTTGTTGATGCCGGTGACCACGCGTCCGTCGGACAGGACCGCCCATACCGGCTCGGGCGCGAAGATCCGGAACTGGGGCATGCCTCCGGCGCCCATGGAAAAGGTCTCGCCGGCGGGAACTTCCGCGAGGGCATCACCCTCCGCCGTCCCGGCACCGAGCCGGACAATGCGGTCACCCGAGGGCTCGTCACCCCCCATCGACCCGGCGCCCGGAATGTCCATCCGTCGATACTGGACCACCAGGTCGCGGTTCGCGGTGCGGGAGAAGAGGATCGGCATCCCCGAGGTCTCCATCTCGATCCTCGGCGAATCCAGGGCCTCACCCGTGACCGAGAACCGCGCGAGGCGCGTGTTGCCCAGGTCGGGCACGACAATGGACCCGTCGGCCTCGAAGAAGACGCTGGTGGCCAGCGAAAGCATGGGCCCCTGCGAAAGCTCGCCCGGCCCCCCGCCCGCTCGGCCGAACGCGTGGAGCAGATCTCCGTCCGGGCTGAAGACCCGGATGCGTGAGGCCTGCTGGTCCAGCGTCACGATGCGCCCCTCCGCATCCGCATCCACACCCACGAGCATCCCGAACTGGAGTTCGGGATCGCCCTCCTCCACCCCGATGCGAAGGTCTTCCTCGATGCGCCAGGTCTGGTCGGCGGACCAGCTTCCGGACCCGGGGTTCGTGATGATCCGGACACCGGCCGAGTCCTGCACCATCGGCGCAGAGGCGGTGGACGCGTTGTCACCCCCGCACGCGGCAACGACGAGCAGGAGGGACACGGAAAGGGCACGGGCTACCGTGAAATGGCGCATGGTCTGATTCCGGTGGAGTGCGGGACGGCAGAGGGAGGAGCACGGGCAACGAAAACGCGGGGCCCTCCCTTGCGTACCCTTCCGGTACGAGGGGGCCCCGCATTTCCTTCATCCGAACGGTGTTCCGGCCGGTATCCCCGGTCTCAGACCGCAGCCGTTCCGCCCAGGAACGACATGATCAGCATGATCACGAAGATGACCAGGAAGATGAAGAACAGGATCTTCGCGATCCCGGCCGCCGCGGAGGCGGCGCCACCGAAGCCGAAGGCCCCGGCGATGATGGCAATTACCAGGAAGATCAGTGCCCAGGTGAGCATTTGCACGCATCCTTTCCGGTCCTGGAGTCAGGTGCCCGTGTCGCGCGGGAGACCGTTGGCCCGGCAACGCGGCGGAAATACGGAGGTATGCAAAAATGGTTCCAAAAGCCCTATTTGAGCGGTTCGAACCGTCCCGTCTGCCGATTCTTCCTGACATTGTCCCAGTCGAAACAGCGCCCGTTCATGGCCACGTAGATCCCCGGCGGAAGCACCTGCGCAAACGAGAGCGCGCTCCCGAGGTTGAAGAGTCCGTCCGAACTCCCGAAGGCGTAGGGGATCATGGCCCCGGTGAGGACCACGGTCTTGCCTCCCCTGCCGCCACCGCTGCTGCCGCCCTCGCTGCTTCCCGTGCCCCCCGAGCCCGCCGCCCCCGAGAGCCGCTCCGCCAGCACCCTCGCCGTCTCCACCATCGTGTCGGTCCCGTGGGTGATGACGATCCGGTCCTCGGGCACCCGTGCACAGTTGTCGGCAATGGTCTCCCGGTCTCCCTCGGTCAGGTCGAGGGAGTCCACCATCATGAGTGTGCGCACCTCCAGCTCCAGCTCGCACCGTCCCCGCCTGAGCATCTCGAGGAGGTGCGTGTCCCCGAAATCGAGTCGGCCGTTGATCTCGTCGTATTCCTTGTCGAAGGTGCCGC
>REBP01000010.1 GCA_007692665.1 Gemmatimonadales bacterium | reverse complement strand
GCATCCCAGGACACGGCCTCCGGCTACTACCAGTTCCCGACCCTGCATGGGCAGACCCTGGTCTTCTCGTCGGAGTCGGACCTGTGGAGCGTTCCCGTCACCGGGGGGCCGGCACGAAGGCTCACGAGCCACCCGGCGCCCGAATCCGAGCCCCGGCTCTCGCCCGACGGGCGGTGGCTCGCCTTCACGGGCCGCTACGACGGGACTGCCGACGTGTACCGGATGCCCGCCGGGGGCGGCCCCGTGGAGCGGCTGACCCACGAGCCGGACGACGTCCGTGTCCAGGGGTGGACGCCGGACGGCCGGATCCTCTACGCCAGCCAGGGAATGGTCGGGCCCAGCTGGCTCTGGGTGCTCCGGATCGTGGACCCCGAAACGGGGCGCGTCGAGGACATCCCCCTGGCCGATGCCCGGGAGGGGACCTTCGGCGACGACGGGACCTTCTGGTTCACGCGCTTCGGCCTGGAGGTCACGGCCGACAACGTGCGGGCCTACCGGGGGGGCGCCATGGCCCAGCTCTGGCGGTTTCGCCCCGGAACCGACGACGAGGCGGTCCGGCTCGCACCCGACCACGAGGGGAACCTGACCCGTCCCATGTGGTGGGACGGCCGGCTGTACGTGGTGAGCGACGCCGACGGCGTGGCCAATCTCTGGCGCTTCGACGCCGACGGCAGCAATCCCGAACAGCTGACCCGGCATACCGACTTCGAGGTCCGGGGCGCCACCCTGGCCGAAGACGGGGGGCGCGTGGTCTACCAGCACGGCGCCGACCTCCGGGTCCACGACCTGGCCTCGGGGGACGACCGGGTGGTGAGCGTGGCGCTGGGGTCCGACCGGTCCCGCACCCGCACTCGCTGGATCGACGACCCCATGAACTGGCTGAACTCCGTGGGATTCGGACCGGCCGGAGACCGGGTAGCCCTCACCGCGCGGGGCCGGATGGTGGTGGTGGGAACCGGCGAGCTTCGCCGCATCGAGCTCCCGCTCCCTGCCGCCAGCCGCGCCCGGGAGGCCGTCCCCGGGCCCGATGGCCGCTGGATCTTCGCCTTTGTCGATGCGGGGGGCGAACAGGAACTCTGGCGTTTCCCCGCCGACGGGCTGGGGGATGGGGAGCCGCTCACCTCCGATGCCGCCGGGCACCGGGTGGGCATGAGCGTGTCTCCCGACGGAAGCCGGATCGCCCACTGGGACCGGCGTGGTCGCCTCTTTCTCCTGGATGTGGAGGCCCGGGCCAACGAGCTCATCGACGAGGCCCGGGGGGCCGGGTACCGCGACGTGGTCTGGTCCCCCGACGGGAACGCCCTCGCCGTGGTCCGCTTCGATTCCCCGGTCCGGCGCCCGCAGGTGGTCCTCCTCGACCTGGCGGGGCGCACCGCCCACACGCTGACCTCGGACCGCTACGAGAGCTACAGCCCGGCCTTCAGCCCCGACGGGCGCTGGCTCTGGTTCCTCTCCGACCGGAGCTTCACTCCCACCCCCGGGAGTCCCTGGGGCGACCGGAACACCGGCCCCGTCTTCGACCAGCGGACCCGGATCTATGCGCTGGCGCTTCAGCCCGGGAACGCGTTCCCGCTGGCGCCACGGACCGAGCTTTCCGCGCCGGGTTCGGGGGATGCGGGGCGGGCGGGAAGCGGCGGTCGGGCCGCTCCGGCCGGGGCCACGCCGGCCGGAGGCAGTGCGGACGGGGGGAGCGCAGCCGGGGCCGCTCCCGGCGCCCGGGCGGATCTCCCCGCCATCGACTTCGACGGCCTCGCCGAGCGGCTCCATGAAGCCCCCCTCTCGTCGGGGAACTACGCGAACCTCCTCGTCACCGGATCCCGGCTCTACTTCATCGAGCGGGCGCCGGGGTCCGGTCCGGTGCTCCGCACCGTCGACCTCGGTGCCGACCGCCCCCGCCTCACGACCTGGGGCGAGGGGATCACGAGCGCGACCCTGTCCGGCGACCGCTCCCGCATGCTGGTGCGGCGCGGCAGCGACCTCTTCATCGTCCCCACCGGCGCCACCATTCCGGGGGACCTGGCCGACGCCCGCGTGCGGGCCGGGAGCTGGCGGGTGGCCGTCGAGCCCGCCGAGGAGTGGCGGCAGATGTTCGACGACGCCTGGAGGATGCAGCGGGATTTCCTGTACGACCCGGACTTCCGGGGGGTCGCGTGGGCGGAGGTGCGCGATCGCTACGCGCCGCTGGTGGCGCGCGTCGGTGACCGCCGGGAACTGGACGACCTCCTCCGGCAGATGGTGGCGGAAGTGGGCGTGCTCCACTCGCAGGTCCGGGGGGGCGAGTATCCGTCGGACCCGGAGTCCGCAGCCCCCGCTTTCCTGGGCGGGAGCTTCGAGCCGGCACCCGGCGGACTTCGCATCACCCACGTGTATCGCACCGATCCCGAGCTTCCGGCCGAGCGCGCCCCCCTGACCCGCCCCGGGGTCGATCTCCGCGCAGGCGACGTCATCGTCCGCCTGAACGGACGTCCGGTCCGGGACGAGGGCGACCTGGCCCGTCTCCTCGCCCACCAGGCCGGGGAGCAGGTCCGGCTCGACTACCTCCGCGACGGCGCCGAGTCCAGCGTGGTGGTGCACCCGGTCAATGCCGGGCGAGACGCCTTCCTCCGCTACGCCGACTGGGTCACCGGGCGGCGGGAGGCGGTGGAAGGGGCGACCGGAGGGCAGGTCGGGTACCTGCACCTCCGGGCCATGGGAGCCGGCGACATGGCGGACTTCGTGCGGGAGTTCTTCGCGAACTTCGACCGGGACGGTCTCATCATCGACGTGCGCCGGAACCGGGGCGGGAACATCGACAGCTGGGTCATCGAGCGGCTGCTGCGGCGGGCCTGGTCCTTCTGGCAGCCGCCCGGCTCCGACCCTTACTGGAACATGCAGCAGGCCTTCCGGGGGCACCTGGTGGTCCTCATGGACCCCCTCACCTACTCCGACGGCGAGACCTTCGCCGCCGGGGTGAAGGCGCTGGGGCTGGGGCCCCTGGTGGGGGAGCGGACCGCCGGGGCCGGGGTCTGGCTGAGCGACACCAACCGCCTGGTGGACCAGGGGCTCATGCGCGCCGCCCAGATGCCGCAGTTCGATGCCGAGGGGAGCTGGATCCTCGAGGGGTGGGGGGTGGAGCCCGACATCCACGTGGAGAACCTTCCCCACGCCACCTTC
>REBP01000011.1 GCA_007692665.1 Gemmatimonadales bacterium | reverse complement strand
GGATCACCCTCCCCGACGGGGAGGTGAGCTTCGGGGGCTGGGGCGAGGGCTTCATTGATGCCCGGCATCCGCATACGCTTCTCCACGAAGCGATGCTCAGTTTCAACTGGTGGGATGCGCCCGGAGGCGCCCTCTCCCTGTCCGCCGGTCGGGGGTTTGCCCCCTACGGAACCGGTGACCCGATGTACCGCCCGGTGCTCAAGTACCCCACGAATCATCACCTCTCCCAGATCCTCGAGCGATGGACCCTGAACGTGGCGTACCTGGGCGACCGCGGCGTGGGGGTCGAGTTCGGCGTCTTCGACGGGGACGAGCCCGAGGACTGGCTGGACGTCGGGAACTACCGGAACTTCGGAAACTCCTGGTCCGGCCGGCTCTCCTGGCGGTTCGGAGAGACGGTGGGGATCACGGCGCCGTGGGAGATCTCTGCATCGCATGGGCGAGTCCGCGAAACGCATCATGGCGCGGTGGAGGAACTCACGGTGCTGTACAATGCCGCGCTCCGTCACGAGGCCGCGTACGCCTTCGGGACGCTGTACGGCCTGGTGGAGGCCTCTCGGAGCGAGCCGGAGGATGGGGACGGTTACTTCTCGCTCCTGGGCGAGACGCAGTTGACGCTTGGCGAAAATGCACGCCACCGCCCCTACTACCGCGTGGAATACGCGACCCGCCCCGAATACCCGAGGGAGGCTCGGCAGGGCGATGGCTTCTTCCGGTACGACCACGATGACCATGCCATGGGAGCCACGCGGTGGCTCATCAACTCGGCCGGGTACGGCTACGACCTGACGTCACTCCCCTTCAGCGCACGCCCCTTTGTCGAGGTGCATCACAATCGGGTGCGACTCGAGCGCGGCCCGGCATCCGTGTCGCCGGAGATCCTGTTCGGCGGGAACAGCTTCTGGAGCTTCAGCATGGGGATGCGGGTCTTCCTCGGAGGTGGCCCGATGCGGATGGGAAGCTACGGGGTGCTCGACCCGATGACGGCCTCCATGCGCGAGGCGCCTCACGATGGGATGATGCATGGTGGGGGGCACGACCACCACTAGAGCGGTCATGCCGGTTGCTTCCATGCGACCCCGCCCTGGGCCGGTGCGCTTGAAGACAGCGCCCGCTCCTGCTTCCGGAACGCGCGGTCCACCGTGAAGATCTTCCCCATCTGGTCGAAGATGGCGTGGAGGGGTTTGTCCCAGGTCCCGTTTTCGACCTGCCGGACAATCCGGAGCAACCCCTCACGGTCCCAGATGTCGAGCGACAGCGCTTCCACCGCTTCCGTGAGGAGGCCGGGGGTCGCGAGAAACCCGAAGTTCGACCATCCCAGGCGCACCTGGGAGACGCGGCCGCCCGTCGGCTTGCGCAGTCCCGCACGAACCTGTTCGAGGATCATTCTCGATCCGCGTGACAGCTCCTGGGCGAGGATCGAGCGCCGAGCCGAGACCAGGGTTGCCGCCATGGGGTAGGCAAGGAGGCTCGGGGCATGCTGCCGCAGCATCTCCCGGTTCAGCTGGTTGTGAAGACGCACCCCAAGGGGAGACGTGAGGGTGGATTGAAGGAGTTCCCGGTCGATGAAGGGCAGGCTCACATCCGCGTGGGTGCGCGCGGACAGGGCCTGGGCATTGATGTACTGGGAGCCCCTGTGCTCTGAGACGAAGGCCTCGATGAGGCGCTGCTGACCGGAGACCCCACGCCGTTCCAGGCGCGCGATGTCCCGGTTGACGGAATTCAGAACGCGGCCCGGGAGGTCCTCGAAGGAGTCCACCCAGTCCTCCTTGAGGTACCAGCGCTTCACGATGGGTGTGGCCCCGAGGAGGAGGGGGAGTGTTTCCCGGTGCCTGGTGTTCGCCGCAGGGCTCGGTGGGGGTGACGTGCGGTAGAGGGTGTTGACCAGGGAGAGCACCTTCCCGGCTCCCTTCGTGACCATGGTCTCTCCGTAGTGCCCCCCCAGGATCTCCCCGTAGACGCCCGAGAAGATCGTGGTGGTGCCCCCCCTCCGAAGCTCGGCGGCGGACTCGATCCAGTGCGGAAAGATGGCCGTACCGCAGCGTTCGAAATACGTCGAAAGCACCCCGTGGTCGAGCACCGAGGCCGTGATCTCCCGCTCCGCATGACGGGAACCCGTGGCGGTGGAGATGGTTTTCGCCAGCCTGAGTTCGCGCCCCCCGGTGTCCCCGTGGCTCAGGGTCCTCACCCGGGAGGCACCCATCTCGCCGTGCATCGCTGCGAGGAGGAGTCGGGCGTCCCACCCCGCCGACATCATCAGGGAAGACGTTTCATGGACGAAGGCCCCCCGCCGGACGGCGCTGGCAATCAGCGGGTAGATTCGACGGGCCGTGTCCGCCGTGGAGGCCTCCCGGTCCGGCTCCTCGGACCAGAGGGTGCTCCGCTCCCGGATCTCCACCGCACCGCCTCGCCGAAAACTCATGCTCTGGCCGGGAAGCAGCCGACGAACCGAGCGCACGAGGGAATGACCATCGCACGTATAGGAATGCGAGAGATACTGCGACAGCCCCACGGGGTCCGGCTCGTGCGGGGCCAGGGCCAGGAGCGGGCCCAGCAGGCTGCTGAAGGCGAACGCGTCCCCCTGCTGCCAGATGTAGACGGGGAACGTACCGGTCCACTCGGTCGAGACCTGCACCTCGTGGCCGCCCGGGCCCAGCACCGCAGCGTTGCCGCGGAAGGAGGGGGCGAGAACCAGTTCGCGCCCCTCGTACCGCCCGATCCCCGGCGGGACGCGACCTTCCGACGGCGTAATCGCTTCGTACGCCGAGGCGTCGCCCTCCACCGCGAGCGTGCTCCCGTCCTCCAGCAGATGGAGCGGAGACGGACCCGGGAAGCCGTGCGCGCCGATGGCGCTGCCCGGTGTCCGCCGGAGCTGGGTGTCAGGCCAGATGCTCAGCCATCGATCCACGACGGAGCTGACCACGGCGGGGTCACTGGCGAGCACACCGAACAGGCCTGGCATCGGACATCCCTTCCCATGTGAGAAACGGGTCCGCATGCAGACCGATTTGAGGACGCAAACTTGGGGGAGGGGGGTCGGCAGGCGCAATGGGCAGCATGGACACCCTGCCCGGGGGCTCGCCTCCGGGGTGAAGGGTCCGGCGTGGTGGCATCACGCAGAGGGAGGCGCAGCGGGTGAATCCGGACCCTCCCGGTAGTCGACGGCCCGGAGGGTTCCGTCCTCCTCCCGGGCATG
>REBP01000012.1 GCA_007692665.1 Gemmatimonadales bacterium | reverse complement strand
CTAGCTGTCTGAGGATCTCAATACGGAACTCGTGGTCCGCGTGGGGGAGTTCGTCCCATGTATCTGGAATGGCCCCAACAACCGTAGAGTCATCGGACGTAATCTCTTTGGAATCAGAGCAACCGTGCAGGCTCCCGGCACCCGCTGCGAGAAATCCTAGAACGAGCCCCTTGACGACCGCCAAGGGGGGAGGGTGCCGTCCCGGGCACGGGGCCAACAGCGCAAAGCCAGGAGGAGTGAAAGGGCGTGAAAGGGACTGGCGGACGTGGCGGAGCGCGGAGGCCCGAGAGAGTAGCCGAGTCATTCCCTTCTCCTTCGAAACGGGTGGGGCGCGCGTGCGGTCCGGTTCATGTGAGGCTCGCGAAAGACCACGGAACAACTGTCATCATCAACGCACACGACATCGGACGCACGGGTCCTGGGGGTACACCGATCACAAACGGCTGGAACATGTGTCCCCCGCATCTTCGAGTAGCGTAAGTTCGCCTTCTGCGAAACGCAAGTTTGGGGTCTCGCGGTAGACCACGGGGGGTTATGTTGGTCCCGAGCAGCGTTTAGGCTGACTGAAGGTGGAGACCGCAGGAGCGCGGACGGGAGCCGGGGTGCGCCGGTCACACTTCGCCACGCCCAGCTCGGAGCCATCTCCCTCCCGCAGGGCTACGGGAGTTCGCTTAACCCCCACTATCGCTACCGTACGCTGGCTCTCGACGGTGTAATCGCCGTCGACGTCGAGCGCGGTGTTCGGTTTCCACGAGGCCGCCGGCCTCGAGGGTCAAGCCGCGGAAGCGCTGGCCCGCACGGTGCAGCGCCGCGTCCTGCGGTGGTTCGTCCGGCGCTGCCCGCTGGACCCCGCCGCAGCGGCGGACATGCGCCGCTGGCGGGGCACTGCGGGCCTCTCTGTGGACGGTGTAGGAGGACGCAGTAATCTGGGGTTCTGGGGACACGAAGATTTGCGCACCTGAGCTTGAGGCGCAGACTTCCGGGTCGACCCTTTGACCTGGAGCCGCGCATGGCGAAGCTCACGCTGGAGCAGATCATGGTAGGTGCGCAGATGGTGGAGCGAGGGCTCCCGATTCGAGAGTTGGCCCGGCAGCTCGGGGTAACGGAGAGTGCGGTCCGGTACCGACTGAGGCAGAAGGAAGCGGGTCCGAGGGAGGACGATCGGCGGCACAAGAAGACGTCGCTGGACGGACTGGAAGTGGCAGTACGGCATGCGCTGGAGGGCCTGGGATGCTGGCGGGTGACGGGTGCGGGCCGGCCGGTACAGGTCACCGAGGTGCACGAGGTGCTGGCGAGGGACCACGGCTACGAGGGGAGCTACCGGGCGGTGGTCCGCCACCTCGCGCGGTCCTATCCGCCACCGCCGATCCGAGCGCTCGGCGGGTCGAGACGCCCCCGGGGGTGCAGGCTCAGCACGACTGGTTCGACATCGAGGTGGTGATCGGTGGGTGTCGGCAGCCGGTGCAGGCGCTCCTCGGGGTACTGTCGCACAGCCGCGCGAAGTTCTGCTGGGCAAGCCCGGATGCGACGCAGCTCGCATGGCACACGGGGCACCTGGCCCTGTTCGAGCGCTACGGCGGGGTGCCGCTCTGGGTCCGGATCGACAACCTGGAGACGGGCGTATCCCGCGGGGGAGGGCCCATGGCCGTCCTGTCAGGACCGGGAAGTTTCCGGAGTGGTTTCCAACAAGTTTCCGGAACCTCGCCACCCTTGAAAAAACCCGTCATGGGGGCTCACCGTAACACGTCACAGGCCCTGGGCCGGAGTTGCCCCTCCCGACGATGCTGGTGCGTCAGCAGAGGCACGGCACCCGGGCCCACAGGGTCAGTACCTTATCTCAACTGTCCGCCAGGACGGGGTAGAACCCTAGTGGGTGTCCCTGGACAAAAGTCTCCCGATCCGCACAGGTGGAGGGGGTGCTGGGAGGACGAGCGGCCTACGATCTCCTGCGCGAACGAGAACGGCGCGCACCCGATGACACCCGGCAACACGTGCGTGCCTTGACATCGCGCCGGTTTCACTGCATATTGCTTGTTAATCATCCTCGCGGGGTCGGAGACGACTCCGTGAGTCCCCCGGGGTTACGGCCCCGGGGGTTTTTTTTGCCCGGTGAAATCGTCACATGGCCAAACGAGTCTCCTTCCTGGTGGACGGCTTCAACGTCTACCACTCCATCAAAGAGGCGATGCGAGACACTGGGAATCCATCCCTACGTTGGCTCGACCTGCGTGCTCTCCTCTCCTCCTACCTCAGCGTCTTCGGTACGGAAGCTGTTCTGGAAGACATCTTCTACTTCACGGCGTACGCTCATCACCTCACGGGCGACAACCCAGACGTGGTCACCCGTCACCAGACGTACGTAACGGCGCTCAAGAACGCCGGGGTGACCGTGGAGGTGGCTCGCTTCAAGAAGAAGAGCGTGATGTGCCCGGAGTGCCGCCACCGCATCAAGCGACACGAGGAAAAGGAGACCGACGTGTCCATAGCGGTCAAGGCGCTGGAAATCCTCCACCAAGATCGGTGCGATGCGTTGGTCTTCGTGTCTGGGGATACCGATCTCGCCCCTGCCGCACGGGCTGCGAAGCGGATGTTTCCCGAACGCCAGGTCTGCTTTGCCTTCCCCCACAAGCGAATGAACACAGAGCTTCAGCAACTGGCGGACTTCTCTTTCCGCCTGCGGCCGGCCCTGTATGCGAAGCATCAGCTTCCGGACCGGGTGCCTCTTCCAAGTGGACGGGAACTCAGAAAACCTACTTCTTGGTGAGGCACTCAAACGCCAGTCGACGCGGGGTGGATCCACCAAGTTGGCGGTGGTGCCGAGGGCTGAGAAGCACTTACGCCCGTCGACCGGGCGGGCCTCTGAGATGGCCGGGCCTCGACCTGCACATGCCGCCGGACGATGTCGCCGTGCCCCCCGAGCGAGGAAGGGGCGGCTTGGCGGCGGGATGACGCAAACGAGCGGCGGCACCTGTGGCGATCCTTTTTCGGCGCCACTGATACCGCTGAGCTTTGGTGCCCGGCGGTGGCCCTGATCCGCCCGATGCGGTTTGGGCTCGTGCTCGCCCCTCCACTCCGCTGGTGTAGACCTTTAGTCAGAAGCACTTGAGCTGAAGCCGTTAGACGCCGGGGAAGCGCTGAAGCGAGGTATTGTCAAAAGTTGTGGATGGGGATGATCAAGCGGCCTCCCTCTCCACGT
>REBP01000248.1 GCA_007692665.1 Gemmatimonadales bacterium | reverse complement strand
ACGCTCGTCACGCGTCCCCTCGAGGACGAGCTGAACGGGATCAGCGACGTGCGCCAGATGACCTCGACCTCGGTGGAGGGCTACGCGTCGATCCTGGTGGAGTTCACCACCGGCGTGGACCTGGAATCGGCGCTCCGGAAGGTGCGGGAGCGCATCGACCTGGCTCGCCCCAAACTCCCCGCGGACGTGGAGGAGCCGGCCATTGTCGAGTTCGACATCTCCGAGATCCCGGTCATGCAGGTGAACCTGTCGGGCGAGTACGGGCTCGTGCGCCTCAAGGAGATCGGCGAGCTCATGCAGGACCGGATCGAGCAGCTCCCCGAGGTGCTCCGGGTGGACCTGCGCGGGGGGCTCGACCGCGAGGTGAAGGTGGACGTGGACCTGCCGCGCCTCAAGTTCCACGGCCTCGCGATCCAGGACGTGGTGGACGCGATCCGGAACGAGAACGTGAACATCCCCGGCGGCGCCATCGAGGTGGGTGCCGTGAACTACCTGGTCCGGGTGGACGGGGAGTTCGTGGACCCGGACGTCATCGCGGACCTGGTGGTGACCACGGTGGACGGGCGCGCCGTGTACGTGCGGGACCTGGCCACGGTGGAGTTCGGGTTCGCCGAGCGGACGAGCTACGCGCGACTGGACGGGGCCCCGGTGGTGACGCTGGACGTGGTGAAGCGGGCGGGGGAGAACATCATCGAGACGGCGGAGCAGGTGAAGGCCATCGTGGCCGACATGGAGGCGCTCTTTCCGCCCACGACCCGGGTGTCGATCACCGGCGACCAGTCGCGGGACATCTACCAGATGGTGAGCTCCCTCGAGAACAACATCATCTCGGGGCTCATCCTGATCCTGGCCGTGCTCCTCTTCTTCCTGGGGATCCGGACGGCGGCCTTCGTGGCGGTGGCCATTCCCACCTCCATGCTCCTCTCCTTCGTGGTGCTGGCGGCCCTCGGGATCTCCATGAACATGGTGGTGCTCTTCAGCCTGATCCTGGCGCTGGGGATGCTGGTGGACAACGCCATCGTGGTGGTGGAGAACATCCACCGCTTCGTCGAGGAAGGGTGGAGCCCGCCCATGGCGGCGCGGAAGGCCACCGGAGAGGTGGCCATGCCGGTGGTGGCGGCCACGGCGACGACGCTGGCCGCCTTCGCCCCCCTCCTCTTCTGGCCCGACGTGACGGGGGAGTTCATGAAGTACCTCCCCCTGACGCTCATCATCACGCTGTCGAGTTCGCTCTTCGTGGCGCTGGTCATCGTCCCCGTGGTGTGCGCCATCTTCCTGCGCCCCGAGGGTGCCCGGAAGCCGCCCATGACGCGGGCGGCGCGGGTCGCGGTGCTCGGCGGCGCGGCGCTTCTCTTCCTGCTGGTGCTGGGGGCGAACCCCCTCACCGCGGTGCTCCTGGCCGGCACGGTGGTGGGGCTCTACCTCCTGCACCGCTTCGTGCTCGACGGGCTCGCCCGGCGGTTCCAGGCCCGGGGGATTCCGGCGATCACCCGGCGCTACGAGGGAAGCCTCCGGTGGGCGCTGGATCACCGCCCGGCGGTGCTCGCGATCTGCGTGGTGGTGTTCGTGGGGTCCTTCGCCCTCTTCATCCCCTTCAACAACGGGGTGGAGTTCTTCCCCGAGGACATTCCTCCGGCCCAGCTCTTCGTGGATGCGGAGGCGCCGGTAGGGACGCGGGTGGCCTTCACCGACGGCGTGGCGCTGCGGCTCGAGGAGCAGATCCGCGGGCTCCCCGGCTTCGAGGACGTGGAGTCCACGGTGACCACCTCCGGAGGGAGCGGGGGGAGCGCCATGATGGGCGGGTCCTCGGCCGAGAACGAGGCCCGGATCATGCTCTCCATGGTCGAGTACCGGGACCGGCGGGGCGACTCCTTCGACCTCCTGCGCCGCCTGCAGGAGGGGCTTGGGGCCGACATCGCCGGGGCCGAGATCCGGGCCGACATGCCCGACATGGGCCCGCCCGGAGGCCCCCCGGTGAACATCGAGATCGTGGGCGAGGACCCCGTGGTCCTCAAGGAACTCGCGGACCAGGTCCTGGCCCTCCTCCGCGGGGCCCCGGTCTCCGCACGCCTGGTGGGGCTCGAGTCGGACCTGGACGAGGCGCGCCCCGAACTCTCGGTGCGGGTGGACCGGGAGCGGGCCTCCCTCCACGGCCTGTCGACGTCGGAAGTCGGAAACTCGATCCGAGGCGCGATCCAGGGGGTCGAGGCCGCCAAGTACCGGACCGGCAACGACGAGTTCGACATCGTGGTGCGCCTGGCCGAGCCCTGGAGGAACGAGCTGAACGCCCTCTCCGACCTGGTGGTGGTGGCCGACGGGGGCGCCCAGATCCCCCTCCTGTCGGTGGCGGAATGGAGCGTGGGCGAGGGGCTCGGGTCCATTCGCCGCAAGGACATGGACCGGGTGGCCACGGTGAGCTCCGAGGTGCGGGCCGGCTACAACTCGAACGCCGTCCTGGGCGAGGTCATGGAGGAGCTGGCCGACTTCCGCGCGTCGGCCCTCCCCCCCGGCTACCAGCTCCGCTTCACCGGGCAGCTCGAGGACCAGAACGAGGCCCAGGCCTTCCTCAGCATGGCCTTCGGCATCGCCCTCATGCTCATCGCGCTGATCCTGATCAGCCAGTTCAACTCCGTCGTGAAGCCCGTCATCATCCTCACCTCGGTGATCATGTCCACGGTGGGGGTGCTGCTGGGGCTCCTCGTCTTCCGCATGCCCTTCGTCATCATCATGACGGGGGTGGGCATCATCTCGCTGGCGGGGATCGTGGTGAACAACGCCATCGTGCTCATCGACTACATCGACATCCTCCGGGAGCGCGACGGCATGAACCGCCGGGAGGCGCTGGTCCAGGGCGGCATGACCCGCCTCCGCCCCGTGCTCCTCACCGCCATCACCACGGCGCTCGGGCTCGTGCCGCTGGCCATCGGGCTCAACTTCGACTTCTTCGGCCTCTACACTGCGCTGGCGCCGGACCTGTACTGGGGCGGCGAGCAGGCCGCGTGGTGGAGCCCCATGGCCGTGGCCGTCATCGTCGGAATCATCTTCGCGACCTTCCTCACCCTCATCGTGGTGCCCGTCATGTACTCGCTGGTGGACGACGCCACCGCCCTCTTCCAGCGGCACTTCGTGGCGGGAGAGCCGGCCATGGCCGCGGCGGGCGGAGGTGGCGTGGGCGGGATTGGCGCGAGCGGCACGGGTGGCGCGCCGGG
>REBP01000051.1 GCA_007692665.1 Gemmatimonadales bacterium | reverse complement strand
TGTCGCGGGCCAGCCCGAAGTCGGTGGTGCCCCCCTGGGGAAGCTGCACCTGGGGGAGGGCCGGGTCCGCAAGCTGGACCACCCGGTCCGCGCCGGCCGTGCCCCTTCCGGAGCCGAGATGAAGGACCGCCTGGAAGGTGCGGCGCCGCTCCTGGTTCGCCCGCACGTTCTGCACGGTCATGAGGTCGTTGTCGAGCCAGTGCCAGATCTCCACGTCCACGCGGCTCTCGAGTTCGGAGAGCTCCGCCACCGGGGGGGGCGGCGGCACGGTTCCGAAGAAGATCCGGCGTCCGTCCTCCGAGAAGGTGGGCGTGCCGTTCTCGCTGAGGGCCCATCCGTCGCGGAGCCCTGCATGCCCGGGGGCAACGGCAACCCGCGCCTCGGCCTCGCCGCCTCGCCAGTGCCGGAGCGTCCAGCTCCGCTCGTTCGAGGGAGCCTCCTCAGCCCCCTCGGCCTCCGCCGAGCCGGTTGCACCCACGGTATCGGGAGCGGGGTGCTGCGGCGCGGGGGCACCGGGAACCGGGGCTGCATGCAGGAAGGCGACCTGGTCCCCGGCGCTGGCGATGGCCGGCCCCCTGACCGAACCGGGCGCCTCCATGACCGTGGTCACTTCTCCGTTGCCGGGGGTCAGCACGCGAATCCCCAGGGTTCCCTCCACCGCAGCGCCCGGCACCGAATCGGTGACGAGCAGCCGCGCACCGGTCGATGCCCAGCTGTAGGAGGTGGCGTGGGCATGACGGGTCTCGGCTCCCGATGCCAGCTCCCGGAGCACAAGCGTCCCGTTCCTGGGCGCCTCGCCCTCGTCACCCTCGCGGGAGGCCTGGGGGTGGAGGTGGTACGCGATCCACCCGGCGGCCCCGGGTTCGGGATCGGAGGCGAGACGCCATCCCTGCACACCGTGGATCCGGGTGAGGTCACCGGACGCGAGCGTCACGATCCCCAGCGTGTCGCGGGGCTGCTGCGCCGCACTGCCCCGGTTCCCGCGGGCCGCCTCGAGCGCCTCACGGGTCGGCCGGATCGTGAGGACGGCATGACGTCCGTCGGTCGTGAAGCTCGGCTGTGTGCCCCGGGGGATGCGAATCTCCCGCTCGGTGGCGACCTCCGTCAGCACCATCTCGCCGTCGGCTTCCTCGTACTGGAGCGTGTAGTGGATCCAGCGACCATCGGCCGAGATGCCCCGGTTTCCGATGGTGCGCCAGGTCTCGTAGACGTCGTGGTCGATGACCCGTCGCTCCGATGCCGGCGCTGTCGTGGCCATGGCCTGGCCCGCC
Organism: Gemmatimonadales bacterium; assembly: GCA_007692665.1. GTDB lineage: Bacteria > Gemmatimonadota > Gemmatimonadetes > Longimicrobiales > Gaopeijiaceae > SKNW01. The sequence continues at coordinate 1,959 of REBP01000051.1, read as the reverse complement.
CCGGCCTGGGCCGCAGCAGGCTGCGGGGCAAGGAGCGTCGCCGTTCCCGGCACGAGGGCCGCCATGAGGGCCGGCAGGAGAAGGACGGAGGGGGTGCGGGTGTGGAGTCGGGTGCGGAGTCGGGTGCGGAGACGGGTGGGGTGCATCGAGCCAGCGTCCTTGCCAGGGAGGGGTGCGCCTGTCGTGAGGGTCGAGCCGAAGATACGCGCTGGGGGGCGAGCGAAGAAGTAGGGGGACCACGTCGTCCGCTCCATCGGGCCCGGGAGGATGCGAATCGAGGTGGCCGGACCCCTGAACGGGACTCGGCCACCTCGGTGTCGCGGCGCCGCCGGATCCCGGGGGACCTGGACGCCGCGCAGCGGTTACCTGCTGCAGGTGCTCAGTGGGTCACCGGCTGCCGCGTCCACCGGGCGCGCGGGGTGCCATCAGCTGGCGGAGTTCCCGGAGCTGGTTGGCGGTGAGGACGTCGCCCAGCGACTCGATCTGTGCTTCGCGAGCGGTGCGGAGCGCCTGCATCGCATCCTGCAGCGGGGCCATGCCGCCGGCCTGTCCGCCCTGTGCGCGCTGTCCCTGCATGCCCTGGCCTCCCATGCCCTGGCCGCGCTGCCCCTGCATGCCCTGCGCACCCTGGCCCATGGCCTGGACGCGTGTCCGAAGGAGCTCGAGGTGCGCCTTGTTGGTTTCCTCGAAGGCGTCGTGAAGCGTCTGGAGCCGGGGCGCCTGCTCGGCGGTGATGTCCAGGTCGGCGCGCTTCTCCAGCGCGAATCCGGCGGGGGAGGTGAGGAGCATCTCGATCATCTGGGCGCCCCCCGGGCCCCCGCCCATGCCGCCCCGCTGTCCCTGCGCATGAAGTGCGGCGGGCACGAGGAGAAGGAGCGCGGCGAGGGTGGCGAACTGGGTCATCTTCCTGGACATCGGGACCTCCGGTATGGCTTGAAGTGGATGTGGCAAATCCATGAAGCACAGTGAGATGAAGGTATCGATCCAAACCCCGTTCGATCTCCCCTGTCCGAGCGTTGGAAGCCGACGGACGGAGCAACGTTAAATCGGGGACTCGACCCACGTGCCCCGCTACCGGACCGGCCCGGCGCGTGCCCGGTGGCAGGTTGGGAGCCCCAGGACGAGGTGATCCCGGGGTAGCGGGGCAGGCCTGGGCGCTTCCCGGCGTCAGCTCTTCGCCCCGAAGGCCTCCAGCGCGTCCAGGAGGCGGTCGATGTCACCCTCGGTATGGTCGGCGTTGATCTGCGTGCGGATTTCCTCGTCTCCCTTCGGAACCACCGGGTAGGTGAGCCCCGTCACGAGGATTCCGTCGTCGAACAGGTGGCGCACCAGCGCGCGCGTCCGGTCCGTGTCGCGGATCATGAGCGGGACCACGGGGTGCGCCCCCGGGATCGTCTCGATGCCGATGCGGGCGAGCCCGGCCTCGAAGCGCTTCGTGAGGAACCGGAGCCGGTCGAGGAGCCTCACGCCCCGGGGGGAGTCCACGATCTCCAGCGCCGCCAGCGTGGCCATGGCTTCGCCGGGGGTGATGGGGTTCGAGTAGATGTAGGTGGGCGCGCTCTCGCGGAGGAACCGGATGAGCGACGCGCTCCCGGTGACGTAGCCCCCGTTCACGCCGAAGGCCTTCCCCAGCGTGCCGATGAGCACGTCGGAGGGGGACGCATCGGTGTACTCCTCGGTCCCGCGGCCGCTCCGGCCGAAGGCCCCCACGCCGTGAGAGTCGTCCACCACCACCACCACGTTCTCGGGGTAGCGGTGGTCGTGGGCGCGGGCGATCTCCATGATGGCGTCCAGGGGCGCGTGATCGCCCCGCATGGAGAAGATCCCGTCGGTGACCACGAGGGCCCGCCGGGCCTTCCCCTCGTGGGCCACCAGGCCGGCCTCCAGCGCCTCCAGGTCCAGGTGCGGGTAGATGACCTTGGCCGCCGGCCTCGCCATGCGCATGGCGTTGATGATGCA
>REBP01000013.1 GCA_007692665.1 Gemmatimonadales bacterium | reverse complement strand
CAATGCAGATGGCGGTGAGCTCCAGCACCCCGTGGGGGAGGACGAACCCCCAGAGGTGAAGGCTCTGGCCCTCGAGGAAGAACGCCGCCGCAACCCCGCCGAGCATGATCCCGTTCAGGAGCAGGATCAGCACCGTGCCCACGCCCAGCAGCATCCCCCCGGCGAAGGCCAGGAAGGTGACCTGCACGTTGTTCGTGAGGATGCCCGCAGCCGCCGTGGGCATGTCGGCCTCGGCGATCAGGGCCTCGCCGTAGCCGATCCCCTCGGCCGAGAGGGCCTCGGCCTGGCGGGCCCGCTCGAGCATCCCCTCGGGCACGAGCTGTTCGGCCCGGTCCGGCTCCGCCACGACCGCCAGGAAGGTGACGATCCCGGGGCCGTAGAAGAGGAGGGTTGCGAGGGCCACCGGCACCCAGCGCCGCCGGATCAGCACCGGCACATCCCGGGAAAACCAGGCCCACGCCCTCCGGGCCGACTGCGGGGGGGCGGAGTAGAGGAGGTTGTGCCCCCGGCCCACGGACTCCTCCAGCGACGACAGGAGCGGGGCCGACGCCCGGTAGGTGCGCGCCCGGGCAAGATCGGCAGTGACCTCGCGGTACATGGACGCGAACTCCGAGACCTGCGGCTCCGGAAGTCCGGACAGACCGCCTCGTCTCGCCTGGTTCAGCAGCTCCCTCCACCGCTCCCACCGGGGACGCTGCCGGCGGAGGAGCGAGGCCGCAGCCGGGGAGCCCGACCCCGTGTCGATGCCGGAAGCCGCGCGACGGCCGGACTCTGCGGCGTACAGTTCGAGGAGTGCGCCCTCGTGGGGCACGGCGCCGAGGATCCCGGGGCGCCGTTTCCCGAACTCCCCGTGGAGGCGCTTCAGGATCCGCACCCGCGCCTTCTTCTCCAGGGTGTGGTGCTGGAGGGCCCAGCTCCGGAGCACCTGGTAGGCGGGCTCGTCGAGGAGGGGTGCCCCACCGTCGGTGTCCGCTTCCTCGGGCAGTGCGCCCGAGGGACGCTCCCGGATCACCACCGTCCCTGCGGCCAGGTCGCCGGGTCGTTGCGCGCGCGGGTGGAAGAGGATGAAGCTCCCGCCCACGAGGCCGGTGGGAAAGGGCTGGAGATCGAGGATCCGGATCAGGTTCCGGATCACGGCCCCCGGCAGCGTCAGCGGAAAGCCGCTGGCGTGGATGACGCGAAGCCCCATCCAGCGCTTGCCGGGGGTCTGACCGTTTCGGAGCCCCTCGAAGAGGATGAAATAGCCCCAGAACACGACAAAGAGTCCGACGATGGCCGCCGCGATGATCCAGTTGGCCGGCCGCCCGATGCCGGCCCAGCCCACCATTCCCAGCATGGTCACCGCCGCGATCAGCACGACGACGGTCAGCGAGACCCAGAGGAGGAGAGCGTCCAGCAGGAAGGCGGCGAACCGCGAGCCGGGCCCTGCCAGGGCATACCCCACGGGGACCTGTTCCGGGGTGTCGATCTGGAGCTGGCGATCGGTCAGCGTCGTGGAGCGGGCGCTCCCGGATGGGGAGGCCCGGGTCCTGGCCCCGGGGTTCGTCGCTACCTCCGCACGGAGTGTCTTCATGGGCTCGTGGCTGGAGGGGCGGCGGGGGGCGGGGGCTGGAGGGACCGGGTCCGCCAATATGTCCCCGCGGGCACGTCAGGGCCACACCCCTCCCCCGGACGCCAGTCGCACCACGCGACCCGGACCACGCCAGCCGCACCGGTGAGGTGCACCTGAACCGACCCGTTGCACGGGCGCCACGCCGGGCGAAGAGCGGCCCGGACGGGAGGTGGCCCGGGCGCCAGGGGGGTGGACCCGTTCCCGGGCCATGAGAACGAGAGGTTGGCGGAAGGATACGGTCCGGCCCGGGGAAATCGGCGAGGACGCATCGGGCCCGGCGATTGCGTGGCACGAAGCTTCCAAGGTTCAGGCTTCCCGGACCGGGCCCGCAGCGGTGGATCCCTGGCCGGAGCCGAAGTCCGGCGCGCCATGACACACGCTTCCGGAGTCCCGAAATGAAGATCCTGCTCGCCACCGACGGTTCCCGTTACGCCGGGGAGGCCGTTCGCCTCCTAGGTTCCCTCGGCCCCCACCGCTCCTTCCTCGTGGACCTGGTCGCGGTGGTTCCGGGCCCCGCCAGCATCGAGTCGGCCTCGGCCGCCCGCGAGGCGACCGACGCTGCAGCCGACTCGGGATCGGATGCGGGGTCCGGCCTCGCGCTCATGCTCCCGCGAATCGAGGACCGGGTCCCGGTGGATGTCGCTGAGGCGTGGCTGGCGGAAGCCGCGGCCGAACTGGAATCTGCGGGAATCGAGGTCCAGACCCACATCGTGCACGGCGTACCGGAAACAGCGCTGGTGGAACGCTGCCGCGAGGGTGGGCACGACCTGATCGTTGCCGGCGTGAAGGGTCGGGGCGCAGCCCCGTTCTTCGAGGTGGGGCGCGTGGCCCGTCACCTCGTGAGGTGGGCGCCCATCTCGGTGCTTCTTGTCCGGGAGCGGGCAGCCCGGGCCAGGGGGGCCGCGGCCACGGCCCAGGGCGAGTCGGAAGGGTTCCGGGTGCTGGTCCCAACCGACGGCAACGCAGGATCCCTCGAAGCCTCGTGGCGAATGCTGGAGTCCCTGACGCCGAGCGATGCCGGGGTCGAGATCGTGCGCGTGGTGGAACCCTCCCAGGCGAGAACCCCGACCCCCGCCGGCGAGGCGACATGGACGGCCGGAAGTGCCGAGACCCGTGAGTCCGTGCGGCGCTGGGCGTCACCCGAACCGGCTGCATCCGGACGACGGGCCCCCCGCCCGGAAAGCACGATTCTCCGAGGCCGGCCGGCTGCCGCGATCGCGCGATGGGCGTCGTGGAACCACTCGGACCTCGTGGTGCTCGGGCTCCGGAAGCCCGACGGCACGGGCCCGTGCCTCCTGGGGAAGACGGCCCGCGAACTCACGTGGAGTTCGCCCTGCTCCATCCTGATGGTTCGCAACTGACGACGGGCCGCACCGGGTCACACCGGTGGCTGGCCCCGAAGCGCCCGGGCGAGAAAGGAAATCACGAGGAGCACCAGGAAGATCACGAAGAGGATCTGCGCGATCCCGGCCGAGGCTCCCGCCACGCCGGAAAAGCCCAGCGCCCCCGCAAGGAGGGCGAGAATCAGGAAGAGAAAGGTCCAGCCCAGCATCAGGGTATCCTTTGACAGGGGAACGTCTGTGGGCCGATGGAAAGCGCAGCATCCATGCCGACCGCCGCACCCTGAACCCGCGCATCCCCGGTAACCAACGGGCTCCCAGGAACTTGGGAAACCCGTGGGGTTCTGGCCCCCGCCGAGGACC
>REBP01000014.1 GCA_007692665.1 Gemmatimonadales bacterium | reverse complement strand
ACGTGGGCGGTCACTCCCTCCTCGCCATGCGCGCGATCCTCCGCATCGAAAAGGCAACGGGCGTGAGGATCGGCCCCGTCGAGATCAGCATGTTCACGCTGGAGCAGATCGCGTCGTTCATCGACGGGAAGACCGCCGACGCGGTCCTCCCCACCGCCACGGAGGAGCCGACCTCGGCGGGGCTCCTCTCGAGCATGCGGCGCTGGCTCCCGGGGTCCTCGTGAACCCCTTCTTCTTCGGCACGGCGGCGCGTCCCCTGTACGGGGTCTACCATCCTCCGAAGGGGAGAGGGGGCGGGGACATCGGGGTCGTGCTCTGCTACCCGATCCATGTGGAGTACATGCGGGCGCACCGTGCCTTCCGGCAGCTCACCTCGCTCCTGACGCGCCGGGGGCTGCACGTGCTCCGCTTCGACTACCACGGGACCGGCGACTCGGGGGGCGACGAGTCCGAGGGAACGCTGGAGGGCTGGACCGCCGACGTCGGGAGTGCCATCGACGAGCTGAAGGAGACGGCGGGGCTCTCCACCGTGTCGCTCATCGGCCTCCGGCTGGGCGCCGCCCTGGCCGCACGGGCCGTGGCCGGGCGAAGCGACGTGGACCGCCTCATCCTCTGGGACCCGGTGGTGAGCGGCGAGGCCTACCTGACGGAGCTCCTGCGGCGCCCCCCGACCGGCGGCTTCGAGGGCGACGTCATGGGGATCCGCGGCTACCCGGTGTCGCGGGAACTCTTCGAAGGGCTGCGGAAACTGGAGCTGGGCACCGAGCCGGTGCCGGCGGACCTTCCCGTGGACCTGGTGGTTCCCGGGGAGCACCCGGCGTTCTCGGGGCTGCGCGACGCCTGGTCGAGCCCCGGACGGCCGGTCTCCTTCGAGGTCGTGCCGAGCGATGCCAACTGGGGCGAGGGCGACGAGTTCGGGGCGGCCCTCATTCCGCAGGGGATCGTGCAGGCCCTGGTGGACCGGGTGGCGCGGGCGGGGGTCTCGTGAGGGAGCGCGTCGTGATGTTCGGCCCCGAGGGGTCGCTGGTGGGCATCCTGACGGAGGCGAACCCGGAGCACGCCGCCGCCGATCTCCCCTCGGTGGTCTTCCTGAACTCGGGGATCGTGCACCGCGTCGGGGCGAATCGCCTCTACGTGAAGATCGCGCGACGCCTCGCCGAGCGGGGGTTCACCACCCTCCGATTCGACCATGCGGGGATCGGGGATTCGGGGCCCCGCAGGGACGACCGCCCCTTCAACGAGAGCGCCGTGGAGGAGGCCCGCGCCGCCATGGAGCTGCTGGCGAGGGTCCGGGGCTCCTCACGGTTCATCCTCGGGGGGCTCTGTTCGGGTGCGGACGTGGCCTACTGGACGGCGCTCGAGGACACCCGCGTGGTCGGCCTCTTCCAGCTGGACCCCTTCGTGTACCGCACGCCGAGGTTCCTGCTCTCGTACTACCTTCCCCGCCTGGTGTCTCCCGCCGCGTGGTGGCGCTCCCTGTCGTCCAGGGGCCGTCACCTGCTGAACGGGCTTCGCCCCGGCGGCGCCCCCGAGACCGCGGACACGGGCTGGGCCGCCCCGGAGTACACCCGGATCTTCCCGCCCCGGTCCGACGTGGCGAAGGGACTGGCCACCCTGGCCGAGCGGGGCGTGGCGTTTCACGTCTTCATTTCGGGGACGATGTTCGAATACGTCAGCTATGCAGACCAGTACGAACGATCCTTCCCGGAGGTGGATTTCGGGGACCGCCTGGTGGTGGACTTCGCCCCGGAGGCGGACCACACGGTCACGGACCTCGGCCACCAGGAACGGGTGATCCGGGGGATCGAGCGGTGGGCGGGGACCCACTGGCCCTCGCAGAACGTCTCCCCCTGAACGCCGCCCCCTGCAGGTTGCCGGTGCTCCAGCCCCGGCTTAGCTTGCCGCTCGCATCCGGCCGACGTGCGTACCGAAATCGCACGCTTCAACCCCGCCTTCCATGAGCAAGTCCGAACCGCGCCCGGTCTCCATCCGGAGATACGAAGAGGCTGACAATGCTCACCTCCTGACCCTCCTCGAGAAGGTGTTCGGGGTGGAGCGCACGCCCGAGCAGTGGAGGTGGCGCTTCGAGCAGAACCCGGTGCAGGTCGAGACGGGCCACAGGCAGGTCTACGCGACGCTGGGCATCGACGAAACGCAGGAAACCCCGGTCATCGCGCAGTACGCGGTCACTCCGACCTTCCTCAACTTCGCCGGGATGCGCCTGCTGGGGTGCCAGTCCGGAGACACGGCGGTGGACCCGGAGTACCGGGGCTACGGCCTGTTCCTCACGACCGCCCTCGCGAACTACGAGATGCTGGAGGCGAACGAGTTCAAGCTCGTGTACGGGTTCCCGAACCTGAACTCCTTTCCGGGCTTCATTCGCCGGCTGAACTGGCACCGTGTCTTTCGGCTGCACGAGTACTCGCTGAAGCTGCGGGTGGGCCGCGTTCCCCTGGGCCCGCTGGTACGGGCCCGGCGGGCCCGGGGAGCCATGAGCCTGAGCCGCCGGTTCAAGGGCCGGGACCTTGCGTTTGCGGTGGAGGATTCGGTTCCCGAAGACTTCGACTCGCTCTGGAAGGAGGTGTCCCGGTACGAAGTCCTGTCGGTCTGGAAGGACAGGGCGTACCTGGAGTGGCGGTATGCCGACAACCGCTCGACGAACTACCGGTTCTACTCCCTTCGGGAAGACGGAAAGCTGCTGGCGCTCGCCGTGGCCACCTCCATTCGCGAGACCTTGCGGGTCACCGAGCTCCTTTCCGCGAAGAAGGATGTCCCCCTCGCGCAACTGCTCGTGCAGCACCTCACCCGGCGGACCATGGGGGAGCCGGTGCACTCGATCACCTTTACGGGGCGGGACGACCTTTTCTTCGAAAGCGTGTTCACCGGGTACGCCCGGACCGCGAGTCCCCTGGTCTTCTGTCTCCTCGAATTCGACAGGGACGAGGTAGGGTCGCGCGCGCGCATTCCGGGCAACTGGACCGTGACCAGCGGCGATCTTGACTATCTCTGACGGCGGGAGCACCGGCCCGGAGTCCGGTTCGGAGGAGCGGAGCCGGCTCAGCGTCCTCGTCGTTGCGGCGACGCCCGGCGTCGTCCGGAATCCCTTCGTGGCGGACCTCCATGCCGCCTGGACCGGCCGGATTTCCGACGATCGCCGCATCGCGCTGACCCAGGCGACCTGGGGCCGGGCCCCAGCCCTGGGTGGCTTCGACCTGGTGCTGAACCTCTCCGAGGTTCCGGCAGCTCGGATCAGGGAGGCACTCCCTCCGGGTGGCGTGCTCATCGACCTGCACTACGCCGAAGCGGATGTCGTGTCCGTCCCCCTTTCGGTACT
>REBP01000149.1 GCA_007692665.1 Gemmatimonadales bacterium | reverse complement strand
CGTTCACGGCGGTATCGGCCTGCATCTCGCCGTCCACCACGAGGTCCGGATCCGCTGCCTTCACCTGCTCCACGGCCCGACGCACCTTGCTCGACGCCGGGTGCCTGGCCGACCCGAAGTTCGAGAAGGAGAGCATGGCAATGCGTGGAACGATCCCGAGATCTCGAACGAAACGGGCCGAGAGGAGTGCCACCTCCGCCAGCGTCTCGGCGGAAGGGTCGATGTTCACCGTCGTATCGGCGAAGAAGAGCGGATCCCGGTTCCTGAGGGCCACCATGTAGAGGCCGGCGACCTTCGTGACCCCCGGGGCGGTGCCCACGATTTCCAGGGCCGGGCGCAGAATCTCCGGGTAGTTCGATTCCACGCCGGCCACCATGGCCTCGGCATCCCCGCGCCGAACCATCATCGCGCCGAAATGCATGGGCTTGTACATGTCCGACCGGGCCTCCGCCAGTGTCAGTCCCTTCCGCTTCCTGAGTGCGAAGAGTTCGTCGGCGTAGGTGTAGCGGAGGTCATCCTCCAGGGCAGGATGAATGATCTCGACACCGGAAAGGCTCACCCCGAGCGCCTCGGCCCTGGGTTCGATCTTGTGGGGTTTTCCCAGCAGGACGGGTCGGGCCACCCCCTCCTCGATGATCTGGGCTGCGGCCCGGATCGCCTTGTCGTTCTGCCCATCGGCGAGGACGACCCGGGCCGGCCTGCGGCGGGCCTGGCTCGTGAGGAAGCGCATGACCTCCCGACCCGGTCCGAGCGACGCCATGAGGCGGTCCCTGTACTCGTCGAGGTCGATTTCCTGCCGGGCCGCGCCCGACTCCATGGCGGCCCGCGCCACGGCGGGAGCCACGTAGAAGAGCACCCGGGGGTCGAACGGCTTCGGGATGATGTAGTTGCGTCCGAACTGGAAGGCGGTTCCCGAATAGGCGTTGGCCACCGACTCGGGAACTTCGCTCCGGGCCAGTGCTGCGAGGGCGTGGGTCGCCGCCATCATCATCTGCGGATTGATTTCCCGGGCTCGGACGTCGAGGGCTCCCCGGAAAAGGAACGGGAACCCGAGCACGTTGTTGACCTGGTTCGGGTAGTCCGAGCGCCCCGTGGCCATGATCGCGTCGGTCCGCACCGCGAGGACCTCCTCCGGAAGGATTTCCGGATGAGGATTGGCCAGTGCGAAGATGATGGGATTCGGGGCCATGGAGGCGATCTGTTCGGCAGACACCGCCCCCTTCGCGGACAGCCCGATGTACACGTCGGCCCCCTCGATGACATCGGTGAGCGTCCGGTAGGGGGTATCGTGCGCAAACCGGGCCTTGTACTCGTTCATGTCCGCCGTTCGCCCGGCGTGGATCACGCCCTCCCGGTCCACCTGGTAGATGTTCCCCCGGGGCACGCCGAGGCGCACCAGGTGCTCGGCCGTGGACAGGGCCGATGCCCCTGCTCCGGTGAAGACCACCCGGATCCCGTGAAGCGTCCTGCCGGTGAGTTCCAGCGCGTTGACGAGGCCCGCGGCTGCAATGATGGCGGTGCCGTGCTGGTCGTCGTGGAAGACGGGAATCTGCATCGTCGCCTTGAGGCGCTCCTCGACGACGAAGCAGTCCGGAGAGCGGATATCCTCGAGGTTGATTCCCCCCACCGTCGGCTCCAGCAGCTGGCAGAAGCGGATCAGGTCCTCCGGATCCTCGCTCCCGACCTCCAGGTCGAACACGTCGATCCCGGCGAACTTCTTGAAGAGGACGCCCTTGCCCTCCATGACCGGCTTGGACGCAAGGGCGCCGATATTGCCCAGCCCCAGGACGGCGGTTCCATTCGTCACGACGGCGACGAGGTTGCCGCGAGCCGTGTACCGGAAGGCCTCGTCCGGGTTCTTCTCGATTTCGAGGCAGGGCTCGGCCACCCCCGGCGAGTAGGCCAGCGCCAGGTCGTGCTGGGTTGCGACGGGCTTGGTGGGAATCACTTCGATCTTCCCGGGACGACCTTCGGAATGGTAGTCCAGGGCATCCTGACGGCGATGGCTCATCAACGCTCCAGCGGGGGCGGGCGGGGAACAACATGGGTGGGTGGGGAAGGATAGGGTATTCCGGGCCGGAGGGGGTGTCAATCGAAGGCGTCCCCGGCGCAGGGGACCGCACTTCCCGCAGAGCGTGTATTTTCCTCCATGGGCCACTCCCTCACCTCCACATCGCGACCGGCGACAGCATGCCGACTGCTGGCAGTGCTGCTGCTCCTCCCCGGCGGGGCCGTGGCGCAGGCCGCCGATTCCGACGGGCCGCGACTCCCGCCCCCCCTCGCCGCCGGCTGCCCGGAGGGCGAAGTCACCCGGATCTTCATCGACAACCACTCGGTTTTCGATCCCGCGTCGGTTCCCCCCGACCCCAGGATCCGCTGGGCCTACCGGCTCGCCAACCGGATTCACGTCCGGACCCGGAGAGACTTCATCGAGGACGAACTCCTTCTTTCGGTCGGCGACTGCTACGACCCCGTGCTCTCGCGGGAAAGTGCCAGGATCCTGCGCGAGTTCCGTTTCATCGCATCGGCTGACGCCTTTTCCGTGCCCCAGGAGGACGGGTCCCGGCACATGGTCGTCGAGACCCGGGACGAGTGGACGACCAAGCTGGCGGGAGATGTCGGCTTCGACGACGGCGTGAGGCTCCGCGGGGTCTCGATCATCGAGGAGAACTTCCTGGGCCGCGGGATCTCGCTGGGTGCCTACTTCATGGAGGAGGACGAGCGTCGGGACGTGGGAGGCCTGTTCGGGATTCCCCGGGTCGGGGGAAGCAACTGGGACCTCGCGACGGCTGCCGGGAGAACCCGGGTGGGCTCGTCATGGAGCCAGACCGTCGTCCATCCCTTCGTCGGGGAAGTCGGAACCTTCGCCTTCCGACAGCGGGCCCATGCCCGGGAGGACCTCTTCACCTGGCACCTCCCGAACGGACTTCCCTGGAGTCACCTGGTGGCACCGCTGGACGTCGGGGGCCTGGAGGTCACGGGCGCACGTCGCTTCGGCACGACGGGGCGATTCCTGCTCGTGGGCGGCGGACTCTCCCGGGAGTGGGTTCGACCCGGGCTCCAGGCGGAGATCGAGGGGGTTCGCGCCGGTGCATTCGCGGACCGGGAGCCCGTGCCGGACTCGATCTCGACCCCGATGCTGGGCCAGCTGCAGAACCGGGAGGCCACCCGCCTGAACCTGCTCCTGGGGGTAAGACGGGTTCGCTACGTGGAACGAAGCGGTCTCGATGCCCTCGCCGGGGTCCAGGACGTTCCCTCGGGAAGAGAGCTTCTTCTCTCCATGGGCCCCTCCGTGGGGGGGGGCGAAGGACCGGGCGACGTTTTCGTCCGCGGAGACGCCTTCACGGGATTCGCGACGGAGTCCGTCGTGGGCCAGCTGCACGTTACGCTCGAGGGGCGCCGCGAGAGGGGGTCCCCGGACACCCCGGTGCGGGATCTCCTGGGCGAATTCCATGCGTTTCTCTACCACCAGGTCCCGACGGCGATCCCCCAGACCCTCGTCCTCCGGGTGTCGGGGCAGGGGGGCTGGCGCACCGATGCTCCCTTCCAGCTGATGCTCGGGGGCCCCGACGGGGTCCGTGGGTACCCTGATGCCGCCTTTCCCGGCGGTCGCCGCCTGGTGGTCACCGTCGAGGACCGGTTCCGGCTGCCCTCCCCACTCCCGGACCTCGCCGATCTGGGTGCAACCCTTTTCGCGGATCTCGGGCGCATCCACCGGGGAGACGCCCCGTGGGCGGATCCCTCGGGTTGGCGCGGAACGGTAGGCGCGGGCCTTCGGGTCGGCTTTCCGGCTGGAAGCAGTTCGGTGGTGCGGCTCGACGTCGCATTCCCCCTCGGTCCGGGGTCCGACGGTCAGCCGCGCCTCATCCTCCAGGCCCGGGAATGGGTGGGAATCCTGGACACGTTCAGGAGCCAGGAGCTGATGCGCTCGCGAAGGAGCGGGGTCTCCAGCCAGTTCACCGGCGTGAATCGCGTCCCGGCCAGCCGGTGAGATCCACATGAGTCCGGCGGCCCTCCTCTTCGAGTGGGATGCGCTCGCCCGGATCCTCGGCCTGGCTGCGGCGGCGGGGCTGCACCTCCCCCTCCTCCTGGTCCTTCCCTGGCTCCTCGGCCGGCTTCCGTGGGTGGGGGGCCCGGGAACCGGGCTTTCGGGCGGGCTGGATTCGCCGGCTCTCGCCGCACTCGGGGTCGTGCTCCTCGCCGGCTGGCTTCTCGTCCGTCGCCTCCCGCCGGCCGGCGCGGTGGTCGCCGTGCTCCTCGCGGGAGCCGGCGTGGTCACCGCGGCACTCCTGCCCTGGCTCCTTTCAGCGGCCACGGAAGGTGGAAGCAGAATCCTCGAATCCCTCGCCGCCGTCATCGTTTCCGGCTCCGTCGCCGGGGTGCGCCTGGGATGGCACTTCATCCACGCCCACCCTCCGGCGACCCTCCCCGGCTCCGAACTCGTCCGGCGCCACAGCTGGATTCTCCCGGGTCTTGCCGGGACACTCGTGGTCGGGACCGCCACCGCTCCCGGCGCCGGAGGTCTCCTTGCGCTCGGGCTGCTCTGCCTCGCCCTCGGGCCGGGACGGGGCGCACTCCGGGCCTCTGCCTTCGCCCTGGGTGTCCTCGCACGACTCCTCGGGAGGAGTCGGCACGACGAACTTCCGGCCTGGGCGCTCGAGGGCGACGACACCGGATCGGCAGAAGCTCCGCCCCCGGCCGCTGCGGCGGAATCCGGCGGCGAGGGCCCCGCGGCGGGTGAGCTTTCCGTGGCGCAGGGATCCCGGCGCGCCCCCCGGGGAGTGCCGGCCGCCCTTCTCGGATATGGAGGGGGCGGCCTCCGGCCGGGGTGGCTCATCGCGGGGCTGGGGGGAGACGCCGATCACCTCTGCTTTCGCTACCGTACCCCGCTGGGAGCGTGGGATCTGGAGCTGAGCGGGGCCGATGCCGAGGAGTTCGGGCCCGGCCCCCTCGTCCGTGTGCGGACCATCACCCGGGGAGCCGCCCGCCACGTGCTCCTCCTGCCCCCGGGCCCCACCCCGGGTGCAAGTGGAAGGACAAATACGGCGCAACGCAACCTTTGACGCGTTCAGCGCGTGTTGGTAGCTTTCAGATTAGGGTCAAAACCGGGGTTTCTCCCCGGCGGCCTGATCACTGTCGGGGCCTCTTCCCGCCCCGCTCTCAAACGCGCGTTTCTTCACGCTCCAGCGCTCCCCTTCCCCCACCCTCAGAGAGGCTGTGCGGAACGGATGTTTTCGTCTTCTCGCGGTCTGGACTCCTTCGATCAGTATCTGCAGGATGTGGAGAAGTACCCCCTGATCCAGGACCCGGAAGAGGAACGTGCGCTGGCCAGAAGGGCGCGTTCCGGTGACAAGGAGGCGGCCGAGCGACTGGTTACGGCAAACCTTCGCTTTGTCATCTCGTACGTGAAGAAGTACCAGGGCCGCGGCCTGGGGCTCGCCGAACTCGTGTGCATCGGAAACGAGGGCCTTCTCAAGGCCGTCAAGAAGTTCGATCCCGAGAAGGGCGTGAAGTTCATTTCCTATGCGGTCTGGTGGATTCGTCAGACCGTTCTCCAGGCTCTGGCGGAGCAGACCCGGTCGGTCCGGATCCCCCTGAACCAGAATTCGAACCTGGCCCGCCTTGCCCGGACCGACACCGCGCTGACCCAGACCCTCGGACGGTCCCCCACGGACCAGGAAATCGCCGAGGAGATGGCCGAGCCGGTGGACACCGTCCGTGCCCTTCGGCGCGTTGCCGCCAGCGAACTCTCCCTCGACGCACCGGTGGACCGCAGCGACCGCGACAGCGCCTCCTTCGGAGAACGGTTCGCAGGCGCCGATACCGGTGACATCGAGGAGAGCGTGGAGGCCACCGCCCGCCGGGACTTCCTCGAATCCATGTTCGAGAACTATCTCACCGAGCGTGAACGGAAGATCCTGTATCTGTACTACGGTCTCGACGACGGCGAGGAGCGGACCCTCGAGGAGATCGGATCGCTCCTGGGCGTGACCCGGGAACGCATTCGACAGATCCGGAACCGGGCCTTCGAGAAGCTCAGGGAAAGCCCGCACGGGGACTCCCTGTCGGCCTTCTGGAGCAACAACTGACGAACCACCCGGCGGGGTGACCGGGCCGAGGGGCTCCCTCACCCGCCGAGCCCCTCGGCCGCCAGTTCCCCTCCAGCCTGCCTACGCGGCCTCTTCGTCGTAGTTCACGTCCCCTTCCCGGCGAGGGGAGAGCAGCACGAGTTCGTGGACGTGCACCTCGGCCGTGGGGATCGTGACCCCGTCCCGCTCGTAGGCGTCGTACTCCAGACGTCCCTCCAGGTACACCCGGTCACCTTTCCGGACGTATTCCTCGGCGAAGGCCGCCAGCCGGCCCCAGATGGTGACGCGGTGCCATTCGGTCCGCTCCTTCGGCGACTCCCCCCCTGTGCCTACCGTGTGGTTCGTGGCCACCGAGATATTGGCGACCTTGGTTCCGCTCTGGGTCTGTCGAACCTCGGGGTCGCGTCCGACGTGCCCCAGCAGGGAAATCCTGTTGATTGACCGGCTCATGGGTCCTCCTTCCTTCGCAAGATGGGTCCTTCCCCCGACCCTCGCGGGCATGGGGGGCTACGGTCCCGGAAGGATGGTGGGGCCGCCGGGGCGATCCCATGGCATGGAACGCCGCCCTACTTGCACTCGTACCAGGAGGCCCCGGTGCCGGTGTCCACGCGCAGCGGCACATCCAGCGTCATGGCGCCCTCCATGGTCTCCACGACGAAGGCCCGCAGGGCCTCCAGTCGGTCCTCGGGCACTTCGAAGACCAGCTCGTCGTGGACCTGGAGGAGGAGTCGTGACCCCGGGGCTGCAGACTGGAGTCCCCGGTCCACGCGCAGCATGGCCTCCTTGATGAGGTCCGCCGCCGTCCCCTGGATGGGGGTGTTCTGCGCCACCCGCTCCCCGAACTGCCTGACGTTCCAGTTCCTCGACTGGAGTTCGGGCACGTATCTCCGCCGGCCGGAGAGCGTCTCCACGTAGCCCTTCTCGCGGGCCATGGTCACCTGTTCGTCCAGAAAGCGCCGGACTCCGCTGAAGCGCTCGAAGTAGCGGGCAATGAAGTTCGAGGCCTCCTCTCTCGAGATGCCGAGCTGACGTCCCAGCGAGAACTCCCCCTGCCCATAGAGCGTCGCGAAGTTGATCGTCTTGGCCCGTGCACGCTGATCCGACGTCACCTCCTCGAGGGGCACGTCGAAGATGACCGAGGCGGTCTGGCGGTGCACGTCGCGATCCTCGCGGAACGCCGTGACGAAGGCATCGTCGCCCGAGACATGGGCCAGGATCCGGAGCTCGATCTGCGAGTAGTCGGCGGCGAGGAAGAGGTGACCCTCGTCGGGCACGAACCCCTTCCGGATCTCGCGACCGATCTGCGTGCGGATCGGGATGTTCTGGAGGTTGGGGTCGGACGAGGAAAGCCGCCCCGTCGCCGCCACGGTCTGGTTGAAGGAGGTGTGGATGCGACCCGTCCGGGGGTTCACCAGGCGGGGGAGCGCGTCCACGTAGGTGGACCGGAGCTTCTCCAGCTGACGGTAGTCCATGAGCCGCATGGGCAGGGAATGGCCGTCCGCCGCCAGCTCCTCCAGTACCGAGGCGTCGGTGGAGGGTCCGGTCTTGGTGCGCTTGATCACCGGGAGGTCCAGCTTCTCGAAGAGGATCTCCCGGAGCTGGGGGTTCGAGTTGATGTTGAACTCCTCGCCCGCCTCGCTCCAGATGTCCTGCTGCAGAAGCTCCAGCTCCTTCTCGAGGCGCCGGCTCATGGCGTGGAAGAAGGGGGCGTCGATGCGGATCCCCTCCCACTCCATGCGGGCCAGCACCGGAACCAGGGGCATCTCCAGCGTCTCGAAGAGGCCGAGCAGCTGGTGCTCCTCCAGCTCGGGCTCGAACCGTCCCCGCAGGCGGAGCGCCAGGTCGGCATCCTCGGCCGCGTAGTCCGTGGCCCTGTCCAGCGGGACCTCGGCGAAGGAGACCTGCTTCTTCCCCCTTCCTGCCACCTCGGCGTAGCTGATGGGCGTGTAGCCCAGCAGGTCGGTGGAGAGCGCGTCGAGGGAGTGGCTCCGCCGCCCCGGGTCCAGCACGTACGACGCCACCATCGTGTCGAAGGCGACGCCCCGGAGCTCGATCCCCGCGCGGCGAAAGACGAGAAGGTCGTACTTGAGATTCTGTCCGGTCTTGGGAAAGGCGGCATCCTCGAGGAGCGCCACCAGGGGCCGCATGGCCGGATGGTCGAGGGGCGGCAGGTTCTCGGGCTCGACGCTGCCCTCCAGGTCCAGGAGGTCGGCAGGTGGTGCGACGTGGGCAAGGGGCAGGTAGACCCCTTCCCCCGGCTTCCAGGACAGGGAGATCCCCACGAGGTTCGCCCGCATGGGCTCGATGGAGGTGGTCTCCGTGTCCACGGACACCGTTTCCGCCCGTCGAATCTCCTCGATCAGCGGTTCGATGTGGGCGGGGTCGGTGACGGCACGGTACTCCACCTCTCCGCCCCCCGGGGCTGCCGGTCCTGCCGACGCATCGGTGAACCGGTCGATGAGGGTTCGGAACTCGAGTTCGACGAAGAGCTTCCGGAGGCGCTCCCGGTCCGGCTCGTTCACCCGCCACCGCTCCAGCTCCAGCTCCACCGGGAGGTCCTTCTGGATCGTCACCAGTGTCTGCGACAGGCGAACCTGGTCCGCGTGATCGGTCAGCGCCTCCCGGGCCCGTTTCCCCGACAGACCGGGAGCGGCCTCGAAGAGCGCCGCCAGGGATCCATGCTCCTCCAGGAGCTTCACGGCGGTCTTGGGACCGATCCCCGGCGCCCCCGGGACGTTGTCCGAGCTGTCTCCGATGAGGGCCAGGTAGTCCACGACCTGCGAAGGCGGGACCCCGAGGCGATCCGGGGCGTTGGACTCGTCCACCCACTCGGCATCGACCCCGGAAGCACCCCCCCGTCCGGGGTTCAGGAGGAAGACCCGGGGCCCGATGAGCTGGTAGAAGTCCTTGTCGCCGGAAACGATGACCGTGTCGACGCCCGCCTCCGTCGCCTTCCGTGCCAGCGTCCCGATGACGTCGTCGGCCTCGAATCCGTCCAGTTCGACGACGTGGTCCCGAAAGCCGGCCACCAGTTCCCGGATCCGGGGGAGCGAGGCCTCCAGCTCGTCGGGCATCTTCTCCCGCGTGGCCTTGTACTCCGGATAGAGCACCTCGCGCTGGCTCATGCCCGCGTCGAAGACCACGGCGAGGTAGTCCGGGCTGTGCTCCTCGCGGATGCGAAGGAGGAAGTTCGCGAAGCCCCAGGCCGCCGAGGTGTTCTCTCCCTTCGAGTTCGTCAGCGGACGATTGACGAAGGCGAAGAAGGCCCGGTAGATGAGGGCATACCCGTCGATGAGGAAGAGCCGGGGGGCGGCCGGCAAGGGGGAGGAATCGTCACTCATGGCGGCAGATACGCGGCGGGAGGGGAACCGGTCAGGAACGCCAAGAGGCCGCCCCGCATCGCGAGACGGCCCCCTGGAAGGATCATCGGTGTTCGGATGCGCCGCGTGCTGGGCGCCTCGACTCAGCGAGCCGGGTTCACCGTGTGCAGCGTGTCGATCATCTTCTGCGCCGACTCTTCCATGTCGATGACGAGGGAGTCGATCCTCGACACGAAGTAGTTGTGCGCGATGCTCACCGGGATGGCGATGGCGAGACCGGCCGCCGTGGTGAGCAGTGCCACCTTGATGCCTCCGGCAACCAGCGTTGCCTCGACTTCACCGGCAACCTCGATGGCCTGGAAGGCGATGATCATTCCGATCACCGTTCCGAGGAAGCCGAGAAGCGGGGCGATGTTCGTCAGCGTCGCCAGGATGACAAGGCCGCTTTCCAGCTTCGAGAGCTCCAGAAGGCCCTGGTTCTCGATGGCCTTCATGACCCGATCCGTGCCCTCGTGGCGCCGCTCGAGGCCCGCGAAGAGGATGTTGGCGGCGGGAGAGTCGGATTCCTGGCACACCTTCATGGCCTGGTCGATCTTCCGCTCCGCCAGGAGCTGGTTGACCTCGCTCAGGATCCGCTTCGTCCGGGAGCTCTTGGCCATGAGGTCGAAGAACTTCCAGATGATGACGAGGATTCCGACGAGAAGACAGAGTCCGAGGGGCCACCGCATGAAGCCCATTTCGTCCCAGACGAACGCAGCCAGTTCGCCAAAGGTCGCATCTGACAAGTCAACTACTCCGGGAGCCTGAAGGAGTGCGCCGTAGAGCTGAGTGGGACCGACCAAGAGGACCTCCTGCCGTTGGGTTGCAGGTCTGAGGGGTTTCCGACGTCGGCAACGTGCCCATGTCGGGGAGCCTGCTTCGAGATTAGGAAGGTCGCATAATGAGGTGCGCCGTCCAAGGTGTCAAGAGTGATGACCTGTGGATGTTTCGACCTTGATACAGGCCACCGTCCGTGACGTTCCGTCGGGAGTGGGATCGAGAGGGGGTACGATGCGTGCGCATGCCTCGTCCCGGTCCGGGTGCCAGCACCGGGGATGGAAGGGGCAGCCCGAGGGCGGATCCATGGGACTGGGGACGTCTCCCTCGAGGACGATTCTGCCCGTGTCGGCTCGCCGCGACGGGTCGGGCCTCGGCACCGCCGACAGGAGCGCACGGGTGTAGGGGTGCTTCGGGTCCCGGTACAGCACGTCGGCGGGCCCCATCTCCACGATCTTCCCCAGGTACATGACCGCCACGCGGTCACTCACGTGCTCCACCACCGCCAGGTCGTGGGCAATGAACAGGTAGGTCAGCCCGAACTCCTCCTGCAGATCCTTGAGGAGGTTCACGACCTGGGCCTGCACCGACACGTCCAGCGCAGAAACCGGTTCGTCGCACACGATGAACTCGGGCTCCACCGAGAGTGCCCGGGCGATCCCCAGGCGCTGGCGCTGCCCGCCGCTGAATTCGTGCGGGTACCGGTCCGCGTGCTCGGGAAGGAGCCCCACCACGTCCAGGAGCTCGGCGGCACGCTTCCGACGCCCACGGGCGTCGCCGTGAAGACGGTGGACCTTGAGGACCTCGGTGAGCATGTGCCCCACCGTGAGGCGCGGGTTCAGCGACGAGAACGGGTCCTGGAAGACGATCTGTGCCCGCCTGCGAAGGGCACGGAGCTCCTTCTCGCCCATGGCCCGCACATCCTCCCCCCCGAACCGGATCTCGCCCTCGGTGGGCTCGAGCAGGCGCAGGAGGGTCCGCCCGGTGGTGGACTTCCCGCACCCCGACTCCCCCACCAGCCCCAGCGTCTCACCGGCATGGATGTCGAACGATACCCCGTCCACCGCCTTCACCTGGGCCCGTGCACCCGGGAGGATGCCCTTCTTCACGGGGAAGTACTTGCGCAGTCCCCGCACCGAGAGCAGGGGCTCGCCCTTCCGCTCGCCGTCGCTCATCCCGACCTCCCGTCCGTTGCGGCCCGGGCCCGCTCCGGCTCCTCCTCGAGCCAGCATCGGCTGGCCCGATCGGCGCCCCCTCCCGGCGTCGGGATCAGGGGCGGCATCTCCGCCGCACACCGCTCCCATGCATGGGGACACCGGTCCCGGAACCTGCAGCCCCGGGGCCAGTTCACCGGGCTCGGCACGGTCCCCTCGATGGGCTGCAGCCGCCGCCCCCGGTCCTCGAGGCGCGGAAGCGACGCCAGGAGGCCCCGCGTGTACGGATGGCGCGGCCGGTGGAAGATGTCCTCCACGCTCCCCGACTCCACCACCTGCCCGGCATACATGACCAGGACCCGGTCGCACACCTCGGCCACCACCCCCAGGTCGTGGGTGATGAGGAGCATGGCCATCCCCCGTCGCGACCGGAGTTCCGCCAGCAGGTCCAGGATCTGCGCCTGGATCGTCACGTCCAGCGCCGTGGTGGGCTCGTCGGCAATGAGGAGGTCGGGCTCGCACGACAGCGCCATGGCGATCATGACCCGCTGCCGCATCCCCCCGGACAGCTGGTGCGGGTATTCGTCGAAGCGCTGGTCCGGCTCGGGAATCCCCACCTCGCGGAGCGCCGCCACCCCCGCCGCCCGCGCCTCCTTCCGCCCCATCTTCCGGTGCAGCCGAAGCGACTCGCGGATCTGGTCGCCCACCGTGTAGACCGGGTTCAGCGACGTCATGGGCTCCTGGAAGATCATGGCGATCTCGTTGCCGCGGATGCGACGGAATTCACGCGCCGGAAGGGTGGTCAGTTCCTGCCCCCGGAAGCGGATGGACGAGTCCTCCACGATCCTGCCCGGGGGCTGTGGAATGAGCCCCATGATCGACAGCGACGTGACGGTCTTGCCGCACCCCGACTCCCCCACGATCCCCAGCGTCTCGCCGGCCTCCACGTGAAAGGAGACGCCGTCCACCGCCTTCGCCGTGCCGGCCTCCGAGGTGAACCACGTCCGGAGGTTCTCGACCTCGAGAATGGGGGTCCCCGATTCCCGGGGGCTCGCCGCCGTCCCCGGCCCGTGCGGTCCCCACTCGTGCGGTCCCGACTCGTGCGCGCTCATGATGCGTCGTCGCTCATGGCCGGGTCAGCTCCTCTGCCGCGGGTCCAGGGCGTCGCGCAGGCCGTCGCCGGCCAGGTTGAACGAGACGACGGTGAACACGATGGCGAGCCCAGAGAACGTCGAGATCCACCAGGCCCCGAGCAGGTTGTTGCGCCCGTCGGCCACGATGGTCCCCCACGACGGCGTCGGAGGCTGGACCCCCAGGCCGAGGAAGGAGAGACCGGCCTCGAGGACGATGGTGTCGCCGATGCCCAGCGTCGCCGCCACGATGACCGGGGCCAGCACGTTGGGGATCACGTGGCGGAGGATGATCCTTCCCTGCGAGAAGCCCAGCGCCCGCCCGGCCTGGATGAACTCCCGCTCCCGGAGGCTCAGCACCTCGCCCCGCACGATCCTCGTGACCTGGGGCCACTGGGTGAGCCCCAGTACCGCCACGATGAGGAAGATCGTGGGCTCGAAGAGGGCGATGATCGTGATGAGGAGGATGAGCCGGGGGAACGAGATCACCATGTCGACGAAGCGCATGATCACCGAGTCCAGCGCCCCCCCGATGAAACCGGCCAGTGCCCCCAGAAGCGTCCCGATGGTGATGGAGATCGACACCGCGATGAGCCCGATGGAGAGCGACACCCGGGACCCGTAGAGGATGCGGGAGAGGATGTCGCGGGCGAACTGGTCGGTCCCCAGCGGGTGGGGCCCCGACGGCGCCTGGAGCCTCGTTGTCACCAGGTCCCCCTGGAACGACGGATCGAAGGGCGCCAGGAAGGGCGTCAGGAGCGCCACCAGGTAGAGCGACACGATGGCCATGAGGGCGGCCACCGCCGTCCGGTTCTTCCGGAAGGCCCGGGTCGCGAGCCCCCACTGGCTCCGGGAGTGGGGGAGGGGGGCGGCGCCCTTCGCGGCGTCGCGAAAGGCCCAGGTCCACGCTGCGGCCAGACCGGCCACCAGGGTGAGGAGCGCCAGCTGGTGGTCCAGCGGACCCATGGGGGCCGCCACGACGCGCTCCCACCGCCAGACCACGAGTCCGAGGAGGGCGAGCCAGAGGAGGAGCGCGTACCCGCCTGCCGCCACCCGGCCGGCCAGGAGCTGCGGGAGGCCCGGGAAGACGGCAGCGAGCCCCCGTCCGCCCCTCAGCCTCGGTGCACGCCTCGCATCCCCGGAAGGAAGGGCCCCTGCCCCCGCTCCCGCCGCCGAAAGCTCGCCGGCCACCGGGACCAGTTCCCCGCGCTCCGCCCCTCCCGAGAGCCGCTCAGTCATAGCGGATCCGGGGGTCGATGACCGAGTAGAGGATGTCGGCCACCAGGTTTCCGATGACCACCATGACGGCAAAGATGAAGGCGCCGGCCATGACGACGGGGTAGTCCCGGGCGAAGATGGCGTCCACCACGAGTTTTCCCATGCCCGGCCAGGCGAAGACCGTCTCGATGAAGACGGTGCCGCTGAAGAGGAAGGGGAGGTAGAGCCCCAGCAGGGTCACCACCGGGATCAGCGCGTTCCGGAGCGCGTGCTTGAAGATGACGGTGCGCTCGGGGAGACCCTTGGCCCGGGCGGTGCGCACGAAGTCCTGCCGGATGACCTCGAGCATGCTCCCGCGCATGTAGCGGGCGATGCCGGCGGCGAGGACCAGCGCCAGGGAGGTGGCGGGGAGGGCCAGGTGCATGAGGCGGTCGCGGAACTGTTCGCCGGGCGTCAGGAAGGCGTATTCCACCGAGGTCATGCCCGACGCCGGGAACCAGAAGGGCCAGCCCCAGACGTTCCGGGCCACCAGGCTGAAGATCAGGATCAGCATGAGGGCGAGCCAGAACGACGGCATGGAGTAGAAGAAGAGGGCGACGACGCTCAGCGTGCTGTCGGTGGCGGTGTTCTGCCGCATGGCCTGGAAGATCCCGATGAGGATCCCCCCGACGAAGGCCAGGGAAATGGCCGCGAACGACAGCACCAGCGTGTTGGGAAGGATCTGGCGGACGACGTCGCGAACGGGCTGGCTCCGGGCGAAGGAGACGCCGAAGTCGCCCTGGAACATGGCCCCCATCCACCGGACGTACCGGACGTGGACGGGCTGGTCCAGCCCCATGTTCTGACGCATCTGTTCCAGGGCCTGGGGCGACACGCTGGGCGACGAGTACAGCGAGGCCGGGTCTCCGGGCGCGAGGTTCACCACGAAGAACACGATGGTGGCGATGCCCAGCACGAGGGGCACGGCACCCGCGAGGCGGCGGAGGAGGTAGGCTCCCATGACGGGGGGGCGAGCGGGCGGAGGGGGGATCCGAGGTCAGGGCCGGGAGGCCCCGGGCCTCAGCGCCGCCCCCGCGCCTCCGCCGGAATCCACCACTCGTGGATGTTCACCCACTCTCCGCGCACGTCCAGTTCCACGTCGCGGAGGCGGGTGTTCAGCCCGGCGAGTCGCTGCGGGTAGAACAGGAAGGTGTAGGGCTGCTCGCGGATCACCTCGTACTGGTACTCGCGCCAGAGGGGCAGGGCCTCCTCCCGGTCGGTGATGAGCTGAAGCGTGTCGAGGAGGACGTCGAGGGCGGGGTTGCGGGTGCCGGACCAGCCGTAGGGGGTGTCGACCTTGGAGGAGTGGAAGAGGTCGTGGTCGTCGACCTTGAACTCCGTGACCCATCCCATGACGACCCCGTCGAAGTCACGCGTTTCCACGTCGTTGATCTGGCTGATCAGCGTGGCCCACTCCACGACCTGGGGGCGCACGGCCACCCCGATCTGCCGAAGCTGGGACTGCATGATCTCGGCCATGTCCTGGCGCTGCTGGTTCCCCTGGTTGTACTTGATGCGAATCTCCATCCGGGTGCCGTCGGTGTGGCTCCGGATCCCGTCGGCACCCATCTCCGACCAGCCCGCCTCGTCCAGGAGGCGGCGAGCCTCGTCGGGATTGTAGCGCAGGGAGTCCTGGACGCCCTCGTAGTAGGCGTAGTGGAAGGGGGGCACACCGGAGTTGGCCACCTGCCCGTAGCCGCGCAGGAGGGCCTCGATGATCTCGTCGCGGTTGGTCCCCAGCGTCAGCGCCCGTCGGACCCTGGCATCGGCGAGCTGCGGTCGCCTCGAGTTCCAGCCCACGAAGACGTAGTTCCGGAAGACGAAGTCCCGGAACTCCACGCCGGAGGCGGCCTGGATCTGGGGA
>REBP01000015.1 GCA_007692665.1 Gemmatimonadales bacterium | reverse complement strand
GTCTACCCCCTCTGCGGCCACTCCACCAACGTGGCGGCGCTGAACGACGTGGCCCGCGCCATTTCCGACCTCGGATGGGACGACGTGACCTTCGAGGGGCTCACCGGTTGGCACCGTCACCCCGGCTACCTCGAGATGCGCGCCGACGCCATCCGGAAGGTGGTAGCCGACGCGGGGCTGGACCTGACGGACCCGCGCACCCGCCTCGTCTTCTCGGCCCACGGCACCCCCATCAAGTACCTGGAGGCAGGAAGCGGGTACGCCCGGTATGTGGACGAATTCTGCTCCGAGGTGGCGGCGCTGCTGGGCCTGGGGGACGAGGCCTACTCGCTGGGCTTCCAGAACCACACGAACCGCCGCATCGCGTGGACCGAGCCCGACATCGAGAAGGTCATCGCGTCGGTGGATGCGGACACGGTGGTCGTGGACCCGGTCTCGTTCATGCACGAGCAGTCCGAGACGCTGGCGGAGCTGGACCATGAACTCCGGGAGGAGGCCGAAGATCGGGGCCTGGCCTTCCACCGGGTCCCGATCCCCCACGGCGACCCGCGCTACCCGAAGGTGCTCGCCGACCTCATGGAGCCCTTCCTCACCGGCGTGGTTGCCGACTCCGGGAGGGGTGCCGGCGCGGGCGGTCCGGCTACCCCCGACGCCGGTTCGAACCCGGTGGGCTTCCGCTTCGGACCCTGCCGGTGCCGGCCGGAGCCGGGGACCTACTGTCTGAACTCCCTTCCCCGGGACGAGGCGGCTCCGCGGCCGGCGGGGCTGGCGGATGCGGCCAGGCGAGCCTGACGGGAGCTTCGGGGGAGGCGGCTGACCTCCCTTCGTTCAATCCCGTTGCAACTTCGGGTCATGGGATTTCACAAGAGGCGGCATGCCTCTGTGGACGCCTGGCGCCAACCCGTTGCCCACGTGCGCCTTGCGGTATTGCGTGATTACGGCTCGTGTCTTGCCACTCTCCTGAGCGTTCCAATCACCGCGGTATCACCGGGACCGCACAAGGGAGATCAGCCTACATGAATCGCATCACTCGCTCCATCGCACTTGCCGGTGTCGTCGGATCGCTCGCGCTTGTCGCGTGCGACCGCACGGATTCCCCGCGCGTCGACACCGACACCGACACCGACGCCACCGCGACGTCCGCAAGGACGACTGCGGATCCGTCGGCCCGTGGGAGCCAGACGACGGCAGTCAATCAGTCGAACGCGTCCGAGCACATGGACATCACCGCCAGCATCCGGCGTGCCGTCATGGAGGACGATGCACTGTCCACCACGGCCAAGAACGCCACGATCGTCACCGACAACACGGGCACCGTCACGCTTCGCGGTGACGTGAGGTCGCAGGCGGAGAAGGACGCGATCGCATCGAAGGCCGCCGCAGTCGTCGGCGCCGAACGCGTCGTCAATCATCTCGTGGTCAACCCCTGACGGACCGCTCCTGACGGATCGGCGGCCAACCGGCCCCGACGTCACCCTGCATCGAAACATCGAATGCACTCCCACCAGTATCTGGAGATTCAAATGAGCAAGTCCGTAATCTGCATCGCACCGAACGAGCCCGTCGCCGGCCAGATCGTCGAGGCCCTCAAGCAGGCCGGCTTCCACGACAACCACATCTCGGCGCTCTTTCCCGACAAGTCGACCTCGCGTGACTTCGCCCACGAAAAGAACACGAAGGCCCCGGAAGGCGCGACCGCCGGGGCCGGCGCAGGCGGCGTTGTCGGCGGGGGGCTGGGCCTCCTGGCCGGTCTCGGGCTGCTGGCGATTCCTGGCGTCGGTCCCTTTCTCGCTGCAGGCCCCATCATGGGGGCCCTGAGCGGCGCCGCAGTCGGCGCCACCGTTGGCGGCATCACCGGCGCGCTGATCGGGATGGGCATTCCCGAACTCGAAGCCAAGCGCTACGAGGGCAAGATCAAGGATGGCAACATCCTGATCGCCGTACACACGACGGACTCGGACGAGGTCGACCGGGCCAAGGAGATCTACGAGCGCTTCGATGCGGAGGACATTGCCGTCGCCTCGGAATCGGACGTCCCGAGCGACCAGGAGCCGGACGAGGATCGGACCCGGACCCGGGAACAGACCACGGCGCCGACGATGGCGTCGACCAGGGCGCAGCAGCCCGGCGCGCCGCCTGTCTCCGCGGATCCGAAGCGTATTCGCTGAGGACCGGGGGCCGACTTCAGGCCTGAAAGAGAACGTGGCGTGGGGATCAGGGACCCCCGCGCCACGTTCTTTCGTTTCCGGTCAGGGAGGCCCCGGTCAGGTCGCTCCGGACGCTGCCGCCGCCAGCGCCGCCGCCAGCGCCCGGGTCCGCCCCAGCCGTCCCGGGATCCCCACCCGCGACTCGTAGTTCGTGCAGAGGTGGAGCCCCGGCGGGAGTTCCAGCCCCTCGAGGGCTTCCCAGCTCCGGTCCCACGACGGCACCCGCGTCCGGTTCACGGCCACGACCCGTGCCCGGCACCCGGTGACGGCCTCGAACTCGGTCCGCGCCGTCTCGCCGATCTCCTCGTCGGTTCGCTCCAGCATGCCCGGGTCCCGCGCCCCGCCCAGGAAGGCGGTGTAGACACCGTCTCGCCCCAGCGCCGACGCGTTCCAGGTCACGCCCCGGGTGCGGAGCCCCTCGCCGTAGCCCACCTGGTAGCCCAGCCCGTGCAGGTCGCACTCGCCCACCATGTGGACCATGGCGAGGCGGTTGTACCGCAGGTGATCGAGCCGTCGCGCCGTCTCCTCCGACACCGGGGCCAGGAGCGCCGCCGCGGGCTCGGCCGGGATCGTGATGACCACCTCGTCGTAGTGGCGCTCATCGCCCGCCTGGGTGGTGACGATCCACCCGGACGCGCCGCCCTTCCCTGCCGGCCGCAGTCCGATGGCCCCGAGCCCCAGGTGCAGCCGCTCCCCCAGCTTCGCGGCCATGGCGTCGGTGAACTCCTGCATGCCGTTCGTGAACGACGTGGCCGGAGGCGTCGCGGCCCGGTTGAACCGGCCCAGCAGAAACCCTCCCATGATGCTCTTCGAGACCCCGAAGCTCCCCATGGTCTCGGCCAGGGAGTGCCGCACGTACATCTCGCCGGGGTCGGAGCCGTAGAGCCCGCCGAAGAGCGGCCCCATGACCCCTTCGTACGCCTCCCGCCCGAACTTCCGCGTCAGGAACTCGCCCACCGTCTCGCCCCGCCGGTACGGGCCGGTGAAGGGCTCGAAGAGGAGGCGCAGCTTCCCCCCCACGGTGAGGAGGTCGGTCCGGAGCAGGTCGCCGGGCCGAAACGGAACCTGCCGGAGCTTCCCGCGCCGGAACACGAAGAGCGGGATGTCCGGGGGCACCTGCACCATGCGGTCGCCGAGCCCCAGGATCCGGATCATCTCGGCCACCGGGGGGGTGACCCGCGTGCGCTGGGG
>REBP01000162.1 GCA_007692665.1 Gemmatimonadales bacterium | reverse complement strand
ATCCCACCCCGCAAGCGGAACCGGTTCATGCGCGAGGCGCGGGGACCGGGCTCCCGACTCCATGGTCAGGGCCTCCGGCCACCCGCGCCTGTGTTGTCGTGCGCAGGATGCAGTCTTCCCCGCATCCCCCACATCCCACCCCCGCCCGGAAGACGTCTCCGCGGAGACGCCCCCCGGGACGGGTGCAGGTCAGAAGCTCCAGCGGACTCCGGTCTGGAGGCGCGTGCCGTAGATGTTGTAGCGGTCCGGGAAGTCCTCCGTGCCCCGGTACCGGAGCTGATCCTGCCCGGTGAGGTTGTTCACCTCGGCAATGAGGCGCAGTCCGCTGCGCAGCTGCTGCGATGCAGAGAGGTCGAGCTGATACCGGCTGTCCAGCCAGCGGTCGTTTTCCGCGTTGCCTTCCACGGAGTACAGCTGGGTCCCCTGGTAATTCCACGAGACCGTGCCCGAGAAGCCGCCCAGGTCGTACGTCACGCCCAGGTTGGCGATGTGCGGGACCTGGCGGGGCATGGGCAGGTTTCGCTCGTCGTAGGCCGGCTCACCGAAGTCCGTGGAGCTGCCGGTCCAGGTGTAGTTGGCGTGGATCCCGAGTCCGCTCCAGTGACCCGGCAGGAACTGGAGCTGCTGCTGCCATGCCATTTCGGCGCCGTAGACGGTGGCGGCGTCGCCTGCCGCGGGCTCCCGGAAGTCGAAGCCGTCGAAGGGGGAGGCGGGGTCGTCGATGGTGGTGCGGAAGGTGAAGGGGAAGTCCGCCAGGCGCTTCATGAAGACCCCGGCCGAAAGGAAGCCCACCGACTGGAAGTAGTGGTCCAGCATCAGGTCGAGGTTGATGGAGCGCGCCGGCGGGAGCTCCGGGTTTCCGCGCCGGATCGACTGATCCTCGAAGTCCAGCACCTCGTAGGGGGCAATGGAGATGAAGCTGGGACGAATGATGGTGTTCGACCAGGACGCCTGGAGCCGGGAGTTGTCACTCAGCTCCCACCGGGCGTTCAGCATCGGGAAGAGGTCACCGTAGTTCTGGCTCGAACCGGCCTCGATGGTCTCACGGTAGTCTCCCGCGTCGTCGTAGATGACCTGGTTGCCCAGGTAGCGCAGGCGCGTGTTCTCGTACCGGGCGCCGCCGATGAACCGGACCGGCCCCACATCCAGCGTGCCCATGAAGTACCCACCGGCCACGGTTTCGCCGGCCTCGTAGTCGTCGACGTCGTAGCCGTGTGTCCGGTCGGCGCGGGAGGCCATGAGGTCCCGGTTCTCGGCCACCCAGGCTCGGGCGTCGGTCCAGTTCACGATCTCGCCCAGGTCGTAGCGGCCGTCGGCGATCGGGCGACCGTAGGGGGTGCCCGCGTTCATGTCGGCCAGGGAGAAGGGGAGGTCCATGTCCTCGAAGCGGACGCGGGGGTAGTCCCGCACCCGGTCCTTGTCCGCCCACTTGCCCCCGACGCGGAGCGATCCGGAGCTGTTCCCCACGTCGAAGGGAAGCTCCAGGTTGACCTGGGCCGTGCGCTCGTGGTCGCGCATGAAGTCCGGCCGGGTCTCGAAGTACAGGAGCGCGAAGTCCTCCGGCTGATCCACCGAGGTCCCGTTGATGAACTCGAGGCCCGGAAGGAGGCGGTCGTCGCGGGTGAAGCGGGCGTCGACGCCGTCGCTGTGCCGGAACGCCAGGTAGTCCCGGTACGGCTCGTGGCGGATGGAGCGCGACCAGCCCAGGGCATAGTCCAGGTTGAGATTGGAGAGCTGGTGCTCCCCTCCGGTGGTCAGGGAGTGGATGTTCCGGTTCCGCTCGTATTCCCGGGACTGCCGCTCGGCGCGCCCCCCGATGGCCTCGGTGGGGGATGTGAAGGTGCCGCGGTGGAGCTCGACCTGGTACCGGTGCCGCTCCGCTCTCTGCGAATGCCAGGACGAGAGGCCTCGGACAAAGAAGAGAGAGTGGTCCGCGAGCCGGTGCTCGACGCGCCCGTCGAGGCCGGACCGGACCCGGCGCTCCGGGTAGACCGAAACCCGCAGCCGGTTCAGGATCCTCTCCTCGCCGTGCTCGAAGGTCTCGTTTCGCCACGTGTACTGGAGGTCGTCGTTCGTGTGGTCCTGTTCCGAGTAGTTGGCCCCGAGAACGAAGGACGTGGCACCGATCCGGTTGGCGTAGCTGAGCGAGCCCCGGTAGCCGGGCTCCCCTGTGAGCGTCTGGTAGTCGGTATTGAGATTCCCCTGGAGCGAGGAGCTCGCCGGTCGCCGGGACCGGAGGCGGATGGCGCCGGCGGTGGCGTCGGCGTCCATGTCGGGGGTGACCGCCTTGACCAGTTCGAGCGATTCGATCATCTCGGCGTTGATCCCCCCCAGGCTGGCGGCTCGGCCCGTGTTGCTCGTCGAAGGCACCCGCTGCCCGTCGATCTCGACGGTGGTCATCGAGGGGCTCAGGCCGCGAACGTAGATCCCGGAGGGCTCGCCCCGGTCCAGCGAGACCGCGACACCCGGGATGCGGCGAATGGCGTCGGGGACGTGGGCATCGGGAAACCGCTCCATCTGTTCACGCGAGACGATGTTCCGGATGGAGGCGGCCGTCCGCTGCTCGTTGATGGCGTCGCTCTGCGTGTAGCGCTCGGACACCGAGACCTGCACGCCGGCCAGGGCGATGGCCGAGACCTCCATCTCGAGATTCAGCCTCTTCGTCGCAGCGCTTCCGATCTGGACCGTGCGGCGGACTTCTCCGTATCCGAGGTACGTCACCACCAGCTCGTGCTCCCCCTCGGGAAGCCGGTCGAAGCGGTATTCGCCCCGGTCGTTGGTCGACTCCGAGCGGTTGAGCGCGGGCACGCGTACCAGGGCGCCGCGGAGGACATGGCCCTGCTGGTTGGTCACGACCCCGGTCAGGGCCCCTGTTTCGGTCATGGTCCCGCCAATGGGCATCACATCGGCGTGCAACTGTCCTGAAGGAATGCACACCATGTATAATGCCACTGCCATTACATACCACTTTGCTGACTGCGCACGAGGCAACCACATGACTCCGACTCCATCTGAGATGATCCTGGTGGCGAACCTGCGCGTATAATGTGTTCGCTCCAGACTTCGATCTCATGATGGGTTCGACAGGATCTTGTAACTCTCCCATTCCAGTCTTCGGTGGCGGACTGCCGGCAGTCGCTCGCATCGGACGCCATCTCCTCGTCCTTGCCGGAAGCCGAAGTGGTCGTCATGGTCGTCCGGGGTATCCATCCATCCAAGGCGCGGGGACCCGCCCCCCGGCCGCCATGCCCGGGGAACAGCATGATGGGGCGGGCATCTTGACGACGCCCGACGCTTTTCCCACGTTTCATACATGCGTATGACTCTAGGCCACCCCAGCTCATCAGGAGGCCGCAACATGTCGAACCATCGCACCAGGTCGCCGGCCAGTATCGTCCT
>REBP01000016.1 GCA_007692665.1 Gemmatimonadales bacterium | reverse complement strand
GCGGATCCGGACCTCGTGGTGGACGGCGAGATGCAGGCCGATACCGCCGTGAACGCCCAGCTCCTGTCCGGGACCTATCCGTTCAGCGACCTCAAGGAACCGGCCAACATCCTGATCTTTCCGAACCTGGCGTCGGCAAACGTCTCGTACAAACTTCTCTCCCAGCTGGGAGGCGCGGAGGTCATCGGCCCCGTGCTCCTGGGGATGGCCAATCCCATCCACGTGATCCAGCGGGGCTCGACGACGCAGGACATCGTGAACCTCGTCACGGTGGCATCAGTGGACGCGCAGCGCCGTTCGCCCCAAACTTAGGGTCATGCCCGAGTGCTGGCAGAAGATTTGCGAACAGGTCGGAAGGGTTCCACCTGGAGCCGGTGAGGCAGGGGGGAACGCCTCGCTCTCATTTCACATCCCAAGGACGCGAAACCCATGTCACAGCAGGTTGAAGACGCGCCGCAGGCGAGCCCAAACCCAAAGAGTTCCTTCGGCCTGGATATCCACGGGCTGGACCCGTCCCGTCCGGTGCACTGGAATCTCTCCCCCGTGCAGCTGTACGAGGAGGCGCTGCGCCGCGACGAGGGTCGCCTGGCACACATGGGCGGATTCGCCGCCGTGACGGCTCCTCACACCGGCCGTTCTCCCAACGACAAGTTCATCGTGCGGGAGCCCACTTCCGAGAAGACGGTGGACTGGGGCAAGGTGAACGTCCCCATGTCACCGGAGCACTACGCCGCCCTCCGGGCCGACGTGGTGAACCATCTGAACGGACGTGAACTGTTCGTGCGGGATGCGCGGGCGGGGGAGGATCCGAAGGCCGGCGTGAATGTTCGGGTCGTGACCCCGAACGCGTGGCACAGCCTCTTCGCCTACAACATGTTCCTTCGCCCCACCGCCGACGAGCTCCGCGGCGTGCGGCCCGACTTCACCGTGCTGCACGCCCCTTCGCTGCAGGCGGATCCGGCGCGGCACGGGACCCGCTCCGCCACCTTCGTCGTGGTGAACTTCGCCGAGCGCGAGGTCGTGATCGGGGGGACGAACTACGCCGGAGAAATCAAGAAGTCCATCTTCTCCGTCATGAACCACATCCTGCCCGAACAGGACATCCTCCCGATGCACTGCTCGGCGAACGTGGGAGAGGGCGGCGACGTTGCCCTCTTCTTCGGGCTCTCCGGGACGGGGAAGACCACCCTCTCCGCCGACCCCGAGCGGGGGCTCATCGGAGACGACGAGCATGGATGGGGCCCGGACGGCATCTTCAATTTCGAGGGGGGGTGCTATGCCAAGGTCATCAACCTCTCCCCCGACGCCGAGCCCGAGATCTTCAAGGCCACCCAGATGTTCGGGACCATCCTCGAGAACGTGATCCTGTCCGAGCCGGACCGGGAGATCCAGTTCGGTAATGGTGACATCACGGAGAACACGCGGGCCTCGTACCCCATCCACTACATCCCGAACGCCGTTCTCCCGGGCCGGGGTGGTCATCCGGAAAATGTCATCTTCCTCACCGCCGATGCCTTCGGGGTGCTTCCCCCCATCGCGCGGCTGAGCCCGGACCAGGCCATGTACCACTTCCTGTCCGGGTATACGGCGAAGGTCGCCGGCACCGAACGAGGGGTCACGGAGCCGAAGGCCGCCTTCTCGGCCTGTTTTGGAGCCCCGTTTCTTCCCCGGCACCCGGCGGAGTACGCCGAGATGCTGGGAAGGATGCTCAAGGAGCACGGCTCCCGTGTGTGGCTGGTCAACACGGGCTGGTCCGGTGGCGGCTACGGCGTGGGAAGCCGGATGAAGATCGCGCACACGCGGGCCATGATCCGGGCCGCCCTCCGCGGTGACCTGGACACGGTGGCGACGCAGGAGGACCCGATCTTCGGGCTGCATGTCCCAACGGAAGTTCCGGGGGTGCCCGGCAACGTCCTGACCCCCCGCAGCACCTGGGCCGACGGCGACGCCTACGACGAGGCGGCGAGGAAGCTGGCCGGGATGTTCCGCGAGAACTTCGAGAAGTATGCCGAGCGCGCGTCCGACCGCGTGGGGAAGGCTGGTCCCGCCGCCTGAGGCGAGGCGTTCAGCGTCGTCGAAGGGGCGTCTCCCGTCCGGGGGGCGCCCCTTCCTGGAATCCACCGCATCCTGGAGGCGCACCCCCGTGCCCGGAATCCTCTCCCGACCCCGCCGGACGCTCCCCGGGGGCCTGTTCCCCCTCGCGTCTCTCCTGTCTGCGCCTCTCCTCCTCGCGACGTTCGTCCTCGGCCCTGCCCCCGCCGCCGCCCAGGCTCCCGTCACGGTTCCGCCCATGACGGAGGCGCCGGCCCGGTATCACGCCTTTCCGTCCCTCCGCGAGGAGGCCGACGAGCGGCAGGCCTGGGTCAGGAAGCGGGTTACCGAAGTCCTTCCCGCGCTCATGGCCGAGTACGACGTGGAGATGTGGATTCTCTCCATGCGGGAATACGGCGAGGATCCGGTGTTCTGGTCCATGACGTCGCCCACGACCTTCGCCGCGCGCCGCAGGTCGATCTACGTCTTCCACCGGACCCCGGACGGCGGATTCGACCGGCTGGCGCTGGGGGGCGGTGACCAGGGGGGCATCTTCCAGGCCTTCCGGTCCTCGCGCCCCGCCCCCACGGCCGAGACGGGCGAACTCTGGGGCGACGAGCAGTGGGCGCTTCTCCGCGAACTGGTGGAGGACCGGGATCCGGCGGACATCGTCGTGAACATCGACGAGGACTGGGCCTTCTCCGACGGCCTGGGGGCGGGGGAGTGGGAAGCCATGGAGCGGGCGCTGGGCCCGTACGCCGAGCGCGTACGCCGGGAACCCCGCCTCGCCATGGAGTACATCGCCCACCGCATTCCCGAGATGATGCCCCGCTACCGCCAGATCATGGAGACCGTGCACGCCATGATCTCCGAGGCCTTCTCGAACGCAGTCATCACGCCGGGCGAGACCACCACCGACGACGTGACCTGGTGGTTCCGCGAGAGGATCCGCGACCTGGGGTGGACGACCTGGTTCCAGCCCTCGGTCTCGCTCCAGCGAGCGGGGGAACTCTACCCCATGCCGGGGCGGGGGATGATCCAGCGGGGCGACGTGCTCTGGACCGACGTGGGCGTGACCGCCTTCGGCCTCGCCACCGACACGCAGCACATGGGCTACGTCCTGCGCGAAGGAGAGACCGGGGTGCCCGCCGGCCTCCAGGCCTGCCTGGCCACGGCCAACCGGCTGCAGGACATCCTCCTGGCCGAAATGGAGCCGGGGCGGTCCGGCAACCAGATCCTGGCTGCGGCGCTGGAGCGCATGCGCGCCGAGGGGATCGACGGGACGATCTACACGCACCCCATCGGGGACCACGGGCACGGGGCCGGCCCCCTCATCGGGCGGTGGGATGCCCAGGAGGGCGTGCCGGTCCGGGGCGATGCCCTTCT
>REBP01000080.1 GCA_007692665.1 Gemmatimonadales bacterium | reverse complement strand
TCGAGGTCCCGGAGGCGGTTTCAGGGGTCATGGAAGCACGAGGGCTCGGCTGGGGATGGGCGCGGAGCGCGCTGGAGTCGGTCCGCAGGCGTTTCATGTGAAACGTTTCATGTGAAACGCACCGCGCGAAGCATACCATGGTGGGGGAACCCCGGCGCACCGGTCAAGGCACCGCCGCCCGGGACGCCGTCGGGCCGACCGCGGGACAGGGAACGAAGCGCCGCCGGAACCGTACTTGGTCTGTGCGCGTGACGGGCCCGTCGCCCGCCACTCGCCTGCCACTGCCCGTCCTCCCCCGCCTCCCCGGTCGCCGCCATGAGCTCCTCCTACGCCGCCGCGTCCCACCCCCGCCCCTGGCCTGCGGGCAACGTCGAACTCGTGTCCTTCCTCCCGCTGGTCTACGTGGCCTGGGCGGACGGTGACCTGTCGCCGGGCGAACTGGAGCGCATCCGGGACTACGTTCGCGACGAGAAGACGCTTTCGGCCGCCTCGCTGGAGATCCTCGAGAGCTGGCTCCAGCCCGACGCCCCGCCCTCGGCATCGGCGCTGGCCGGGCTGCGGGACCGGATCCGCGAAGTCGCCCGCAGCGTGCCCGCCGGCGAACGCCATTCGCTGGCGCGGCTGGGGGCCGCGCTGGCCCGGTCCGAGGGCGAGGCCCGTACCGACAAGGGATCTCCGGGGGAGCACTGGAGCACGGAGCAGGGGATGCGGACGCTGGCGGGCGTCGAGGAACTTCTCGGGGTGCTCGGCGGCGAGTCGGCGCGGGCACTGCTCGAAGGGGAGACCCCCCTGCCCGATGCGTCCGACGTTTCCGCGGAAACACCCGCCACCTTCGACGTTCACCGGATGCGACGGCTGCTGGACGGCCCGTGGGGCGAGATCCGCGGAAAGGTGCTGCGCCTCCTCGAGGAACCCGACCTGGCACCCACCCCGGAGGAGCGGGCGGCGGGCGAGCCCATGGCCGCGCACCGGGAGCGGACCTACCGGGGGCTCCGGCGCCTCGCCGACGAGGGGCTCGGGCTCGTGGCCTATCCCGAGCGCGTGGGCGGCGGGGGCGACGTGGCGGGCTCCATCGTCGTGTTCGAGACGCTGGGCTACGGCGACCTGAGCCTCCTCATCAAGTACGGCGTGCAGTTCGGGCTCTTCGGCGGGAGCATCTACCAGCTCGGCACCCGGCGGCACCACGACGCCTGGCTCGGCAAGGTCGGGCGTCTCGACCTTCCCGGCTGCTACGCCATGACCGAGGTGAACCATGGCTCGAACGTGCGCGACCTCGAGACCGTGGCCCGCTACCTCCCCGACGACGACGTCTTCGAGATCCACACCCCGCATCCCGGGGCCCGGAAGGACTGGATCGGGAACGCGGCCGAGGACGGCCACATGGCCACCGTCTTCGCCCAGCTTCATGTCCCGGCAGACGGTGCCGACGAGGAGCACGGGGTCCACGCCTTCCTGGTCCCCCTGCGCGATACCGACGGGAAGCTCATGGACGGGGTCAGCATCGAGGACTGCGGGCTCAAGGTCGGACTGAACGGCGTGGACAACGGCCGCATCTCGTTCGACCGGGTCCGCATCCCCCGCGAGAACCTGCTGAACCGGTTCGGCAACGTCTCCGACGAGGGGCTGTACGAGAGTCCGATCCCGTCGTCGGGGCGGCGGTTCTTCACCATGCTGGGCACGCTCGTGACCGGACGGATCTCGCTGGCCGCGGCGTCGGTCTCGGCGGGCAAGACGGCCCTGGCCATCTCCATCCCGTACTCGGCGACCCGGCGGCAGTTCGGTCCCTCCGGGGCCCCCGAGGTGCCGGTGCTGGACTACCTGACCCAGCAGCGCCTCCTCCTTCCCCGGCTGGCGGAGAGCTACGCCCTCCACTTCGCGGTGCGGGATCTGATCCGCACCTACGACGAGGCCCGCTCCGGACAGCTCGACCGGTCGGACGCCGCGAAGGACGAGGACGAACCCGCCGACCTCCAGGCGCGGCTGGAAGTCTCGGCCGCCGGGCTCAAGGCCTACGCCTCCCGCCACGCGGTGGACACGATCCAGGCGTCCCGGGAGGCGTGCGGCGGGCGCGGGTACCTGGCCGGGAACCGCTTCGGCGAGCTCCGCCGCGACATCGACATCTTCACGACCTTCGAGGGCGCCAACGTCGTGCTTCTGCAGCTGGTGGCCAAGGGACTTCTCTCGAAGTACCGCGAGGAGATGGGCGACCTGAACCTGAGGACCATGGTGCGCTACCTGGCGGACCGCGCCGGAAGCGAGGCCACGCGCCGGAACCCGGTGCGCTCCCGGCGGACGTCGCCGGACCACCTGCGCGATCCGGGGACCCACCTGGAGGCCTTCCATTTCCGGGAGTCACGGCTTCTCCAGACGGTGGCCCGGCGCCTGAAGTCCATGCTCGACGACGGCGTCGATTCCTTCGAGGCCATGAACCGGTGCCAGGACCACCTGGTCACGCTGGCCCTCGCCCACACCGAGACCGAGATCCTGGAGCGGTTCCACGAGGCCGCCGCCGAGGCGCCGGAAGCCGGCGGGGTCCGGGAGCGGCTCACCACGCTGTCGGCCCTCTGGGCGCTCTGGCGGCTGGAGGCGGACCGCGGATGGTTCCTCGAGGCCGGCTACATGGAGGGTCAGCAGACCCGGGCCATCCGGGCGCTGGTCAACGAGCTCTGCCGGGAGATCCACCCCGACGCCGTGGCGCTGGTGGAGGCGTTCGGGATCCCCGACGGCGTGCTCAGGGCCCCGGCGGCCTTCGGTGCGCCGGAGCATCCGACGACGTAGTCGGGCGCCGGCTCTCCGCGCCGGTTCTCAGCGCCCGTAGCTGGCGAAGACCCGGGTGGAGCCGTCGGCCGCGAAGGCCACCACGTCGTAGGGATCCACGCGGTCGCCCACCTCCATGCCCGGTGATCCCACCGGCATCCCCGGCACGGCCAGTCCCCGGACATTGTCGGGGGACTCGGCGAGGAGGCGGCGGATGTCGGATGCGGGCACGTGTCCTTCCACGACGTACCCGTTCACGATGCCGGTATGGCAGCTCACGAGGCGGTCCGCCACCCCGAAGTTGCGCTTCACGTCGGCCATGTCCTCGCGGTGCACGGTTTCCACGTCGAAGCCGTTTTCCTCCAGGTGGTCGACCCAGAGCGAGCAGCACCCGCAGGAGGGGCTGGCGTAGACCCGCATCGCGATGGGATCCCCGTGATCGAGGGGGATCGGCGTCCGCGTCGACGCGGCGCCGGCCAGGGCGGTGGCCTCGGCCGATGCGGCTGCGGTGCTCTCCGCGCCTGCACTCCCGGCTGCCGCCGCTTCCGAGTCGCTCCCGCATCCCGCCAGGAAGAGCGCCAGGAACGCCACGATGGCGATGGTCAGGAGCCCGGCACCCTGTACGAGCAGGCCACCCTGCGCGCCGGCCGGCCGGGGACGGGGGATGGCGCGGGCCCGGGGGGCCCGGCGGGG
>REBP01000110.1 GCA_007692665.1 Gemmatimonadales bacterium | reverse complement strand
ACTACCTCCAGCTCGACAACGCCGAGGTCCTCCGAAGCCAGATCGCCGACGGGCTTCGGGCCCAGCTCCAGATGGAGAGCCTGGTCACCGGGATCCTCTACATCGAGCTCACCTTCCGACCCGACGGGGAAACCCCCGCGCAGGTGGTCAGGACGAGCCCGTACCCCGAGATCCCCACCACACCGTCACTCCTCGCGGCCTTCGGCACGGAGGCGGGAAGCCTCGTGGCCGACGTGCTGCAGGTCCTCTTCCGGGTCAACGAGATGCTCGAGGAGGTCGACATGCAGGGGCTGAACGCGGCGGTGGTGGCGTCGGCCCAGGCGGTGGAGCGGCTCGTGGGCTCCCCGGAGCTGCAGGCCGCCATCAACCAGGTCCCCGAAATGGCTGCGTCGTTCAACCGTACCCTCGTCGAGTTCGAGGAGCTGAGCGACCGCCTCGGCAACGCCATCGGGCCGCTCCAGGCCGGCATGGAAGGAACGCTGGCCGAGACGAACCTGACCCTCCAGGCCGCCCGGAAGACCATCGAGGATGCCCAGGGGCTCATCTCGACGGACTCGGGGATCGGGTTCGGGCTGGAACAGACGCTCACGAGCCTCAGGGAGGCGGCAGACGCCCTTCGCACCCTGGTGATCACCCTCGAACGCAACCCCGACATGCTGATCCGCGGGACCAGCCCGCCGAGGAGATGACCCCGTGCCGAACCTGACCCGAAACATGACCCGGCTTCTGATCTTCGCCGCCATCTTCTCCATGGGCGGATGCTTCAGCCTGAGCCGCGGCGCCCTCCCCCCGCAGCATTACGTGCTGGGGTCCGGCGGGTCCGCAGCGGCAGCGGACCGCGCAGCGACGGACCGGGCGGCAGCGGACCGCGCGGCGACGGACCGTCCGGCGACGGATGCCGGTCCGCATGTTGTCGGACTGCGCCTCCCGAGGCTCGCCGACTACCTGGCGTCCCCGTTCATCGTGGTCCGCCGGGGCGAACATCAGGTCGAGTTCACCGAACATCACCGGTGGGGCGAGGATCTCGGCAGCGCCATCAACCGGAACGTGGCCGGCCTCCTCGCGGCGCGTGCCCCGACGCATCGCGTGGTGACGGCGCCGTGGCCGGGAGGGACACCCCCGGAACAGGTCATCCAGCTCCAGATCCTCCGCTTCGAGGGGACGGCGCCGGAGAACATCGAAGGTGGCGCGGGCGCGGCGCACCTGCTGGCCACCTGGGAGATCTTCCGGGCTTCGGACGGATCCCTCCTCGCCCGGGGCACCACCGAGGTCCGGGAGGACGGCTGGACCGTCGGAGACTTCGCCGGCCTGGTGAGGCTTCTTGACCAGGGGCTCCGGCGCCTGGCCGACGACCTGGCCGGGAACCTGGTCGCGCAGCCGTAGGGGACCTCTCGCGCGTTCGGCCATGATGCCGAGATCCGATCCATTCACGATGGGCACTCTTCCCCGTTCCCCACGATTTCCAGGTGGGCCACGTTTCCGGACCGCACGACCTCGAGCAGCCTGACACCATCCATCCACACCCTGACACAGCGAGACAACCATGCTTACGACGCTCGTCCTGGTTCTCATCATTCTCTGGGCCCTCGGCTTCATCGGCGGCTTCTCCGCCGGCGGACTCATCCACATCCTTCTCGTCATCGCCATCGTCGTGGTGCTCCTCCGCGTGATTTCCGGTCGGCGAGTCCTCTGATCCTCGGTCCCGCCCATGTCGGAAACGTCCGGTCCGGTCAGGAACGCTCCGGTCATGGGCGGGGTTCAAGAACCATCGTGACCCCCGTTCCCCCCGCATCCCCCGGTGAGCCTCCGCGCCCGGGCTCCTCCGGCGCATCTCTGCCGGAAGGGGGCCAGGGCCCGGGCACGCCTCCCCGTGACCACCCCGCCATGCCCCCCGCCATGCCCCGGCCCACCCCGGCCGAAGCGGGCGCTCCGCCGGGGGCCCTCCGCCTCCGCTTCCAGCAGATATTTCTCGTCGTGCTGGCGCTCGGGGTTTCGGTCCTCTTCTTTTTCGTCATCAAGCGGTTCGTGCTGGCGGTCCTCCTCGGCGCGATCTTCGCCGGGCTCGCGTACCCGCTCTACGAATGGCTCTGCGCTCGCTCGGGGGCGCGCCGGGCGGCGGCGTTCACCATCGTGATCCTGTTCGTGGTCGTGGGGGTTCCGCTCGCCGGATTCATGACCCTCGTGGCCTCCGAAGGGGTGCAGATCAGCCAGGGTGCCGAGGTCTGGTTCCAGTCCGAGGGCCGGATGGACCAGCTGCAGGCGCGGATCGAGCGGATCCCGTTCGCCGGGCGCCTGATGCCGGAAGGTGGCGCGCTCGCGGAACAGCTCCGCGAGGCCGCGGGACGAACGGGTCCGGCCCTCATGGGGGTCCTGGCCGCCGCCACCCGGGGGGCGCTCAGCCTGCTGCTGCAGCTCTTCGTGTTCGGATATGCCCTCTTCTACTTCCTGCTGGGCGGACCGGGCATCCTCCGGACGATCCTCGGCTACATCCCCCTCGATACGGCGCACAAGCAGGAGATCCTCGAGCGCTTCATCTCGGTAAGCCGGGCCACGATCCGGGGCTCCCTCCTCATCGGGCTGATCCAGGGAGGGGTGGCCGGCCTGGCCTTCTGGGTGGCCGGGGTTCCCGGGCCCGCATTCTGGGGAACGGTCATGGTTGTCCTGTCCATCATTCCCGCCATCGGGGCCAGCCTCATCTGGATTCCCGCGGTGATCTACCTGTTCATGGTGGGGGATGCGGCGGCGGGAATCGGGCTCCTGATCTGGTGCGCCATCGTGGTGAGCAGCATCGACAACTTCCTCCGGCCCAGGCTCATCGGGCGGGACGCCCAGATGTCGGACCTCCTCATCCTGCTCAGCACCCTCGGGGGCATCCTGCTCTTCGGCGCCGTGGGCTTCATCGTGGGACCCATCGTGGCGGCGCTCTTCGTGACGATCTGGCAGATCTACGGCGAAGCCTTCCAGCGGTGGCTCCCCCCGGTGGATGATGCCGCGCCCATGAGCGCTCGACTGGGTGCGCCCGCCGCCGGACCGCCCGGCGGACCGCCCGGCGGCCCCGCCGACCCCGACGCCGACGCCGGAGCGTCGCCATGACCCCCGACACCGGGCGCAATCCGGGCCTCCCCATCTGGACCTACGGCTACGCGCTCACGCCTCCCATCGCCCGTGACCGCATGGGTCCGATGCTGACCCTTCTGGACGACGGCCACACGCAGGCCCGCCGAGTCTCGCGCACGTGGGAGAGTCGACTCGTCAGTGTCGATGACGTGACCCACATCCTGGTGGTCTGCGACACTCCTGATCGGCACCTCGGGATCAACAGGCTGCTGGAGGCCGAACTGACCCGCCTCAAGGCTCCGTTCGTGGTCACCGGGCCGGTCCTGATCCAGGGAGGTTCGCACCCGGAGACGCCGGCGCCGTCCGACCCCTGAGACAGGGGCCGACACGCCGGCCGCCCGCGGATCGGTTGGCTTTGTGACGGGATTCCATCATACTTCGGGAGCTTCCTCTCCGAAGATCGGGCGATGCCCGGAGGGGCTCCTGCGCCCCGGCCTCCCCCCTGACTCGCAGAAGGATCCCAATGGTGTCTCACCCCGGAACGACGTCGAGCCAGGCCATCCGGGATCAGCCGTCGGACTCGACCGCGCTGGCTCCCGAGACGATCAACGTCGCCCTGATCGAGGACAACCGGCTGGTCCGTGAAGCGCTCCTCGCCATCCTGAACGAGGCGGCAGACATCCATGCCGTGGCCGAGCCGCCGAGCGGCGAGGATTCCCTCCACCCCGCTTCCACCCCGGACGTGGTCCTCCTCGACCTGGGGCTCGAGAACGGGGACAGCCTGCGCGTGGCACGCGAGGTCATGAAGGACTATCCGACAGCGCGAGTCGTCGTCATGGACCTCCTTCCGGCCGACGAGGAAATCCAGGAATTCGTGAGCGCCGGCGTCTCCGGATTCATCATGAAGGATGCCGACCTCAACGTCGTCCTGAACACGATCCGGGCGGTGTCGCGCGGGCTCAAGGTTCTCCCGGACCAGATGACAGCCTCGCTCTTCTCGGAGATCGCCAGGAAGGTGGTGGCCACCGGGCTGCCCAAGGACAACGAGGGGGTGCGCATGACCCCCCGGGAACGGGAGGTCATCAAGCTCATTGCCGACGGGATGAGCAACAAGGCCATCGGCAACGACCTTCACATCTCGGTTCACACGGTGAAGAGCCACCTCCGAAACATCATGGAGAAGCTCACCCTGCACTCCCGCCTGCAGATCGCGGCCTACGCGCACTCCCGGGACGAGGAAGAGGAAGAGGAAGAGTAGGGTCGACTCCCCCGGTGGCGCCGGTGGCGCCGGTGGCGGACCCGGAAGCGCCCGAGTGCGTCACGGCATGCCGAGTTCCAGGCGAATCTCCTCCAGGCGGTCGAGCAGCTCTCCCGCCTCGGGATCGATGGCGATCATGCGCTCCCGCTGGGTCTCCTCGAAGGCTTCGATCTCGGCGGCAATGGCCGGGCGCTCGAGCACGACCTGCTGCACCCGCTGGAGTTCGGCCTGCGCCTGCTGCGCCTCGAGCTCGATCTGCTGGGCGCGCTCCTGGTCTCCGGCCTGCGTGGCGGCAGCGTGTTCGGCCTGGAAGGTCTGCATCTCGTCGATGAGCTCTGGGGCCTCCTCACGCATGGCGGTCTCGATGCGCTCCTGGAGCGTCTCGAGCTGCTGGGCGACCTCCGGGTCCGCCATGACCTGCTCTCCAAGGGTGGCCAGCCGCTGCTGGATCTCCTGGGCTTCCATGACGAGGGCCATGGCCGCGGGATCCATCTGGGCCGCGGGATCCTGGGGCGACTGCCCGGGGATCGGCTGCTCCATCCCCTGCTGATCCTGC
Organism: Gemmatimonadales bacterium; assembly: GCA_007692665.1. Classification (GTDB taxonomy): domain Bacteria; phylum Gemmatimonadota; class Gemmatimonadetes; order Longimicrobiales; family Gaopeijiaceae; genus SKNW01. The sequence goes on along the minus strand of REBP01000110.1, from coordinate 41,703 downwards.
GCAGCGGGGGAATCCAGGTCGCCGTCGCCGCCACAGGCAGCAAGCCCGAGGCCGAGGAAGGCGGCGAGGGCCAGGGCGGGGAGCCGCGGAGCGAGGGAGAGCCTGCGGGAGAGGGTGCCGGCGATGCTGTTGTCAGCGATGGAGTTGGAGCTGCTCGTCATGGGGTCCTTCCGGAGTGGGGGATGGGGCCTCGTCGCCGTGCGGGACCAGGTGCGCCGGGTCGGGCGTCAGGGTGGAGCCTAACCGGGGAGAGGGGTTTGGTTCCGTTTCGGGGGGGCTGGGGGTAGTCAGCTTCCCATCGAGCCCTCCCCGTGGAAGTTCCTGGTGAATTGACTCCCGATAGGGTGGTCGACTCCCCAGCCACCCCGGTCAGTCCCACGGATGGACTTGCCCGAGAGGGCCGGTTCAGGCAGCGCAGCGCGGCGGGTCGGTGGGACTCCAGTCACGCCGCGGGGCAACGTCTCCGGCGAGGCGCGCCCCGTCCGGCCCGATCCGGACCACCCATCCGCACGTCCGCACGAGGTGGCGATCCTCGAACTCGAGGACGGCCACGCCCATGAAGGGCTCCCGCATCGCGTCGTGGATGTGGCTGTTGCCTCCGGCCTGGGCCACGAGCACCCCGTTGACGTGGAGAGCCTCGGGGAGGAGGGTGTGCGTGTGCCCCCCCAGGATCACGGAAATCTCCGGGAATGCGTTGGCAAGCTCGATCTCGTACCGGATCCCGATATGGGTGAGGAGCACGAGGGCGTCGTGGCCCTCGGCCAGATGGAGGTAGCGCGCCGTGGCCTCGTGGAAGTCCTCCTGTTCCATGCCGGGGAGGGGGTCGAAATTGATCACCGTGAGCCCCAGCACCGCGAGGCTCGGGCCGTCGTCTCCGCCCCCCAGCACCCGGAAGGGCTCGTGGGCGGGGAGATGATCCGGCTCGCTGGTCAGGTTCGCCGCAAGCCAGGGGAACCTGGCCTCCTCGAGCACTTCCCGCGTCAGGTTTCGGCCCCCGGCGAACTTGAGGTCCAGCTCGTGGTTCCCGAAGGTGGCCAGGTCGTAGCGCAGGACGTTCATCCGGTCCATCATCCGCCGGCCTTCCGCCTCGTACCATGCCATGTCGGCCCCCGCGGGCCACCGGTCCTCGTTCCGAACCACGATGTCCCCGGCGCTCAGGAGATACACCGGGTCGGCTCCGGCACGGAGCGCATCGATCCAGTCCAGAACCTCGCTCCGAAGGTTGTCGTGAAAGTGGGTGTCGTTGTCGTGGAGGAGGATGACCCGCTCCAGCCGGGGCGCTGCCGGCAGGTCCGGAGCCTCCACACCGCTGGCGGGGGAGCATCCCCAGGCGGGGATCAGGCCCAGGAGCGGGGCAAGAAGGACGAATCGCAGCCGGCCGTTTCGGGCGCCCCGCTCTGCCCGCCGCCCTGCCACCCGCCGTGCCACCCGGGCTTCCCTCATCAGAAGGCCAGGCTCATGCCGGCGTTGAACTGCCGGCCATAGTACGAGGTGGAGACCGGGTTTTCCGGAGATCCCTGGTATTCGATGGTGGGGACGTCCAGCAGGTTTCGGGTGTGAAAGAAGAGGTTCACCCCGCGCCGTGCAGCGAACTCCGCCGAGAAATCCAGGTTGCGGTCTGCTTCGTTGTAGCGATCCAGGGCGGCGCGGCCCCCGACGCTCTGAAGCCGATCGCTACGGGCCATGCCGCTCACACGGCCCGTGAACCGCCCCTGGTTGTAGACAACGCCCAGGTTGGCGATCCAGGAGGGTGACTGGGCGAGGGGAAGGGCCTCATCCTCCCGCCCGGGGTAGGTCCCCTCGGTGCGAAGGAAGGTGGCGTTGCTCTCCACGCCGAAGCCCGCGAGGGCGCCGGGGAGGGTGGAGAACTGCTGGCCCCAGCTCAGCTCCACGCCCATGACGGTACCGCCGTCGCCATTGATCCGCCGAACCTCGTCGAAGCCTGCGAAGGGGCCTGCGTTCAGTCGCGTCCGCTCGCTGAACACGAAGTTGTCCACCGCCTTGTAGAATCCTCCGGCGCTGATCAGCCCGAGCCCGGCCAGGTAGAGTTCGGCGCTCAGGTCGAGGTTCGTCGAGGTGGCCGGCACGAGGTCGGGGTTTCCGATGATGACCGCAGGCTGCGTGAGCTGGGCGTTCACCTGGAGCGAGGGAATGAGGTCTCCCGGAGGAGGCCGGGAGATCGTCCGGTTCGCCGAGGCGCGCACCACCATGTCCTCGCGGACCTCCAGTCGCATGTGGACGCCGGGAAGGAGATTCGTGTAGCTCCCCGCCGCATCCTGGGGGTTGATGGCCGTGATCCGGTCCTGGCCGTCGACCCGCTGGATCACCACCTCGTTGGCCCGGGAGTCGTTCCGCGTGTGCTCCGCCCGAAGCCCGCCGAGGATCCGGAGCGGACCCCGGTCCACCGTGGCCATGGCGAAGGCCGACGCGATGTCCTCACCGATGGACCACTCGGTGTTGGCCCGCCCCTGCGTGCTGAAGGGCTCCTGGGCGGTGAAGCCCGTGCCGGAGCGGTAGGCCGCCAGCCAGAGGTCCCGGTCCGGGAAGAAGGGGCTGAGCCGCGCGCGTCCGTCGGAGGCCCGGAAGAACCGGTCATTGCTGTAGTGCTCCGCCAGGGCTGCCGGCGTCAGGCCCGTCACGGTGAAACGTGCGTAATCCGGCTGTGCCTGCGATGCCTCCTTCGTGGTGTACCGCACGCCGGCCCGAATCGAGGCGGGGAGCCCGGCGAGGGCCAGTTCCCTCCTGATGCTGGTCTCGAAGGCCAGCTCGTCCTCGCCCCGGGGCGCCTGCGTCACCTGGAAGTTCCGGAGCTGCAACCCGGCAGGATTGGTCACATCCACCCCGTTCGTAACGGAGAACACGGGGAAGTTCGGGTTGGAGCGATCCACCGCCAGCTGCACGTTGTTGAAGCCCTGGGTCACCTGGAAGGTCTCGGGATATGTCTTGTCTGCCCGCGAGTAGGCCGCCCGGTACTCGAGCCCCCACGCCCCCACGTCGTGGCTTCCTCCGGCGATGTACATCTGGAAGACGTTCTTCGGCTCCCGGTAGAAGGTCACGTTGTCGACCCGGTTCGTGCCCGGCAGATAGTTCGTTCCCCGCCGGTGGAGCCACCGGTAGTCGTAGTTGTACATCCCCTTCACGTACAGGTGACCACCGCCCGCAGTGCGGAAGTCCAGGTTGGCGCCAATGCCGTACTTGTCCTTCTTCTCGTCGCGGTCGTAGACGAGGTTGTTCGTGATGGTGTACTGGTCGTCGGCGCTTACCGAATAGCCGATGTTCGAGACGTCGTAGCCCCGGACATCCTGGAAGTGCGAGAAGGTGAAGAGGGCACCGAGGTTCCCGTCGCGTCCGAAGCGGTCCCCCAATGTGAACTCGAGCTGCCGGTTCCCGGTGTTCCGGTTTTCGTTGAAGGTCCCGCCCACATTGCCGTTGAGGGTGCGGCCGCTCCGGTCGAAGGCGGTCCGGGTCACGAGGTTCACCGTTCCCCCGATGGCATCGCCAGGCATGTCGGGGGTCACGGCACGAACCACCTCCACCCGGGACAGGGTGTTGGAGGGGTAGGAGTCCAGCGCGATGTCCCGGTTGCCGTCCACGTTGGTCATCGTGAAGCCGTCCACCGTGACCGAGTTGTACTGGGGCGCGAGACCGCGAATCGTGGCCGTCCGCTGTACTCCGGCGCGCGTCTCCACGGTAAGGCCCGGGAGCCGGCCAAGGGCATCGCCGATGTTCCCTTCCTGGATCTGCCCCAGCGCATCCTGGGAAACAATGGTCTTGAGGTTGTCGGAAGAGCGCTGAAGGTTGATCGCGGCTGCCTGCCCCTCGATCTGTCCGGTAATGACCATGTCATCGAGGCGGAAGACTGCCGAGCGCAGCTCCACGAGGATCGGGTCCCCCGCACCGGAACGGACGGTCAGCGGAATCCGCTGGGAATCAAGACCCAGGTAGGTCACGACGAGGCTGTAGCTTCCGGCGGGAACGGCCCCAAAGCTGAAACGCCCCTCCCGGTTCGTGGTGGTCTGCCGCCGAAGCTCCTCGATCCGGACATCCGCGCCCTCGAGGTAGGCCCCGAGCTGGACGTTCACCACCCGGCCCGAAACGGACCCGAGGGCGACCGGCGCTCCGGAGGCTCCCTGCACCGAGGCACCCGCCGACGGAGCCTGGGCCCCGGCCGATTCTGCGCCCGGAAATGCTGCCAGGACGAGGGCGAGCCCCAGCCCGAGCGGAGGTACGAAGGAACGGAGGGAGCGCGGCATGTTCCGATTTCCTGTTGCAGGTTTGGGCAAGCGTGGTGAAGAACCCTTCCACGAACTGCGCGGAAGCTACCCGCCGCCCTGTCACGCTTGAGGATCAACCTGCAACGAAAAGACGACGCTCCTGTAACGACTCGGTACACCTTCTCCCCCGGGGTACCCTGGCCGCCTGGCCTGCTCGGCACCTGCCCCTACTGCAGCGCCAGCATCGCCCCCACGATCCGCCCCACCTCTGCCGGAATGGGAAGGGCGACCCCGGTTCCGTTGTACTGCTGGATGCGAAGGGTCGGGACGGTCGAACCTCCCAACCCGCGCGGCGCGATGACGGCGATCCAGCCCTGCCCCAGGAGGGCAGGTCGCTCCGCGCCCGGGCTCGGCGGGAAGAGGGGGTGGAGGAGCTGCCCCGTCGTGGGCGAGGCCATCATGACCTGCGTCACCCCCGTCGTCCGGTTCCGAAGCTCGAAGGCCAGCACATCGGCATCCGGATGCCAGGTCGGACGCAGGGCGTCGTGGCCGGGCACGTGGATCACCTCCTCGATGGAGGTCGCCGGGAGCCCGCCATTCACCCGGACCGACATGAGGCTCTGGGCCCCGCCGTGGATCGAGTGGCTGCGGCTGAAGACCACCCTCGTTCCGTCGGGCGACCAGACCGGCGTCTCGTTCATGGGGGCCGGGGCCCAGTCCGGGTTCAGCAGCGGTACCGGGTTCGAGCCGTCGGCGTTCATGACCCAGATCCGGGGGGTTCCCGAACGGAACGATCGGAACGCGATGCGGGTGCCGTCGGGCGACCAGGCCGGCTGGTCGGCGCGAAGGGCGTCGGAGGTGAGACGGACGAGGCCGCTCCCGTCCATGTTCACCGTCCAGATGTTCACGCTCCCGTCGTCGGCGGTGCCGCTGAACGCGATCCGGGTGCCGGCCCGGTTCACCGCCGGCTCGGCGGAACGGGTCCCCACGGGAAGGATTCGGTCGAATCGCGCCCTCTGCCCCAGGGGGGAGTCCATGGAGAGCACGAAGAGCTCCGACACGCCCAGCGGGCGCGCCTCCACGATCAGGTCACGGAAGGGCGCGTAGCCCACCGTCAGGTGCACGTCGGAGAACAGTCCCCCCACCTGGAACCGGACGCTCGTCTGCCCGGGAGTCTTCGCCCGGAGCTGTCCCATCCAGTCCATGTCCAGAACCGCGGCGTTCCCCACGTTCCACTGGAACGACGGAGGAGGGACCACCTCTCCCAGGTCGTTTCGCACCCTGACCTGGTACTCCAGGGCCTGGCCCACGAAGAGGTAGTTGGCGGCCAGCGTCACGTCGAGCGACGCCAGCGGTCGCGGACGCACCTGGAGGGTCCGGGCTGCGGACCGGGGTCGCGCGGTGTGAGGCCACGGCTGCACCGTCTCCACCGTGACCGAGACCTGCTGGGGATGCCCCGTCAGGGCCGCCGGGACCACCGCGGTCAGCACGGAATCGCTGACCCGTGTCGTGACCAGCGGGATCTCGTTCCAGAGCACGCGCGAGCCCGCCCGGAACCCGGATCCACCCACCGCCAGCTGGAGGTCGCCACTGCGCTCCAGCACCTCGGATGGGGTCATCAGGGCCAGCACCGGGGTGGGCGCCGGCGGGGACGGGGGGGGCGTCACCTGGAGCTGCGCCTGGCCCGAGCGACCGCCGGTGGAAGCCCGGATCACCACCGGTCCGGCCGACCGGGCCCGAACCAGGCCCGTCGCATCCACGACCGCACGGAGCGTGTCTGTCGAGTTCCACGCGAAGGTCCGCCCGGAAAGCGGCACGCCCCCGCTCCCCCAGGCCACCGCCACCAGGCGGACCGTGTCTCCCACGGCGAGGGACTGCGACGGGGCCGTGACCTCCACCGTCGCCACCGGAGCGTCGGGCGCCGTGGCGTCGAGGGTATCGCAGGCGGAGAGGGCTGCGAGCGCAGCCACGGCTGCGGCCAGGGTCGCGAGTGGACGATGCATTGCGTGGTACATGGAAGTTCCCTCCTGCAGCTCGAGGCCCCGACCTGGCTCCCCGGGTGTGGATGACATGCGAAACGCCGTCGAGTGGGCGACAACGTGCCGGGAGGATCGGGCAGAGGTCCTGGAGGCCGATTAAACGGGCGCCGACGGGTCCGGGTCACGGCCACGTTTGCCCCGCGGGACCGGAGCGCCAATGTTGGCAGTTCCGCGGGGCGGCCCTGCCGCCCCGGTTCGGATCCCCCGCATCCCGGAAGCCCCATGTCCAGTCTGAACGGCCACCCGCCCCGCCACGGCGCCGAGCGAGCGTTCCCCGGCGCCTCCCCGAGTGCCGCGGCCAGCATCGCACGCTCCGCCTCGTTCGGCCCTGCCCTGGCCCTCGCCATGACGCTGGCGCTGACCGCCGGATGCGGCGTGGACCGCGATGCGGAGGACGCGCAGGACCGGACGCCGGCCCCGGCGGACCCGGTGGCGGCGCCGGAGGACATCTTCCTCGACAACCTCGCCTTCCACTGCGGAAGCGCGTTTCCGGGCGGGCTCGTGCTGACGCCCGAGGGTGACGCCATGCTCACCGGGACCGAGGAGCTTCTCGTGCATTTCCGGGACTGCGAGCCGGGCGAGGTGCGGATCCCGTTCCACGTGGAGGTGGAGGCGACGGGGGAGTGGGACCGCTCGAGGACCTGGTACGTGATGCGCCGGGACGAGGGGCTCGAGCTCCGGCACGATCACCGGGAGCCCGACGGCACCGAGAGCACGCGGACCTGGTACGGGGGCTTCTCGATGATGGGCGGGTCGGCGACCCGGCAGGACTTCGCGTCGCCGGAGCGCACCGAGGCGGCGGGGGTGCCGGTGGGGTGGCGGATCGAGATCGAGCCGGGGAACTTCTACCGCTACGGCACGACGTACGACGGCGACTACGACTGGATGATCGAGTTCGACCTGTCGAGCCCGGTGAGCGGGCCGATCCCGGGTGCCTGGGGCGCCGAGACCCCGCCGTCGAGGATTCCGGGGCCGCCGTGAGCGGGGGCGGGCCGCCGTGAGCGAGGCGGGGGGGCCGCCGAAGCCGGGGGTGACGCCCTGCTACCGCCGGTCCAGCGCGTGGAGCTGGACGCTCTCCACCCCCAGCGCATCGCGGTGGAGCCCCAGCACCCAGTCGGCACCGATCTCGAGGATCTCCATGGAGGCGGGGGTCCTCACCCGCCCCAGGAGCGCGCCGTCGGGGTCGAACACGTGCCAGAACGGCCCTTCCTCGCCCGGCTTCCGGAACTCCCGGACCCAGAGGTGCCCCTGGTCGTCGAGTTCCAGGCGGTCGTAGGCGGGAAAGGACGGGGGCATGTCCGCCTCGGCCATCTGGCGGGCCATCCGCGCGTGGAACTCGGGATTCTCCGCGGACTCCCCCTCCTCCCGGTAGCGCGCCAGGTGCTCGGGGCGGATCTCCAGGTCAGGGGCCGGTCCGCGGAAGATGGCGCGGAGTTCGGCGGCGTGGTCAAAGACCAGGACCTCGAAGCTCTCGGAGGTCCCGATGTGGACCCGGTCCTCTCCCACCGCCAGCACGGCGTGGCGGCCGAAGGGATGAGGGCTGCTCCCGGTGGGCATCCCGATGCGCTCGCTGCTCGTGAATGTTCCGAGTTCGGCCACCGGCTCCCCCCCGAGGTCGTCCAGGAGCCAGACCGGGGACAGGGCCGCGTGGAAGCCGAGGGCCGGCGGGCCGCTCCGGTCGCCCCACCCCGCCAGGACGACGGCGCCCCCCACCGAACAGTTGAGGCTGTAGGGACTCGGGATGGTGCCGGGCACCCGGACCGGGACCTCGCGGAGGAGCTCGCCCGCCAGGCTGAACTCCTTCAGCTGCCAGTTCAGGTCGAAGGCGTGGATCGAGTTCGGGCCGCAGCGGAGAAGCTCGCGCAGGTACTCGAACTCTCCCGGCCCCGAACCGGCCCCGCCCACCGCCCGCACGAAGCGCCCCTCCGCATCGAAGAACCGGACCTGGTTCGTGAAGCCGTCGCCAATGACGATCTCCCCCGACGGCGTCCGCACGGCCCCCGCCACCCGGCTCAGCACGTAGCGGGGGTCCCCGTCTTCCAGCCCGATCTGGACCGTGGGCGTGGGCGACACCGTCCACCCGACGTTGTCCTCGTTCCCCCAGGCCGGTGCCCGGGATTCGACGATCCGGACCCCGGCGCTGTCCCGTACCTGGACCCGCTCCCCTTCCGCCGGCCCCGCGTCGCCACCCCCGCATCCAGCGAGAACGGCCAGACCCACCGTGGCGAGAAAGGGGGACAGTCCGGGGAGCCGGGTGCGTGCGGGTCGAAGGGGGGCCCGATGAAGGGGGGCCCGACGAGGGGGGACGGCCGCGGTCACGATGGCGCTCCTGGGGGGGGAAACCGTCAACTGCGGGGGTGGCAGCGTCAACCACCTGAATCCGACGCGCTTTCACGCCAGAAGGTTGCCGGAATACGGTCACTCAGCGCGCGATTCGGAACTCGGCGCTGTAGACGTAGTCGCCCATCTGCGAACGGTCCCCGTCGCCGGCCACTGCCGAGACGTTCAGCACCACCTCGGCGGTTCCGGGGATGGGCCTGCCGGGCGCCTCCTCGTCCGGAGCCTCCCAGATCACGCTCCACCGGACCCGCCCGGCCCCGTTCTCCGCCGGGATCCCGTCCTCCGTGTGCTGGGCAAAGAGGAGCCCACCCTCGTCGAGGACCGCGATCCGCCCGGACTCCTGTTCGGGGATGCGGAACGCGCCGGCCTGCGTCGTGTCGGAAGTGAAGCGTGCGGCGAGCTGAAACCCGCCCACCACCATGCCCGGGCGCTTCACCTCGATGTCGAGGGTGTAGCGTTCGCCCGGCTTCCACGCCTCCGGGACCCCCGACACCTGGAGGGAGCCCACCGCGTCCTCCGCGTCGTCGAACTCCCAGTGGCAGGCAAGGCAGGTGTCTCCCCCGAAGCCACCGGCCACCCGGGCCGGCGCCCCGTCCGGGAAGGTGGACCCCAGGCCGTGGAACGCCACCGTCAACGAAGAGGGCGCGGCCGATGCGAGGGCCGGGGCGCCGGTCAGCCCGAGCGCTCCGGTGGACCCGAACGCTCCGGTGGACCCGGGCACCCCGGTCGCCCCGGTTCCCCCGACGGCCCCCAGCACGAGGACCGCCAGGACCGCCCCGCCGAGCCAAGGCAGCCGGGCGGCCGCCGGCCGGGAGGGCTCGGAGGTTCGCCCGCCCGGCCGGAGGTCCGCAGGGTTCACGGGGTCGGCGTCCTCGTCAGGATGCGGCCCACCATGTTCGCATCCGTGCCGAACCACATCGTCCGGGTGTCGTGGTCAAACATCATGTGCCGGATGTTGTGGCTCACCTCGTTCACCGAGAGGAAGCTCTCGGTCCGAGGATCGAAGGCCACGAGACGCTTCTCGGGCCCGGTCTGGGAGACCCACAGGACCTCGCGGTCATCCTTCGTGAGCGCGTAGGGGCGGGAGTCGTCGCCGCCGGGCATGGGGAACTCGGCGACCTCGCGGCTCTCGATGTTGATGCGTCCGAGCTGGCCCCGGGGCTCGTCCACGTACCAGACGTGGCCGTCGGAGGTGACCTCGATGCGCCGGGAGCGGGACTCGGGTGTCGCCTTCTCGAAGCGGGTGATCTCCATCGTCTCGGGATGGATGCGGATCACCTGGTTCGTGTTGAAGAGGGCGACCCAGGGGTGGCCCTCCTCGTCCATGACGATGCCGTAGGGGCGGCTCCGCTCGTCGTGGGGCTCGATGATCCGGTACTCCCCGGTTGCCATGTCCATGCGGCCGACGTAGTTGGACTGCTGGGAGGTGAACCAGATGTTGCCGTTGCCATCGAAGATCAGCGTGTGCGGATCCCGCGCCTCGCCGGTCATGAAGACCTCGGCCTCGCCGGTCTCGGGGTCGAGCTTCCCGATGCGGCCGTTCCGGTTGCCCGCATACCAGACCATGCCCTCGTCGTCGACGATGAGGTTGTGGGGGTTCGTCCCCTCCTCGATCTCGTACCGGCGGAAGTCCTCGGTGGACGGGTCGAACCAGGCGATGTAGTTCCCGGCCTGGCCCACGAACCAGACCTTCCCGTCATGGGCCACGTAGGGGTCGCGGCTACGACCGCCGAACTCCACTTCCCACTCCCGCAGGACGTCCTCCTGGCCGGCGGGCACCTGGGCCTCGGCCGGGGTGGGTGCGAGGAACGACAGCGTGACGAGGCCCGTGAGGGCGAGCATGGCGGAGGACTTCATCGGATGTCTCCGGTGGGGCGGGTCGAATGTTTCAAGTGTGAAGCAGGCAGTCCCCCTCTACTCCGGTTCGTCCGGACGGGTTCCCGCACTCATCCCCCCGGGCTCCTCCGGGACGGGTTCCGGAGTCGGATCGGCATCCGGATCCACGCCTCCCACACGATTCGATCCCGCAGGCCCGGATGAAAGTGGAGGCGCGTCACGCTCTCGAGGATGTCGGCATCCAGCTGAGGGTTGCCCGACCCCTGCGTTAGCCTCATGTCTCGCGGAGTGCCGTCCTCGAGGACCATGGCCACAAGCATCACCTCGGTTTCGACCCGGTGGAGCGCCCAAAGGAAATTGAGCTCACGCTGATAACTGCCGCGGTTTTCGACCATCGGAGGGCAGTGCTGCTGGCGACCCACGGCCACGGACACCTCTTCGGCCATCGCGATGCGAAGGCGCAGCCCCGGCAGGGGCACGGTGGAGAGGCGGGGGCGGAGGACTTCGGTCAGGCGGTCCTGGTGCCCCGGCTCGAGGTCGCTCTCGATGGGGGCGACGCGGTCCCACGCCCCCGTGCTGTCCTGCTGGATGGAGAAGAGGACATATCCCTCGACCCCCGGAAGTGCCTCCCGGACGGCAGCCTCGACTTCCGCGGGGTCCACCACGTCCTCCGGTGGGGGAAGCACAGCGGGCTCCGTACTGGCGTGGCATGTCTGGCCGGTAGGTGGCTGCCAGGCGCTCAGGAGTTCGTCGGACCAGCCGCGGGGTGGCCCGGCACTCGCGCAGCCGACCAGGAGGCCCAGCGCGAGAATGGCGCCGAGAATTGGCGTGAGCCGGACCGTGCCCGGGCCCCTGCCCCTGCCCCCCCACCCACCGCATCCACGGGACCTACCGTTCCATTTTCCCAGCACGTGCACCCCCGGGCATACCTTGATCGCTCGAATCCATATGGATTTCTCGCCCATCGCGTCGAGGGGCGAGACTAATGCGGCGGAACACGCAGGGCAAGCGAGGGCAAGCGACGGTCGGGCGCCCTCCCCGGGGGGCGGCGGAGAGGCCACTGGCCATCGGCGTGCAGATGCGGCAGACTTCCGAACCCGGGATGCGGAGGTGGACCCCGCCCCCACGCCCCCTTTGCCCCTGCGTCCGCCATTCCGTCCGGGAGACCCGACCCTTGATCCACGCCCCCGAATTCTACCGGAACTTCGATGCGGGATTCGCCGAGGCGAGCCCGCCCGCCTCCGTGGCCCGCGCGAAGGGCGCGCCCTCCAGGTACACGGCCCGGACACCGGCCGGGCCGGTTCGATTCTGGTTCCGGGTGAACTCGAAGGCATCGGCCATTCCGAACCAACCCGGGGAGTTCTGGCCCGTGGTCTCGGACGCCGACGACGCGCTCCTCAGCTGGTACCAGTTCGCGAGCGCCGGGAGTGTCGAAGCGATCCAGGCCCAGCAGCAGCGGGTCTACGACAAGGTTGCGGCCCAGCACTCCTTCGAGCACGAGGTCTGGCAACTCACACGGGATGCGGGGCTTCCCATATTGCTCCACCACGTCCGCACCCCTCCGGAGCCAAGGTTTCCGCATCATGCCCTCCATTACCTGGATGCCGAGGATGCGCGGGAGTGGGGACGCCTTCTCGGCGGCCAGATCCGGGACTGGCTCGAGGCCTGCGCAGCCAGCCCCGAAACGCTGGAACAGCACATGTGGCGGGTGCACTGGGCGGAGTGACCGGGTGAAGCGGCCAGCGAACCTGCCAATCGTGCACTTCGAATCCACCGGTGGCAGAAACTGGGCGCCAGGACACGGCGAAACTGCCAATCGCATCGGGGCCGCTGGCGGATTGGCAAGTTCGCGATGTCAGGTCCCCCTCCGATTGCCGACGAGGCCGTCGGACACTGCGATTGGCAGATTCAGAGCGTCCCTGTCGCCCTCCCCACCTCCGGCAGCTGCCTGAAACCCCGGCGGGCCAAGTCCTGCGCGCTGTCGCCGGGCATCGGCCCCGACGCGTTGCCCGCCCGCATCCGTGCCGCCCCGCTTGACCCCGGCGGCACGCGCCCCCATGGTGCAGGCGTTGCAGCGGCGCTCCACAGACGGGCGGCTTGCCCGTTCCGCACACGGTCTGTCCGACTCCGCACCGGACATGCCCGGCCGTGTTCGCATCCCCCCAGCCCCCCAGCTTCCGGACTCCCATGCCCGAACCCCGTTCCACCTCGCCTGCCCTCGGCCTCCCCGGAGCTCCCGCTTCATCTCGCTCTCCCCGCCCCTTCCGCGCCGCCCTCCGGCTTCTGGCCGGCTCCTTCCTGGCCATCCCGCTCCTGGTGGCGTGCGACCGCACCACGAGCATGGAGCTTGATCCCAACGCGGCGGTAGACGGCCAGATCCGGGCACCGAGCAATGTGGACGCGCCGCCGTCCCGGGCGGAACGTTCGGCATCGGGGCTCGCCTGGGTCGTGCTGGAGCCCGGCGATGGCCAGCGCAGCCCGGTACCCACCGACATGGTGCGGGTGCATTACACGGGGTGGCAGACCAACGGCGAGATGTTCGACAGCTCCGTGGTGGGGGGCGCGCCCGCGGTCTTCCCCGCCGGCGGCCTCATCGCCGGGTGGGTCGAGGGGCTCCAGCTCATGACCGAGGGCGAGGAGCGGCGCTTCTGGATCCCGGCGGAGCTCGCCTACGGGGACCCGGCGTCGCGGCCGGGCGCACCGGCAGGGATGCTGGTCTTCGATGTGAAGCTCATCGAGATCCTGCAGGCCCCGGATGACGACATGTTCTCGGAGGAGGATCCGGGCGAGATCATCGACGGGCCGCCGGACGAAACTCCGGACGCCTGACGAGGGCGAGCGGCCGGGGGGCGGCCGACGGAGCGCCGGGAGGCGGGCGACGGGCGGCCGACGGAGCGCCCGGCCGAGCCGCCGGGGCGAGCCTCGCAGCCCGCCTCCCGCCCCGCCTCCTCACACCGGGTCGCGCAGGAGCGGATGCGTCAGGCAGTGGGGTCCGCCCCGCGCGCGGGAGAGCTCGTTGGAGGGGGTGAGGATGCACACCTTCTCGCCGGCGTCGAGGGACACGTCGGCGCTCCCCAGCAGGAGGTCGTCGGCCCGCACGATGCGGAAACCGGCCTCGTTCATGGCCTCGGCGGTGCGCACGTTCCGGTCGTAGAGCACGGCCACACCGGGTGCCAGCGCCAGCGCGTTGGCGCCGTCGGTCCACTGCTCCCGCTGCTGGTCCACCGGGTCCGCACCCCCGCAGGAGATGGCCCGGTAGGAGAGCCCCCGCGCCGCGAGGGCACCGAGGAGGTCCCCGGCATCCCTCGGGGTGGCCTGGCGCTCGTGCAGGTCGTACTCTGTGACCCGGGCGCTCCCCGGCCGGTCGGGGAGGATGACGGGCGGGTACACGAGGCAGACGTCCTCGTCCACCGGGGTGAAGAGGGTGTCCAGGTGCATGAAGGCGCGTTCCCGCGGGAGCGTCACCCGGAGGAGCCACCGCGGACCGCCCTCCACCCGGCGGAGCCGTTCGATCAGCGCGCTCAGGCCGCCGCCCGAGGTCCGGGCCGACTCGCCCACCGCGACGATGTCGGGAGACAGCACGAGGACGTCACCCCCCTCGAGGACCACCCGCGTGGGGACCTCGCCCTGGTCCTCGAGGATCGGGGTCCCCCGGAGGTCGGGGTGAAACCGGAAGATGGCCCTCGACAGCACCGCCTCCCGCCGGCGCGCGGCACTGGCCATCGATGAGATGTGCACGGAGCCGCCGAGGACCACCTGCGTGTCGCGCTGGAAACACCAGTTGGGGAGGGGCCGCACGCCGAAGAGATCGTCCAGCGTGACCGCCGTCTGCACTGCGGCCCGGCGCACACCGGCCACCAGCGCCCGTGCGGCACCGTCGGGCTCGAGCGCCCGGAACCGGTCCTGAAACTCCGCATCCAGGTCGGGAAAGACCTTCCCTTCCACCCAGCGCCGCCCCTCGGCGTCGGCCAGCGCCTGGGCCAGCAGGTCCTGGGCCTCGAGGACCTCGACGCCGAGGAGGCTCAGCACGCGGCGGAAGCGGCGGTGCTCGTCGCGGGCGGCGGGACCGAAGAGGATGTCGTCGAAGAGGAGCTCCTCCATCATGCCCGGCACCATCTGGTCGACCTCGGGCCCGGGTTCGTGCACGAGCACCCGGCGGAGGCGCCCGATCTCGGAGTCCACGCGGACGGGGGGGCGGGCCGGGGCGTGGTCGGGAGAAGGGACCGGGGCGCCGTCGGGGGCGTGAGCCGGGGCCTGGTCGGACGTCTCGGGAAGTTCGGGAGTCATGCATTCAAATGGCGTCGGGACGGGCCGGAGGTCAAGGCGGCCGGAGGGGCGGCGCGCCGCGCCGGGATCGCCCGATTCCCGCCGAGGCGGTAGGATGGGGGGCCTTGAACACCCCTTCGCACCCTGACCCCGGCACCCATGGCATCGCCCCGCCCGGGCTCACCTCCCGGCCCCATGCGCCGCTTCACCCCCGGCCGTCCGGCCTCCACCGGGCTCCTGTTCGCCCTGCTCCTGGCGCTGCCGGTGCTGGTGGGCGTGGCGTACGCGGCGGCGGGGTCGGTGGGGCTCGCGGGGGCCGGGGCGCGGGGGCTCACGGGGGCACCCTGGATGCGGGTGCTCGCCGACGGCGGGGTGCACGCGGGGATCGCGTGGACCCTCTGGATCGCCGCCGCCTCGACGGCGCTGTCGACGGCAGTTGCGGTGGCGCTGGCCGTGGCGTTTCGGGGAAGCGGGCGACTGGACGGCGCGGCCCGCGTGCTGGCCCTCCTCCCCCTCCCGATCCCGCACCTGGTGGCGGCGGTATGCGGGGTCCTGATCCTGGGGCAGAGCGGGATCCTGTCGCGGGCCGGTGCCCAGCTGGGGCTCGTGTCCATGCCCGCCGACATGCCGGCGCTGGTGGCGGATCCGTGGGGGGTGGGGCTCATCGCGGCGCTTACCTGGAAGGAGATCCCCTTCCTGGCCCTCGTGGCCTTCTCGATCCTGGCCACCCGGGGGACGCAGCTGGAAGAGGCCGCGCGCACGCTGGGCGCCGGGCCGCTCGCGACCTTCCGCCACGTGACCTGGCCCGTACTCTGGCGGGGGATGCTCCCGGCGGTGGTGGCGGTCTTCACCTTCGTGGCGGGGAGCTGGGAGGCGGCGGTGCTCCTGGCGCCGTCGGATCCGCTGGCCCTCCCGCTCCAGATCATGGAGCGGCACACGGACCCGGCGCTGGCCCGGCGGGGCGACGCCTTCGTGCTGGTGCTCGTGGCGCTGGCCCTCGCGGCGCTGGCCGTGCTCCTGCACGAACGCCTCCGCGCCCGGTGGCAGGTGCTCGAGCGATGACCGGCCCCCGCGGGCTCCGCTGGGGGCTCTTCACCGTGCTCGCGTTCACGACGCTCCTCCCGTTCGCCGTGCTTGTGGCGGCGTCGCTCGGCCGCGGGTGGTTCTGGCCCGACCTGCTGCCCCCCGACTTCACCCTCGAGAACTGGGCGGCCCTGCTCAGCGGGCGCGGTCGCCTGGGGCCGGCGGCGCTCAGCTCCTTCGGGCTCGCGGTGGGCACCGGGCTCCTCGCCGTGGCGGTGGCGTTCCCCGCCGGCCGCGCCATGGCCCGGCTCGGGGGGTGGCGCCGGCACCTGGCCGCCGGGGCCGCGTTCCTCCCGGTGGCGGCCCCGCCCCTGGCGGTGGGCGTGGGCCTCCAGTACTCGTTCCTGAGCCTGGGGCTCGGGGGGACGCACGCGGGCGTGCTCCTGGCCCACCTAGTGCCCGCCGCCGGGTACGTGTCGCTCTTCTTCCTCGGGATCTTCGCGGTGCACGACGACCGCCTCGAGGTCGAGGCCCGGAGCCTGGGCGCCAGCCCCCGGCAGACCCTGGTCCACGTGACGCTCCCCGCCCTCCGCCGGCCCCTCATCGAGGGCTTCGTGCTGGGGTTCCTGGTGAGCTGGGCCCAGGTCCCGCTCACGCTCCTCGTGGGCCAGGGGGTCGTCCCCGCCCTCCCGCTCGAGGTCCTCTCCCTCGTCCAGGCCGGCCAGGATGCCCGGGCCGCCACCGGGGCGCTCCTCCTCGTGGTGCCGCCCCTTGCAGTCATGGCCCTGGCAGGCTTCGCGCTAAGGGACCGCGCCGTGGTGGTCGCATGACCGGGCCTTCGCATCCCCACGATCCCCACACCGCACCTGCGGGACCCGCGGAACGCGCGGTGCCGGCCCTCCGCATGTCCGGAGCCCGCATCCCGTTCGGGGGCGACATGGCGCCCGGAGCCCCGGGGCTGGACGGCATCGACCTCGAGGTGCAGGCTGGCGAGCGCCTCGTGCTGGTGGGGGCCTCGGGCGAGGGGAAGACGACGCTGCTCCGGGCCGTGGCCGGCATCGCCCCGCTGGCCCGTGGACGGATCGAGGTGGGGGGCGCGGACGTGACCCATGCCCCCCCCGAGCGCCGGGGCGCGGTCTACCTGCACCAGGCGCCGGTCCTCTTTCCGCACCTGTCGGTGGAGGAGAACGTGGCGTTCCCCCTGCGGATCCGGGGGGTTAGCCGAGCCGAGATTCGCGAACGCGTACACGAGGTCCTCCGGTCGGTGCAGCTCGAGGAACTCGGGTCCCGCGGGCCGGCCGCGCTCTCCGGAGGCCAGCGGCACCGCGTCGCCCTGGCCCGCGCCGTGGTGGCCCGCCCCACCCTCCTCCTCCTGGACGAGCCCCTGTCGTCGCTCGATCCCCGGCTCCGGCACGAGGTCCGCGACGCCATCGTGCGGCTTCAGGAGCGCTACCGACCGGGCATCGTGCTGGTCACGCACGACCTCGAGGAAGCGGGGTTGCTGGGCCACCGGATCGGGATCGTCATGGACGGCGGGATCGCGCAGCTCGCCACCCCTGCCGAACTCTTCCGGGCCCCGGCATCCCTCGCAGTGGCGCGCTTCCTGGGCTACCGGAACGAGTTGCCGGTGCGGCGCTCGGGGGGGGCGTGGGTGAGCGCGGCGCCGGGGGGTGCGGCGGTGCGGCTGGAGGTGGAGGAGACTGGAGTGGGTGATGCGGAAGAGGCTGCCGCAGGCGACGGCGTGGCCGTGTTCCCACCCGGGTCCCTGCGGATCGTGCCGGAGGGCGGGGGCGAGTCCCGGGTGGGACACGCGGTGCGCGTGGCCGGGCGGGTCGTGGGCGTGGGCTACCCGGGGCCCCGGCCGGTGGCGAGGGTCGAGGTGGGTCGGGGGACCGGTGGGGCGGATGGACCCGGCGGGGAGGGGGCGGCCGAGGGGGCGGCTGGGGGCGCGGTCTTCGAGGTGATGATCGAGGGCGAGGTGCCGTCGGCCGGCGACGCGGTAACGGTGGAGATCGAGGTGGCGAGGGTGGTGGTGTTCGCGGGGAGGTAGGTGGTGTCGGCCCCAGGGCGAGGCCCTTGTTCGGGGGCAAGCTCACCGGTAGTCCATGCAATTACCATGTAGTCACCGAGGAGAGGGGGATGAAGACCCGGCTGATCAGGATCGGAGACTCTCGAGGGGTCAGGATTCCGAAACCGCTCCTTCAGCAGTCGGGGCTCGAGGACGAGGTGCGTCTCAGGGTTGTCGACGGCGCCATCGTCATCGAGGCGGCGCGGGCTCCGCGGGCCGGGTGGGCCGAGGCGGCGGCTGATGCGCACGGGAGGGGTGACGACCGACTCCTCGAAGAGCCTTCTCCGACCCGCTTCGATGACTCCGAATGGGCGGACGCCTCGGTCCCAGACTGGGACGCCTGCACGCCACCGCCGTGTCCGCCTCCCTCGAGGTGCTGAACGAGATGTTCGCCGGGTAGCCTCTTCAATCGGGGGCGTCGACGTCTCAGCGCTCGCCGAGGTCGGTGAGCGCCACGCGGTACTGGTCCGCGGCGGCGTCGAAGTACACCCGGTAGGCGCCGGGCCAGAGGCCGGGCGGGTCGTAGCGCTCCGCCGTTGCGACCGGGATCGTCTCGTCCGGGCGGGTCTCGAGCCAGGACAGCGCGACCATGGGCTCGACAAAGGTGATTCGTCCATCCCAGGAACCGTAGATGAAGGTCCGGGTGAAGGGCTCGGCGCCTTCGGGCCGGAGCTCCGGCGACGAAAGGTCGACCCAGTGGACACCCATCTGCGGCACCGGGGGCATGCCCGGATCGACGTACCCGGCGGGAATGTGTTCCGGGGCCGGATGTCGCGCCGCTTTTTCACCGAACTCGGGTCCCGTGGGCACGATGGCCATCCGCTCCGCCGTCGTGATCGTGTAGAAGTGGACGTCGAAGTGGGGGACGTCGTAGACCCCGGGCGGTTCGTGTCCGGCTGGGACCCAGTCCAGTGTGGCGTGGTCGAAGGGGGTCCCATGGTTCTCCGGAAGTGGGAGCTCCCAGACAAAGATGCTGTGCCCGTCGGGGGTCACGATCCCGCCCGGGTCATGGGAACCCGGGAGGGCCGGAAGCACGCCCGCATCCACTGCGACGCCGAGCTCCACGACGCGACCTCCCTCCTCCGTCACGTAGCTTCGGACCACCCCGCCCTCGACCTCGACCGCCGGGCCGTATCGCACTTCTGGCGAGGAAGCCTGGGGCGTCTCGGCTCCGGCCTCGGCATCCGCTCCGCATCCGGAAGCGAGAAGAACAACGGGGACCACGACAAGGAAGGCCGCGTCTTTCCAAACAGGGGGCAACCGCTGGAGCATGATGACCTCCGGGCGAAGGGGGGCACATGGTGGTTCGTCAGGCTGCGAACCGCGCAACGGTCGGATGACTCGGAAAGGCTCGTCAGCTCTGCTTTGTGAAAACGTTCAGAAACACCGTTTCAAGCGCCTTCACGATGGCCAATATTTCTTCCTGAGCCACGATTGACAAGGAAAATCTGTTCGGGCGCCCTCGCCTGCTCGAGCGCCCGGGTCAGGTGACGCCCGAGCCGGGAGGTCCGGAAGAGAACGCCAGGGAAGCCAGCGCGAGGTCAGCCTCGAAGGCAGCGCCCGTGGCGACCAGCCCTACGCGGCGCAGCCCCACCGGATCCAGCGGCACCCGAAGGGACCGGGGTGCAAAGGCCGACCAGGGCAGGAAGACGCGCTGCCACCCCTCGGCCTCGGGAAGCGGGGCGGCAAAGAACTGCCAGGGCGCCCGGGTCCGGGTGGTGCGGAGGTGGAGCGCATAGGGGCCGGGAGCAAGAATGGCGATGTCCAGGGCCACCCCGTCCCAGGCGGTGGCATCGAACGCCGGGCCCCCAGGCGGAACGAGGGATCGAACCACCTGGATGAAACCCCCGCCGTTCTCCAGCGACACGGTCCCCCGCAGGCGAAGGGCCTCCCGGCCCAGGACGTGCTCGACCGTGGTACTTCCGGAGGAAACCCCGCCCATGACCCGGTCACTGAAGACGCGCCACAGGGGGTCGGGAAAGGAAATGGGGTGCGGTGAAACCTGCGAGGTCGGGGCCATGGCTTGGCAGTGGGCTGCACGCGCCCGGAGTTGCAGGATGATTCCGACAGGACTACCGTCGCGAACATGTTCACGCCCACGAGTACCGGCAAGCCCTCCGCGCGCCGCCTCTTCCAGCTTTCATGGGGTCTCGCCGCCCTGATGGCAATCCAGGCCGCGCTCGGCCGGGCGTTTCCGTCGGAATACCGGGATGTGGAATGGATCCGCGCAGCATGGTTCGGAAACGACTGGATCACGCTGGTCGCCGCGGTACCCCTGCTCTGCCTGGCAACCCTCGGCGCATCCCGCCGGAGCGTGCTCGGCGTGCTCGGGTGGATGGGCATGCTCGGCTACGCGCTCTACAACTACGCCTTCTACCTGGTCGGCGCGTCGCTGAACAGCTTCTTTCTCATCTATGTCACGCTCCTCGTTGTCAGCGGCATCCTGCTCGTGGTTGCGGTCCGCACCCTGCCGGTGCAGCAGGTTGCCGGCGCACTGGCACCCGGGGCACCGGTGCGCATCCTGGGGGCCGCCTACGCCGTCATCGGTGGGCTCCTCGCGCTCGTGTGGGTCGTGTTCTGGGCGGGCTACGTCTTTGCCGGACAACCGCTCCCGGTGGAGCGCGAAGCCTTCCAGGTCGTGGCGGCGCTGGACATGGTCCTGATGGTGCCGGCCCTCATCGGCGGCGGAATCCTGCTCTGGCGCCGATCGGACTGGGGCCTGGTCGTCGCCGCCATCGCCGGGATCCAGGGCACGCTTTACCTGGTGATCCTTTCCATCAACTCCTTCCTGGCCGTTCGAGGGGGGCTCGTCGAAGGTCCCGGTGAGCTGCCGGTGTGGGGCACCCTCCTCCTCCTGATGGCGGTCGCCACGGTGACCCTGCTCCTGAACGTCCGGAGCGAAGCCAGGCTGCCCGACGCTGCCTCCTGACATCCATCTCCCCCTGCCAAACTCGACCGTGAGCGCAACTTCCGGAAGCTCGGGCCCGAGTTGCCAGACGCCGCTCACGACTCTAGGTTGCCTTGGTTGATCGCGATGTTCGGGAACCCACGATGCACGCATCTAAGGCACAGGGAGGACCGGATGACTCTTGCGACCCTGGTGGTTGACATCGGCCTGGTGCTCCTCCTCGCTGGCCTCTTCCGCGGGGAGACGGTCCGGCGCCGGAAAGGCCTCGCCGGATCCGGAATCCTGCCCAACCGCCTTGCGGGCCTCACCTACGTCCTGCTGCTCATCCTCATGTCGGTTCCCTACAGCTACCTCTGGTCATCGGTACCGGGAACCCTGCTCCTCCTGATGGCGGCGGCGACCCTGACCCTGCGCCCTAACCTCCCTCGGGAAGGCACGCTTGCCGAGGGTGTCCCCTGACGTCGATCCCGCCCGGACTGGCCTGCCGAGCGCAGATGTGGGGGATCTCGTCGGTTGACGGGAGGGTGACGGATGAGACGGGGGGGCGCGGGCCCTCGATTTTCGTGAACATCACGACCGCAGCTACCCTGCGGCACGACTTCGCCCGCCTCCGGGTCTGACCGGAGCCAGGATGGTCCTTCCCCTTGTCGAATGGACGTACCGGTCCGATGCATCGCCCCTGGTCGACAGCCATGACGACCACAGCCGAGGAGCACCCATGCGAACCGTGGCCAGCAGACCCCTGATCATCCTGGGGGGGCTGCTGCTTCTTTCTGCAGCCTGCGCATCACCCGTTCCGGACACGGCTCCAGAACCGGACCCCACCCCGGGTCTTTCGTCCCACGACGAAACCGCGGCCGAAGTCGCAGCCTTCCTGGATCAGTACCTGGCCGCCATGGATGCGCGGGATGCCGACTTCATCCGCGCCGCCTCCGTCGACGATGGTCGCTTCGTCTGGATCGAGGACGGAGAGGTCCGGTACCGGAGCGCCGAGGAGATCCTGGCCGGCCTGAACGCATTTCCGGCCGATGTTGTCCTTCGTACGGAGCTTTCTAACCTGGAGGTAGTCCCGCTGGGAGGAGGAGGCGCGCACGCGTGGGCGGCGTTCACCACGATGGTGGGAACGGGTGCGGGCAGCTTTTCCTTCGGAGGCGCCATCAACCTCGTCGTGGAACGAGGCGCGGGTTCGTGGAAGCTCGTCGGCGGCCACACCTCATCTCCGGCGCCTGCGGCCAGGTAGCCAGCAAGCTGAGTCGTTTCGCGTGAGCCCGGCAGGGCGACGCGGTTGGCATTTTCGCGGACGCACGAGCGCACGAGCGCACGAGCGCGAGCCGGCAGGAACGCAGGAACGCCCCTTGCAATGCCAATCCAGGCGCACTCGCCCATGGCCTTGCTGCACATCCCGGGAACGAAGACATGCGGAAGAACCGAGAACCAGCACTCCACATGGCCCCCCGGGCGCCTTCGTTCGGGCCACGACGGTCGCTGACCCATGGTCCGCCGGAGCCGATGACGTCAGGAGGTTCGAGGTGAACGGAGACAACAGGGAAGACGTGGCCGGGGTCGAGCAGGAGCAGCCGGGGAATGGGGCCCCCTGGCTCCTCTACGGCGCCTACGGGTTCACCGGAAGGCTCCTGGCCGCCGAGGCCGTGCGTCGTGGTCACCGTCCCATCCTGGCCGGTCGGGATGCGGGGAGACTCCGCGAGTGGGCCGAGGTCCTGGAGAAGGGCTTCCAGCTCCCGGAGCCTCTCCGGATCCGGGCCTTCGCGCTGGACGAGGGGCCGGACATTCGCCGTGGTCTCGAGGGCGTGGCCGCGGTTCTGAATGCTGCCGGGCCCTTCGGAAAAACGGCCCGGCCCCTCATGGAGGGCTGCCTCGAGGCCCGCGCCCATTACCTCGACATCACCGGGGAAGTCCCGGTCTTCGAGACCGCCTTCGAGCTGAGCGACCAGGCCCGGGACCGGGGGCTCATCTTCATGCCCGGGGTGGGGATGGACGTGATTCCCACCGACGCCGCCGCCGCACTGGTGGCCCGGGTCCTCCCCGATGCACTCCGCCTGGAGCTGGCACTCCACTCCCCGGGGCGCCCCAGCGCCGGCACCCTCCAGACCATCGTCGAGGGACTCCCCGATGGGCTCCGGGTGCGGAGGGGTGGACGGCTGGTTCGGTCCAGCCCGGGGCGGAAGGAGTTTCGCCGCTGGGTGGACCTGGGTCCCGAGGAGGACAACGGTCCCATGGCGGGAAAGCTGGGAGGACGCCGGTCGGTGGCACCGTTTACCTGGGGAGACCTGGCCACGGCCTGGCGGACCACCGGCATCCCCGACATCACCTGCTACATGACCACGCCCCGTCGTCAGGCACGGACGCTTCCCGTCGTTCTTCCCGCACTCCAGGCCCTCCTCTCCATCTCGCCCGTGCGCCGCCTGGCGCGCTCGCTGGTGACCCGCGGGGCGGATGGACCCTCCCCGGAGGCCCGGGCGCGTGGCCGTTGCCGGATCTGGGGGCGAGCGGAAGATGCAGGGGGCCGGGCCGCCGAGGTGGTGCTGGAGTTTCCCGAGGCCTACCGGTTCACGGCAGAGGGGGGGATCCGGGCCCTGGAACAGCTCCTGAAACAGGCCGCCGCCCGGAAGGAGGGAGATCCGCTGGGCGCCGGCACCCTCACCCCGGCCGGTGCCTTCGGTCCGGAGTGGGCGCTCGAGCTTCCCGGAGTCCGGGTGGTACGGGAGCCGGGACTGAAGGACTGACGACCGGAGCGCGCACCTTTCCGCGGGTCGCTCTCGCCGGAGAGCCGGGCCCTGACCCGGACGGCCCCCCGCCTCAGCACCGTTCGCAGCAGAAGATGTGGGTACCGACTCTGAATGTGCACGTCTCCCCAAGGAGTCTTGCTCCCCCGATCCATCGGGCATAATGTGGGAAGTCAGTGCTCGGCTGATCTGACCTTGATAGAGTAGCGTCCGATGGATGCGACCACCCTCCCGGCCGCACGGCCCATGAAGGACCTCGCTCGTGCCCGCGAGCAGTATCTGGCAGGTGATCCGTCTCCCCCCGGTGTGCGCCCCGTCGTGCTGGCGGCGTGGCAACGCTCCAGCGCCTACGGCGTCAGTCCCTTCCGGCTCCAGCCCCAGCCCGCGGAAGCCAGGCGTCTCCGGATCGCACGGGAGCGGTCGCGCCATCTGGTGGAGGCCGCGGAGCCGCTCCTGCGACAGGCGCACGATCTTCTCGCCGCCCATCCCCACCTCCTTGCGCTGTCCGATGCGGATGGACTGATCCTCTCCCTCTGGTCGGGAGGGGACATTCCGGACGAGAAACTCCGGAGCGCCAACCTCTTCGCAGGGGCGTCCTGGAGCGAGCGCGCCATCGGCTGCAACGGTGTCGGCACCTGCCTCGCCGCGGCCGAGCCGGTCATCCTGATCGGGCCGGAGCACTTCCAGGAGAGCTACCTCGGCTGGACCTGCATCGGCGTGCCCCTTCTCGTGAACGGCGAGATCATCGGAGCGCTGGATTTCTCGACCCCGAACGAGCACACCAGCATTCATACCTGGGGTTGGGTTCTCTCGCTCGCCCGCGCCATCGAGACCGCCGTAGCCCGGGACGGGCCTGCCGAACACCCTCCGGACGAAATGTTCGAGGCCCTGGAGGGCCCGCTGCAGGCGGTCCGGGGTGTCCTCGACCTCCTGGGACGCCAGGCGGATCTCGCGACCACGCACCGGGACTTCTTCGAGGCCGCACGGCACGAGGCCGACCGGGCGGAGAAGCAGATCGCCTTCGTTCTTAACCGCATGGCCAGGAGCGACCGCCAGGCTCGACGTGATCTTGCCGAGATGGAGGCGATCTACGCGGACGTGCCCGTAGGCCTGTGCGTCCTTGACCGCGACCTGCGCTACACCCGGATCAACGAGCGCATGTCGAGAATCAACGGTATCCCCGCAGCGGACCACCTGGGGAGAACCGTACGCGAGATGGTCCCGGACCTGGCAGACACGGTGGAACCGGTCCTGCGCCGTGTTCTCGAGACAGGCCAGGGGATCCAGGATCTGGAGCTGAGCGGCAGCACCGCCGCCGCCCCCGGCAAGACCCATCACTGGGTGGGCCGCTGTTCGCCGCTCTCGGATGACTCGGGCCAGATCTTCGGCGTCAACATCGTGATTGCCGATGTCACCGAACGAAAGCGTTCCGAGGCCGAGAACCGTCGCCTGTACGCAGAGGCGTGCAGTGCGCTCACGGCGCGGGACCGGGTTCTGGCCATCGTCAGCCACGACCTCCGAGACCCGCTGAACGCGATCCGCCTGGCAGCAGCGCTCTTCACCGAGGACCTCTCGGACGAGAGAAGGCAGGCTCAGCTCGAGGTGATCCAGCGTGGGTCCGCCCAGATGGAGAGGCTGGTCGAGGACCTTCTGGCCGTGGCCCGAATCCAGGGGGGTGGACTGAGCGTGGATGCCCAGCCCTGCAGACTGGCCGACCTGCTGGAGTCCGCACGCGATTTCCTGAGGCCGCGCGCGGACTCCCGTTCGGTGGCGATCCAGGTCGCCAGGGCCCCCGCGCTCCACGTCCGTGCCGATCGGGAGCGGATCCTGCAGGTCTTCACGAACCTGATCTCCAACGCGGTCCACCACACCCCGGAGGGGGGCCGGATCGTGCTCCGCAGCGAGAGGATGGGGGACGCCGAGGCGAAGGTCAGTGTCGAGGACACGGGCCACGGGATCCTCCTGGAACACCTGCCACACGTCTTTGACGCCTTCTGGCAGGCGGAGCGATCCGGGCGAGCAGGCGCCGGGCTCGGTCTGGCCATCGCGAAGGGAATCGTCGAGGCCCATGGTGGCCGGATCTGGGTGGAGAGTGAACCGGGTCGGGGGAGCCGCTTCCACTTCACCCTTCCGCTGGCAACCTCCGGTCGAGCGGCCGTGGATTCGCGCACTGGAGCCTTCGGTGAATCCCCGGGGAGAGGCAGGCGAGAGCGCACGCAGCGAAGGTGAACGCGGGCCGGAGACCCTTCGACATCGCCTCCGGGACGGAGGCCCCCGGGAAGCCGCCGATGGCGCGGTTCACGAGCGCGACACGTGAACCCTGCCGGACGCCCGCCGCCCCCTGCGCACCTTTCCGCAAAGCCCGGGGTTCTGACACATGGTACCCGCCCTGACCTCCTCGCCACCCCCCTCCACCATGCGCCTCGCAGCCGCCCTGATCCTCGCCCTCGCGCTCCTCGTCCCCGACCTCTCGTCGGCCCAGGCCGCGCCCCCCTCCGACACGATCCGCGTGGAAGGGGTGGAGGTCACCGTCCTCCGCACGCCGCTCCGCTTCCTCGACGCGCCGCTGGCCGTATCGATCCGGGGCGAGGAGGACCTCCGCCGCGCCCGGAGCGGAGCCTTCCTGGAGGAGGCCCTCCAGGGGCTTCCCGGGGTCCAGGTGCAGAACCGCTACAACCCGGCGGTGGGCGAGCGGGTGGCGATCCGGGGCTTCGGGGCGCGGTCGCAGTTCGGGGTGCGTGGGATCCGGGTCATCGTGGACGGCATTCCCGCGACCCTCCCCGACGGCCAGTCCACCCTCGACCATCTCGATATCGGGTCGCTCGGCCGCGTGGAGGCACTCCGCGGGCCCGCGTCGGCCCTCTACGGCAACGCCTCGGGGGGGGTCCTTTCCTTCCAGACCCGCCGCCCCCCGGTCAACCCGGTCCTCCTCGAGGCCGAGGTGGTGGGTGGAAGCCACGGGCTCCAGCGAGGCCAGGCCACGGCATCGGGCACCGCAGGTGAGACGGGCTACCTGGTCACCCTCTCCTCCATGACCTGGGACGGCTACCGGTCCCGGCCGCAGGACGGCGCCGAGGGCACCTACGGCCAGACCGACCGGCTCGGGCTGAACGCCCGCTTCCTCCGCCCCCTGGCGGGGGGGTCGCTGGCGTTCACGCTGAACCTCCTGGAGCTGGACGCCGAGAACCCCGGCTCCCTCCCCGAGGCCCAGCGGGAGCTCGACACCCGGCCGGCCTGGGGCTTCAACACCGTGCAGCGCGCCGGCAAGGAGGTGAGCCAGCAGCAGGCGGGCCTCCGCTGGACCGGCACCACCGAGGGCTGGGACCTGGACCTGTCGGCGTTCTGGATCGGACGGTACGTGCTGAACCCCATCCCGTCGGACATCATCGACCTGGACCGGGACGCCTTCGGGCTCCGCACTCAGATCGGCCGCTCCGTGGACACCGGATGGGGCGCCCTCCAGTGGGTGGCCGGGGTCGAAGCCGACCTTCAGCTGGACGAGCGGCTCAACTTCCAGAACCAGATGGGCGAGCGGGGGAACCTGACCCTCGACCAGAAGGAGACGGTCCGGAGCACCGGGCTCTTCCTCCAGGGCACGCTCCCCCTCCCCGCCGCCCGCGGCGAGGTCATGGGCGGACTTCGCTGGGACCACCACGCCTTCGCGGCCGAGGACCGCTTCGATCGCGGGCCCACCGAGGCCGACGCCACCGGTGACCGCACCATGACGGCGATCAGCCCCTCCCTCGGCATCCACCTGCCCCTCGCCGGAGAGACCCACCTCTTCGCATCCGTGGGAAGCTTTTTCGAGACCCCGTCCACCACCGAACTCGCCAACCGCCCCGACGGGGCCGGCGGCTTCAACCCCGACCTGGAGCCGCAGCGGGGGTACTCGGGCGAGCTCGGGGTCCGGGGAGCGGTGGACGGCCGCGCGAGCTGGGAGCTCACGGCCTACCGGACGAACCTCCAGAACGAGCTCGTGCCCTTCGAGGTCCCGCAGGCGCCGGGGCGCACCTTCTTCCGGAACGCCGGGTCCTCGTACCACCAGGGCCTCGAGGCCACGCTGTCGGCCCGGCCGGTTCCCGGGGTGCTCCGCACCGAGGTCGCCTACACCTGGACCGACGCCCGCTTCCGCACCTTCGAGCTGGACGGGGAGGACCTGGGCGGGAACCGCATCCCAGGGGTGGCCCCGCACCGGGCCCGGCTCGCGACGATCTGGACCCCGGCGGGCGCACGGGTGGAACTCGCAGGCAACTACCTCCACGGCGTTCCCGTGAACGACATGAACACCGCCACCGCCCCCTCGCACACGCTCTGGGACCTGCGGGTGGCAGCGCCGCAGTGGACCCTCGGGACAGGGACCGGTTCGGGGCTCGAGCCCTGGTTTGCCGTGACCAACCTCCTGGACGAGATGCACACGGCCTCGGTGGCGGTGAACGCCTTCGGTGGTCGGTTCTTCGAACCCGGTCCCGGGCGCTCCGTGCAGGTGGGCCTCCGGGGGACCTGGGGCCGGTGAACCGGCTCCGGTGACTCGGCGCCCGTGACCCCGCGGTGATCCGGTGATCACGCCCCCCCGGCCCGCCCGGCCCGACGACGTCGCACGCCACTACGACGAACTCGACCGGATCTACCGGGAGCTGTGGGGCGAGCATCTCCATCACGGCCTTTTCGAGAGCCGCCACGACGATCCCCAGCACGCCGCCGCCCGCCTGGTGGACCGGGTGGCGGAACTCGCCCGGGTGGGCCCCGGCACCGAGGTCTGCGACGTGGGGTGCGGGTACGGCGCCACCTCACGGATCCTGGCCCTGGAGCACGGCGCCCGGGTCCAGGGCATCACGCTCTCGCGGGCCCAGGTGGACCACGCGCGGCGGAGCGCGCCGGACGCCCTTCCCCCCGGCGCCTCCCTCCGCTTCCACCAGGGCGACTGGCTTGCCAACGACTTCGAGGGCGAGGCCTTCGATGTCGTCGTCGCCATCGAGTGCCTGACCCACATGCCCGACCAGCGTGCCTTCTTCCGCCAGGTGTCACGCACGCTCCGGCCGGGGGGTCGGCTCATCATGTGTGTGTGGCTCACCTCCGAGTCCCCCGGCCCGCTGGCCCGGCGGTTTCTCCTGGAGCCCATCTGCATCGAGGGCGAGCTTCCGGGCATGGGCTCCGCCTCCGAGACCCATGCTCTCATGGAAGACGCCGGGCTTGAACCCCTCGAGTTCCACGACCTGAGCGACCGCGTGCGCCGCACCTGGTCGGTGTCGGCCTCGCGCCTGGCCCGGGCCGCGCGCCGGGACCCGGAGCTTCGAAAGCTCCTCCGGGACCCGGCGTTCCGGAGCCGCGTCTTCGCGCGCACCGTGTTCCGGATCTGGGCGGCCTACCGCGTGGGTGCCATGCGGTACGGGCTCTTCCTGGCCCGACGGCCGGCTCGAGATGCCGTCGAATCTACCTCCTCGACGCCTCCAGTCCCCTCCTGAACTTCCGCAGCACGGCATCGCCCGAGAAGTCGGCCAGCGCCTCCAGGGCGTGCACCATGGCCTCCGACGACAGCGAGGACAGCCCCGCCGCCGTGATCACGTCGTTCACGATCTCGCCCTCGGCCCACACGGTGCCCCGCATCCCGAGCAGGCGCGGGGTCACGGCCTCGCGCTCGGTGACCTTCCCCTTCCAGATCCGCCGGCCGGTCGCCGCCTCCCGGAGCACCACCTCGGACTCCACGAAGAAGTGGGCGGGGCTCAGCCACCCGTCGGCATCGATGCCGTACCGCTTGAGCACCACCTCCACCTCGAACTCCGCACTCCTGGCGTCGGCCGCGGGCACCGGTATCGCCCGCAGTTCGGCGGCCACGCCGTGGAGCACCTGCTCCATCATCCGCCCCTGCACGTCGGCCTTCGTCGCCGCGGCCTCGAGGCGGGGGCGCGCCCGGGCGGCCTCCACCTCCTTGAGGACGTCCGCCCCGATCCGGAGCGCCGCCTGGAGCGGGTTCGAGAGGTTCACTTCCAGCTCCGGGTTCGTGAGCACCTGGGGCCGGGGGTTCCCGAGCGCCACCACCGAGACCGTCCGGTCCCGGAATTCGTACTCGCCGAGCTTGCCCTTCGAGGCACAGCCCGACACCATCCCGCCCATCCCCACCAGGGCGAGCCCCCACAGGGCCAGGGTCACACGTCGCGTCATCATCAGCGTCTCCCTTCCCGCCTCAGCGGGTCTCCAGGTCACGGATCGCGATGCGGTACTCCGACGTCACCGCATCCCGGTAGACCCGGAGAACGCCGGGTGCGTAGCCCTTCGCGGGCCGGGAAAGCGGCATGGACAGGTCCGGGTCCCGGAGCAGGAAGTCCCGCGCCACCATGGGCTCGACGAAGATGAACTCGCCGTCCCAGCTCCCGTAGAGCATGGCCGCCGTGAAGGGCGCACCGGCAAACTCCGCCCCCGCCGGGTTCACCCAGTGGAGCCCCATGCGCGGGACGGTGAACATTGCCGGCTCCCCCTGCTCCAGGGCGTGGTGCGGCAGGTAGCCGTCCGGGGCCACGGCCATGTCCGGCACCCGCGACGCCTTCCGGGCGAAGTCCGGGTGCGCCGGGTCGATGAGGTTCCGCTCGGCTTCCGAAATCGTGTAGAAGTGGATGTCGAAGTGCGCGGCGTCGTAGACCCCTTCCGGCGGATGCCCCAGCGGGTTCCAGTCCAGCCCCACGAAGCGGAACGGCGTCCCATGGTCCGCGGGCATGGCGAGCACGAACTCCACATGCCCCGGAGGCGCCTCGTGGTTTTCCTCGGCGCCTGCACGCCCACCGTGCCCCTCGTGCCCAGGGTGCGCCCCGTGCCCATCCACCTGCGGCAGCCCGTGCATCGCGCCCTCGGACAGGGCCACACCCACTTCCTCCACCACCCCGCCGTTCACGATCACGTAGCTCCGCGCCACGCCCTGCCCCACCGCGACCTCCGCCCCGTACCGGACGTGGGCGGCCTCGTCTGCTAGCCCGGCCGAAGCTACCACCAGCGGGACGACGGTGGCCATGGCAGCCAGGGCCCCAAGCGTGATGTGATCGGCCGATCGCGCGATCCGGTGCCAGTTCGCGTTCCTGATCGCGTGAAGCCTGTTCCTGCGTTCCATGGTTATCCCTCCGGAAAGATCGAGTTCAGGTTCGTGCCCGCGGCGGCGCTGCCGGCGTCGGGTCGTCACGTGAAGACAGCTTCGGGGGATGCGGTTACGGGCCGATTAAACGCCGGCCGAGGGCAGGCGCCTTCCCGTCGGCGGCTCCGGTAATCGGGGCTCGCGAATCTAGAAGGCGCCCCGATGGGGGCGTGAGGATCCACGACAGGAACCCGGGAGCGCACGATGGAGGCACTGGGCGGGGTGACGAGGGCGCAGATCGAGGTGGACGGCACGTCCGTCCCCTACCGGAGGGCGGGCGAGGGCGCGCCGATCCTCCTACTGAGGGTGCATCCGCGGGAGTCGGACCCGGCCTTCGTGCAGGGGATCGCACGGGGGCGGGTGTTCGCCCCCCTGGTGACGCCTCCGCTTCGGCGGGACCGGCTGGAGGCCTGGCTCCTGGGGCTCATCGAGGGACTGGGGCTCCAGGCGCCCGGCGTCGTGGCCGATGCGGCACTGGCCCCCCTCCTCGCCAGACTGGTCCGGCACAACGCGGGCCTCCTGGGCGAGGTGGTCTTCCTTGCGGAGGAGTGAGGAGGGGGCGAGTCCCGAGCCCCGGCAGCTCCGGCTCGGCCCCTGCCGGCTCACCCGAAGAGGGTTGCCAGCGCGGCTCCCCCGGCGGCGGCGGGCATCGGGCTCCATGGGCTCCCTCCACTGCGGACCTGCGGGTTGATGATGGCTCACCGTGCAGCCACCCGGCCGATGACTGGCTTCTCGTCTACCGGATCGAGGGGGACAACATCTACTTCGCCCGAACCGGGACCCACACCGAACTCTTTCAGGCTTGAGGGCGGAGCCAGTTCGCGCCGGCCCCGGCCTTCTTGCGTGGTGGTCCGGCCAGATTGATACCCCCGTACTGACGAAACCGGGGTCTCCCGCTCTTCACGACGGAAATCCACGAGGCCTACGGTCGATACACCGGGAGGCTGAGCACGCTGAACGTGCCGTTCCGGGCCAGGACGTCGAACTCGAACAGCGTGTCTGCCGGTCCCGGCTGGCCGCCCGCGGCCGGCGCCTCGAAGCGCGTGCCGTCTCCGTTTTCGAGCTCGACTGCCACGCGCACGGTGTCCGTCCCGATGAGCCGAGCCTCCACGACGCTGCGAACGCCGAGATCGCAGAAGAGGATCCGGTCCGCGCAGGCTGCCCGCAGGAACTGCTCTGCCGAGAGGGTGTCGGTTCCGAACCATGCCTGCCGGGGAAACGCGTCCGGGTCGCCGCCGTAGAGGGCCAGTGCTGCCTCATGCCGGCCGCCCCGGATGTGGCCGAGATACTCGACGAGCACCTCGCGTGCGCCTCTCAGGATCTCGTCGGTCGAATCGGCGCTCCCCGCCGTGTCCTCCGGAGCTTCTCCCTCGACCCGGGGCTCCGGGGTGCAGGCTGACGCGAGCAGGCAGAGGCAGACGAAATACAGTACGCGAAAGGACATCGATTCCTTCGGGGGTTGCAGGGCCTTCCTGCAAGCTAACCGCGCGCGGGGCCGGCACGCGCAACCCGGGTGTCCCGCTCAGGCTGGACCCGACGCATTGACAACGTGAAACGGGGACTCGAGAAGCACTTCCCTGCATTGACCACACCGCGGAGGAGCGGCAAGGGAGTGGGATCCGCCGCAAGGACATCTCTCATCCTCCCCGGCCGACGTCCTGGCCGACAGTTCCAGGTGGTCGAGTCCGGCGATCTCTTCGAGAATCCCGGGAACGCCCTCACCCAGCTTGAATCCCTGCCACAGGACTCGCAGTTGCTGCACCAGGGCGGCTTCCGCCGGTGACCGGTACGCGTTGAGGCCGCCCCGATGTCGATGGCAGGTGCTGCAGTTCTCCTCCCATCGACCCGCGCCCATCCCATGGCCCTTGGGCGACAGCCGCCCGGATGCCCCACAGCGGGAGCAGGACACCGAGCGTCCGACCGTGATCAGCATCGAGTAGCGTGCGTACTGCGGATCTGCCTCGCGCTGAGCCTGGTCCCGCGCGCGTCCCTCGGGCGAGTTCAGGCAGTGGAGGTGCAGGTGAACCCCGTGGTGGAATTCGTCGGGAACCAGCGGGTTCAGCTGTTGGCCAATCTCGCCGCACAGGGCGCATGTGGCAGTGGTGGGACTCACGAGGCCTCGGGGGTGGTGGGGTGTCGCTGAAGTCACGCGGCAGTCGCGCGCCGCTGCTTCCGCTCCGGGAGTTCACCCGGGGGATCCCGACTCCTGGCAGGCACGGCCGAGATCTCCCCGGGTGAGCCACACGACGACGATAACGCCGAGCAGGGTGACAATCATCCTGAAGGCGTCCGAGAGCGTATCCTGCGGGATCAGGCTTCCGGCAACGTTGGTACCCGCGTGGGCCAGAATGGCGATCAGGATGCTGCCGCGAGATCCGTTGCACAGCCAGGCGTAGAGGACGCTCAGCGGCAGCAGGAACAGGTTGAACATCCAGAACCGCGCGGACCCCAGACCCAGCGCATGCTGGTAGGTGCCCTCCAGGAAGAACAGGGGGAGATGCCACAGGGCCCACGGGATCCCGACAAGGATCGCAGCCAGGGCGGGGGAAATCCGGATCTGCAGGAGATCCAGCGCGAGTCCCCGCCAACCCGGCTCCTCGACGGCTCCGGCAGCGAGGCCGAAACCGATGGTGAATGCGACCGCTCCGGGCGTGATCGCGGTTGTGGCGATCGGGGGGTGACCTGCGGCAGCCGCCGCCAGGTAGCCTGCAAGGGCGGGGACAACGGAAACCGCCGCCAGGGCGAGCCACCACGATGCCGAGATCCGCCTCGGATCCCACAGCCTTCGGACAAATTCTCGCCGAAAGGCGGGATCCATGGTGCGGACCACGAAGAACGTTCCGACCGCGGGACCCAGTCCACCCGTCACGAAGAGCAGCGAGAGCGGCAGATCGACCTGACTCCGGCCAGCGAACACGGCGATCCACCAGACGGTCCATGTCCATCCGAAGGTCACCAGGAGATACCGGGCCAGGGCGGGCATCCTCCTCCGGCCCCCTGTGGAGGCGCGCCTCGGTGCCACCGGGGTCATCGCTCCGGCAGGAACCAGTGGATGCATCCGCATCCATCGCAGACGAAGCATTCCGCCATCCCGTTGGTCCAGTCGAAGTTGAAGAAGGTCGCGACCGAGGTATTCAGCTGCGCGCGGCGATACCAGAACGACTCATGGTTCAGGGACTGGATCTGCACCATCTCGGGGATCCCGTGCCAAAACTCAGGCAAGGTGCCCAGCCCGGAGCAGCCATGCGAGCACTGCGCAGTTGACCGCGACGGTCATCCAGAACACGAGCTGGAAGGCCGCCTTGCCTGTCTTGTGCCGGACGCGGTCCTGCGCGAGCAGCCCTCCCGGCCAGCCGCCGAGCAGGTCGACCACGTGAAGGGTTCGTTCTCTCATGCGCATCGCTCCCGATCGAGCTGCACGCTTGTCATGGAGGTAGAGCGCGAAGCCGGCACAACTCAGGACGCAGTAGGCCATCAGCACGGATACCGGAACCAGGTCGGCCATCCAGCCGGCGACCAGCGAACCGATCGCCGCGGTGGCAGCGACTGTCCTGAACCCGGCATTCCGGGACCTGCGACCGATCGGCATAGGGACCTTCCAGACATCGGGAACGTGCATCCGGGCGCTCCCCCTCTCGAGGGCCCCTCGAGCTACGAGGGTTTCACGCCCCGGAGGCTCGAAGCGCACCCGAAGAAGTGGGAAACATCGGAAACCTGGAGACCGGCCTCACGAAGGTAACCTGCCATGGTACCACAGTCCCCGAAACGATGGGTGTAGACGCCCAGGAGCCGATAGTTCTCGGGGTTTCCGAGGAAGGCCCGTCCCAGGAGAGGAATGGCGTACTTCAGGTACGCCATGTAGGGAACCCGCATGATCGGCCCCCGGGGCACCGAGACCTCCAGCAGGGAAAACGTCCCGCCTGGGCGGAGCATGCGCGCGATCTCGAAGGCCAGGCTGCGCCGCTGGGCCTCGGAAAAGGTCTTGAGGCCGAAGGCGGAGAGGACCGAATCCGCCGACCCGTCGGGCAGGCTGTTCTCCAGCACGTCCCCCTCGATCACCTCGATGGGAAGGCCGCCAAAGGCGGACTGACGCTCCCTGGCCCGCCGGCACATCACCGGGGAAATGTCCACGGCCACGAGCTCGCCCTGGCCCTCGAGTGCATCCGCAATGAATCCCCAGCACTCGCCCATTCCCGTCATCAGGTCGTAGACACGCATGCCGGGGGAGAGCTTCCCCCCGTTCACGCATGCCCGCCGCCAGCGCTCGGTGAAGCCGAAGGAAGAGAGGTAGTTGACGGTCCCGTAGGTCTCCGACATTTCGTTGAACAGCCCGGCCACGAACCGCGGATCGTAGAGCTGCTCGGAAGCCCGGGTCCTGGGACTCGACCCTCTCACCCGGCCCGCCAGGGCGCCACGGGAAGCGTCAGGCTGACGAGGAGGACCCCATTCGCCGCGCCCGCATGTCCGCCTGATCTGTGCACCATCGATCGCTCCGGAGCGACTGTCCTACTCATGGACTTCCGACCGCCACGATGAAGCCTGCCCCCATCGCCATGAACATTGCGCCATGGTAGCGGAAGGCCACCTCCATCGGATTGCTCTGCCGCAGTGCCCATGCGAGCACACAACCACCAAGGAGCATGGACACAGATCTTTCCTGCTCTCGAGCTCGCATGCACTCAGCGCTCGGCCCGCCGGGATCCCGCTCCGAGGCTCGGGCGAGGGGCCCCTGAGGTCCCATGACCGCGGATACAGTCCGCCAACTCGTGCCTTGAAGCATACCGTGCCGTGACCTGTCTCCCACACAGTGCCATCCGCATTCCCCTCTTGGGGCCGTCCCATGTCAGTGCTTCCGAATATAGCCCTCCTCCCTGTAGCTCGCGTAGCCGGCCTCGACCAGGGCAGCCAACTCCCCGAAGAGCGGCTCGTCGGTCACGGTGAAGTTGAAACAGGATTTTCCCTGCATGTGCCGCAGCAGCTCAGGTGACACCGAGTCGAGAAGGGCAGGTTGAAGATAGATCGGCATGAAGTGGAACGCGACGTAGTTCTTTCTGATCTGCACAGCGCCAAAGAACAGAGGCTTCTTGCTCTTCATGATATGACGGGTATCGACGTACAGTTCAGTCGGGCTGTCGGTCTTCATGTCCAGCGTGGCGGCATAAGGCCGGAGGATGGAACTCAACGCGGCGAAAACGGGCTGCAGATCGGACATCACCGTTCTCCTTCCAGTTTCGAAAGTGGCAGCTGACTGTGCGGACGGATGCCGAGTCTCGGGTGCGCAGGGCGAAACCCGGACCGGCGAGGGGCCCCAGTGCCCCACTGCAGCTTCAGACGCCAAACTCGCACCGGGCCAGGTGGATGCGAAGCTGATCTCCGAAGGGAACGGGACGTGCCACTCACGCTCGCGACCTGCCTGCTTGCCCGGACCTGAACGGGTTCCTACCTTGGCCGCGGTCGTTGCCTCATGACCCCGTCCCGCCTGGACGCGCACGCATCCCGGCCGTGCCGCCGCCCGTCCTGCTTCTCCTCACGGTGGCCAATGATCCTGGACCAGTCGACCGACCGTGCGACTTCCACCTACGACGTCTGCATCGTCGGGAGCGGACCGGCAGGGTTGACCCTTGCGGCGGAACTCGCGGATCGGGCGCCGGAGCTGCGGATCTGTGTGCTCGAGAGCGGCCGGCGTCATCCGACGGACTTTGCCGACGCGCTTCGTGACCTCGACTGGGAGGGCATCCCCATCGAACCGCAGAGCCGGGAACGGGTTTTCGGGGGCGCCTCCGCGACCTGGGCCGGACTGTCGAGCCCACTCGACCGCATCGACTTCGAGCGCCGCAACACCGTTCGCTTCTCCGGATGGCCGTTCGACCGCGACCACCTCCTGCCCTTCTATGCCCACGCCGCCGAACGGTACCGCTTTCCGCCCATCGAAATGTTCGAGCCGGAACGGTGGCGCTCCGCGGTACCGCAGGGGGACCTGGCGCCGCAGTGGCGGCAGCTCCAGCCCACGGCCATGCTCGCGCCGCGCGAGCCGTTCCGATTCGGCCCGGAACTGGCGGGGGTCTTCTCCGGATGTCAAGCGGACCTGCGCCTGGATGCCACCGTCATCCGGCTGGAGGGCGACCCGGCAACCGGCCGGGCCGAGGCGGCGGTCGTTCGCTCCTCGTCCGGTGCCGAAACCCGCGTGCATGCACGCGCCTTCGGGCTCGCC
Organism: Gemmatimonadales bacterium; assembly: GCA_007692665.1. Taxonomy (GTDB): domain Bacteria; phylum Gemmatimonadota; class Gemmatimonadetes; order Longimicrobiales; family Gaopeijiaceae; genus SKNW01. The sequence continues at coordinate 4,937 of REBP01000110.1, read as the reverse complement.
TGCGGCGGGCTCGAGAACGCGCGCCTCCTGCTTCTTTCGACCTATCCCGGGCGGCGGGGCCTCGGCAACGAAGCGGATCAGGTCGGCCGCTACCTGATGAACCATCCGAAAGGCGATTTCGGGGTGGTCGTCCTGAGGCGACGCGTGCGTGCCGAGCCTGCCTATTTCGGGGCCACCCACGGCGACGTCTTCGGTTCTCTCGGGCTCCGACTGTCGGAGTCGCTCCAGCACGGGCGGGGGCTGCTGAACTCCTATCTGCGGCTGCGCCCCGTGCACGACTGGTCCGACATGCCGGAGGTGCGACTGGCGCTTGACGGCCTCGGCCGACTGAAGCGACAGCTTGTCCACCGTTCCCGGCCGCCGGGGGCACGCGGAGACCCGGCCTCGCCCACGACATCGGGGACGACCCTCGGGCTGGCCTGGCGCAACCGGCGCGAGGTGTGGCGACATCTCCGGCTTCATCGCCGCGGCGGCGCCTGGATCCACACGCTCCGCATCCGGAACTTCATGGAAATGGAGCCGAACGCCGAGAACCGCGTCACCCTGGGCAGGCGAACCGACGGCTTCGGAACGCCGCTCCCCGAGGTGCGCCACGCTCCCTCGCAACGGGATCGCAGCACGATGCAGGAGCTCCACGCCACGCTCGCTGCCGAGCTTCAGCACCAGCGGTGGGGTCAGCTCGTGACCGGGCTGCCGGCGGACACCGGGCGCTGGCCCATTCGGGAACCGGCTTCGCACCACATGGGCACAACCCGCATGGGAACGGACCCGGCCACCTCGGTCGTCGACCCGGATGGCCGCATCCATGGCTGCCCCAACGTCTTCGTCGCAGGCTCCTCCGTCTTCCCGACGTGCGGGAGTGCGAACCCCACCTTCACCATCGTGGCCCTCTCCGTGCGACTGGCGGAGCACCTGGCCGGGACGTTCCATGCCGGCGCTTCCCGAGCAGGGGGTTCCCGGCGCGACAAGACCGCACACATGACCTCCCCCCAACCCCCGGATTCACGATGAATGCACTGAAGCAGCGGGCGTCGGCGCGATGGGATCGGTTGAGCCGCCATCGATTCACGCGGACCAAGATCTCGCGAAAGAACATTCAGCGGCTCACGCGCGAGTATGCCTCGACGGAGCGAACCCTCATCATCCACCCCGAAGAGGGTCTCGAGGATTTTCCGAACCACTTCATCGTTTCCAAGCGACCCGAGGACCGTCCGGACCTGCTCGTCGACAGCCAGTTTCACGGTCTCTCCGCCATCGAGTCGGAGAGCTACCCGATCATCGTCTGCTGTGGCCTGCTGGAGCACATCGCGGAGCCGCAGCGCTTCATCGACGAGCTGCACCGCATCCTGCAGCCGGGCGGGAAGCTCATCGTCTCCTGCAGTGCGTGCTTTTCCTTCCACGAATGCCCGGAGGACTTCTTCCACTACACGCCGTACGGGCTGAAGCTGCTCTTCGAGAAATGGAGCGGATTCGAGTTGCTCCGCGGCTCGTCCGGGCCGTTCGAGACCATCGGGATCCTCCTCCAGCGGATTCACATCCAGTGTGACATTTCGCCGCCGCTTCGTCCCATCCTGGAGCTGATGTTCCACACGATCCCGCACCTCGACCGTTTCGTGATTCGCCAGTACGAAACCGTTCAGGTCCGTGACGAGACCAGCGAAATCGACTCCATGATGCCGTCGAACCTCCAGGCGGTCATCGTGAAGTGACTCGGCCCCCGCCGCTGTCGGAGTCCCCCTCGTGAGGTTTCGCCTGCCCATTTCCATGGCCTCCCACCTGCCCCTGCTTCCGAGGCGGCCTCCGGGTGCCCCCGAGCCGTGGCTGCGCGAATGCATCTTCCCCCTCGGAATCCGGCACCTGAGCGGACCACGCCGCGTCGATGTCGGCGAGGAAGAGCTCGTTGTCGTCTGCATGGTGCGGGACGGCGCCGTCTATCTCGACACCTTCCTGGAGCATTACCGCCAGCTGGGGGCCTCGCACATGGTTCTCCTCGACAACGGCTCCCGCGACGAAACGGTCGACCGCGCGGCAGGTCAGCCGGACGTGACCCTGCTTCGCACCCATGCGCCCTATCGGAATCACAAGGTGATCGCCAAGCGGTGTCTTGTCTCCCGATACGGCGTCTCGAACTGGGTCCTCTGTGTCGACATCGACGAGTTGTTCGACTACCCGCTGCGCCACCGGTGTCCACTCCCCGCATTCCTCGCCTACCTGAACGGAGGGGGCTTCTCCGCCGTCGTGGCCCACCTCCTCGACATGTTTCCCAGGGGACCGCTTCTTCGCGCGCCCGAGCCGTGGCGGCAGACGCACCGTTTCTATGATCTCAGCTCGATCAGCAGGCAGCCCTACCGGAAGAAGTATGGAGAAAGAAACAGGACGGCGACCGACCGGATCGAGGTCCTGTACGGCGGAATCCGTGACCTGCGCTTCGGCGTGCAGCCGATGCTGACCAAGCATCCCCTTCAGTTTCCGGGACGCGGTGTCCGGTTCGTGAACTCCCACAACGTGCACGGCGCACGCGTCGCCGATGTCTCCGCTGCCCTCCTCCACTTCAAGTACGTGGAAGGATTCACGGAGTACGCCGAAACCGCCGTCACGGAGCGGAGCTTCTTCCGGGACTCCCTGGAGTACCGAAGCTACCTCGAGGCGCTCCGCGCCGATCCGGACCTGGATCTCTGGTCCCCTTCGGCCCGGGAACTCCATTCGGTGGACCAGCTGGCCAACGAGGGGTTCCTGGTCGTCCCGGACACCTATGTGCAGGGCCTGTACCCCGCCCCGCAGGGGGATCCGCCGCAGGCCTGAGCCGATACTGGTGGTCGATTCGAGTACAGGCCCGCCCCGCCTGGGAACGACGGACTACTCCAGATCCCGGGGCCGAATGAAGGAGCGGAGAACGCAGGTGCCTTCCCCGACTTCGCGCCACGCGCCGGGAGCCACGAACGTGGCGAGGGCACCGGTGGGGTACTTCTCCTGCATCCGATCGAGGGAGGCGTCGTGCCCCCCGGGGGCCAGAAGGAGTTCGGCCACCTCTTCGAGCGCCGGGTTGTGCCCGATGATCAGGACCGAGTCGCTCGTCGGCGGCAGGCGCTGGATCCGGTGCAGGATCCCCCGGGCGTCGGCGCCGTAGAGCCCCTCGTCGATCTCGACCCACGCTCCGCCAAGGGACTCGGAGATTCCGTCCAGCGTCTCCCGGGTCCGGCGAGCCGGGGAACAGAGGACGAGGTCCGGAAGGACCTCCCTTCCGCCGAAATGCGCGGCCATCGCTCGAACGGCCTTCCTTCCTCGCAGCGCGAGTGGCCGGTCCCGATCCGCAAGGTCGGGATCGGCCCAGCTGGACTTCGCGTGGCGGAGCAGGTGGATCGTCTTCATCGGGGCTCGGCCTCAATGTCGGACGATGTCAACGTCCTTGCACTCGGAGTCGAACCAGCCAGGGTACATCCAGTTCGTCCAGTTCGACCATCCAGAGGGTCGACCCGTCGATATACCGGGGCGTCATGCGAGGCGGAAGCGTGACACGACCGCGGGGCGCGAGGTCCTGGTCAAGGACAGCCCACTCGGTCCACTCCGGCGACGTGCCATTCAGCTCGATCCAGACACTGCGGTCCGCGGCGACGAAGGTGGAGCGGACGGGAGGACGATGGTGGGGGAGGTCCAGCCCGGAAGCCATGGCAGAGGCCAGGGCAGCATCGCTCACACCATAGAAACTGCCCATTCCTTCAGGGAGGACGAGCAGGCTGTCGCGCACATGGGCCGGGAGCGGGATCGGTTCATACCGGATCGTGCTCGCGGCGACCGTATCTCCCGAGGCGCTGAGCCCGAGGCTTTCCAGGATCCCGCTGCCGTCGGACCAGTGGACTTCAATTCGCTCGTCCCCGACGAGCCTGATCATGGGGCTTCGGGGGCGCAACCGCGGCGGATGAACTGCCCGCCCGCCGATCCGAACCGTGGGACCGGGGTCGATCGTGTCCCAGCGTACCGTATCCACCACGGCCCCCAGCCGATCAAAGCGGACGATCGGGACGTGAAACGGCCGATCGACCGCCCCACCGGCCATGGCGCGGCGGTGATCGGATCCCACGAAGCCGTCGGACAGTGGATCGCCGATGACAACGCTCAGCGCCATCTCCGGGACATCGGTTTCCACGGCAAGGGTTACCCCGGGCGTTTCGTGCACCAGTGAGCCATCGCGATCGAACCATGAGATGCGCTGCCTGCCGGCGTCCCTCACCCAGAGGGTGTCGCCGACCAGGCCGATGGTGGTCGGGCTCGTGAACTCGCCCGGCCCCTGGCCTGGTCGACCCCGAGTGCCACGACGCTCGCCGTTCGGTCCGAAAAGCCGTACCTCCCGAGCCTGGCTCTCGAGAACGTACAGCGTTCCATCCTCCCCCATCACCACCATCCCGATCCGCGAAAACCCTTCATCCGGATCATCGACACTCCCGATCCGGAGTTCCTCGATATACGAAAGCAGCGGGAGTTCTTCGATATGGGGCGAGGTGTTCGTGCTGTCCGTGCCAACCCCGCATGCGGTCAGAAGCGCCAGGAACCCACAGGTTGGAAGGAGCGGAAGATCTCGGGACATGGTTCCTTCGCGGGTTGGCAACGCCCTGATTCTTCAACCGCGTCGGGGTCAGCACAAGGCAGCGCGGCAGCGATCCGCCAACATGCACCGGCATCGCAACGACGGCAACAATGGCCTCGGGCCGTCGGGATGGACCGCCACCGGCCGGCCGGCCCCCGCCCCCCGCGCTACCCCGGCTTCCCCCCCGTCTCCAGGTACTCGGCGAAGTCGTCGGGCAGCGTGCTGCCGCGGATGGCGGCGGCGGCCCGGTCGACATCGTACTCGACCCGAACCTGCTCGACCGATACGCTGTCGGTATCGATCGTCAGGAGCGCGTAGCCGGCCCGCCAGTCCCCGTCCTTGGGGCGCCCCACCG
>REBP01000160.1 GCA_007692665.1 Gemmatimonadales bacterium | reverse complement strand
CGCACCCTTGCCGAGTCTTCGATTTCCTCACCCCGAAGCCGCGCGGTCACCGTCGCATTCCCCACGGTTGTGGAAGAGACCAGCGTGGCGCCGTAGCGGCCATTGCCCAGGCTGGAAACATCCGAGAGCGTGCCGGCGGTGGTGAAGACCTCCACCGAGTCGCCCCCTGAGGCCATGGGATCGCCCCTGGCATCCCTCAGCGTGACGGTGATGTTCGAGGTGCTGGTCCCGTCGGCCACGATGGTGTCGGGGGCGGCTGTCACCGTGGAGGTTTTCACAGAGGGGCGCTGCAGCACCACCAGCTCGACACCGACGTTGACCGGCGAGTTGATGGCGGCCGGCGACGCCACGATGACCTGGGCCGAGTACGTTCCGGGCAGAAGTCCGCTCGTGCTGAACTGAAGATCCATCACCGTCGGGGCCGCCGACGCACGAAGGCTGGCCTGGAGCCACCCCGTAGCCGATGGATTCGAATACTGGACCTGTGTGGAAAGGCCTCCCAGATCACCCGACCCGGCGTTGTCAATTCGGACTGCGACGGTTCGGGGGGAGGAGGATGACTCCTCCATCGTGGTCCGGACCGTACCCGGAATCGCCTCGATCTGAGGAGGCGGATCGCCGAAGCGGAGCCGTACCTGAACCGACGCTCCCCCGCCCGGCGCGTCCGGCGATGTGACCGCGACGGTTGCATCGAATACCCCGGTGGAGAGTCCGGCGGGTTCGACCCGCAGCACGATCTCGGCGGGCGCAGTCGTCCGGTCGAGTTCTGAAGTCAACCACCCCGTGGGCGATCCGGCCGCGTAGCTCACCGCCGTGGAGAGACCCGTGAGTTCACCCCCCCCGGAGTTGCTGACGGTGACGATCTGAGCAGGAGGTGCACCCTGACCCTCGGAGGTGGAAAACCCGAGTGCCTCCGGCGACAGCTGGATCACGGCAGGTGCCTCAAGGACCTCGAGCGTCACCTGAACCACCTGGGGCGAGTTGGTCGCACCCGGTGAGATGACCCTGACCCCTGCCGTATACGTGCCCGCCGGAAGCGCCTCGGGAAGGGCTCGGAGCGTCAGCGTGGTCGGCGCGGTGCTTCCCTGAAGGACCGCATCGATCCATCCGCCCGGCTGACCGGTCGCATAGTCGACCTCGACCCTCAGATCCGTGAGAGACCCTCCTCCCTCATTGGAGATCGCGATCCCCTCCGGTGCCGTGGCCGCCGACCCCGAGACCCCGGTGAAGCCGACGGCGGAGCGGGCGAGGGAGATCGTCGGCGCCGGGTCGACCGTGATCACCGACGTCCCCGTGACGCCTCCCGAAGATGCCTCGATGCGCGCGGTACCCGCGGCGTGAGCCTCGACGCGCCCCGTGGCGTCCACGCTGGCAACGGCATCGTTGTCGGACCGCCACACGATAGTCCGGTTGGAAAGCGCCGTACCCGAGGCGTCCCGAGGGGTGGCGGAAAGGCTGGTCACGTCGTTCGGGAGGAGCGTCGCCGAACTCGGTGACACCGAAATCGAAGCCACGTCGACCTCGGTGACCGAGACATCCTCGCAGCCATGCACGGCCGTGAGTGCGACCGCGAGAAGCAGCAATCTCGACCGCCGGGCTCCGAGCATCCTCACTCCGTCCCCTCGGGTGGATCCTCATCGCAGCGAAGGCCATCGTGGACACTCGGTCCCACATCCGGCTCAGGGAGGCGGGGCGCCTGGGAAGATCCGCCGACATGGGGATCCCGGATCACTCCGGCGGCGCTCACGTTGAAAGTGACCTCCACCTCGCTGCTCGCTGGCGTTGCTACCCCTGACGATACCCTGACACGCGCCCGGTAGGTTCCCGCCGGGAGCATTCTCGCAGTGGCCTCCAGGGCCAGGGTCGTGGGCGCCCTTGACCCGTCGAGCGCTGCCGACAACCAGTCCACGCTCGTTCCGCTCAGGAGGGTGACCTCGACCTGGAGCCCGTCGAGGGTCCCTCCGCCCACGTTGGTGACCTGCACCGCCTGGGACGCCGGTTCAAAGGAGCCTGCGATGGCCCCGAAGGCAAGACTGGCGGGGGAAAGGCCAATGGAGGGAAACGCATCCTGCACCTGCAAAGTCACTTGCACGCTTCGGGGACTGTTGCCGGCCACGGGTGAAGCGACCTGCACGGTGGCCTGATGCGTCCCCGGGGCCAGGCCGACAAGCGTGGCGCGAAGGCCGAGTTCCGAGGGGGCAGTCGAACTGGACAGACCGGCCTGAAGCCAGTTCGCCGATGCCCCGCCCGGGCCGGCCACCTCGACGGCAAGACCGGAAAGCACCCCATTCCCCGCGTTCGTGACCTGAACGGAGGCCTGAAGCTCCGAATCCGCTCCCAGCCGCCCCGACAGGGACACGGTCGAGGGCTCGACGCCGATGGTGGGTCCCTGGAGCACCGCCACGGGAACCGTTTCCGTGACGCCGTCGCTCTGTGCGCGGAGCTGGGTGTTGCCGGGTGCGTGCCCCCTGAGTCTTCCCTCGCCGGAGAGGTCGGCAATGTCGGGATCCGACGTGCTCCACGTGACCTGCCGACCACCGAGGACCTCTCCTCCGGGCCCGCGCAGGACCGCCGAGACCTCCACATCCTCGCCTTCAAGCAGCGTGATCGAGGCGGGAGTGATTTCGATGGCCGCAACGGGGAGCGACTGCACCGTGACATCCTCGCACCCGACCACGAGCAACAGCATCCCGACCAGTGTCGGTGCGACCCCGAGTCTTCCCTTGCGCGCGCTCAGAACCGGACCCTCAGGCCGGCTTCGACGCCCTCCATGCCCCAGCGTCCTCGGGGCTCCACCTCGGCGGCGACTTCCCACCGGTCCCCCGACAGCGCGTCGATTCCCAGCCGCAGTGCAGGCTGGGGCCCCATGGCCACGCTGGTGGCCCGGGCCCTGACCGACCGTGATGCGTGGATGGCCCCCACGACGGTGAAGATCCCGGCCGCTGCGAGGCCAGGGACCAGAAACGGGCGGTCCTCGACTCGCTCCGCGACCTGGCCCTGCGGACAGTCACCGTTGACGGGGGGCACGCGGCAGGTCACGTCGACGCGGGAGTAGAGGAGCGCCAGGGCCGCTGCCCCCCCCGCACCCGCGAGGACAATGGCCCCGTTCCGGGGACGGCCGGAGTAGAAATGGCCCATGCCTGGAAAGACCAGCCCGGTGACGAGTGCGGCTCGGGGGTTGTAGGTCGGTCCGGCGCCGGGAGTTCGGACGCGAGCAGCGACGGCTTCCGCCCCGGGGGCGTCGGGGCGGAGGTCCAGGTAGCGCTCAAGGTCGGCCCTTCCGGCGGCCTCCCGTCCGTCCTGCAGATAGGAGTATCCGCGGTTGTAGTGCGCCTCGGGCCATTCCGGCAGCTCGACCAGCGCGCGTGAAAAATGGAGGGCGGCCGCGGAGTGATCCCCCCGGTCCATCGCCTCGACGCCAAGTTCGAAGGCGATCCTCGCGGGCGCGGGGATTGCGCCATCGAGAGAGCCGCTCAGCACGGCAAGGCGCACCTCCACGTCGGGCACGTCCGCTCCATCCGGGGAGAGGTGCAGGTAGCGGCAGTACTCCGCGAGGGCCGCATCGGCCTCGCCGGTCTCCTCGAGAATCCTCCCGAGCCGGTAGGCGATCTCTCCCGACGACGGGTCCAGGTCAGCCGCTCGAAGGAGCAGGGTGCGCGCCCTTTCGTCGTCTCCGAGAATGGAGGCCTGGTTGGCCTCCGACAGGAGGTTCCGGGCCTGGGCCCTCGCCTCCTCGTCAGGTTCCGCTTCGTCGGCACGCTCCGCCTCCTGCGGCTCGCAGGGCCCGGCAGGGGGAGGCGGAAGCTCCATCCTCGGCGGGAGCTGCTGCGCCGAACCTTCGTTCGGGGCGACCGTGACGAGAGTCACTTGCAGGAGTGCGAGGAGAGCAATGGGCAGGATACGACGAAGCAACGTGATGTCCTCCCCCGGCGAATTGTTCACCGGGACATGATCGAGGGTGGGGACTGCCGACATGGGAAACATAGGGTGCCGTGGGCTCGCGAGGGGAGCCCCAGGTATCGCACGAGGCCGCCGGGGCCGGAACCGAAGGGCAGGCAGACGTTCCACGGAGCCCCAGTCGTGCAAGGTCTGCGCCTCCCCGGGCCTGAGCTCCAGGGGGTTGCCGACGGGGCGGGGAATGGCACTTCGGCCTCCACCTCCCTCGGCGCCACCGCACGCGAAAGGGCCCTCAATGCCGAAAGTGAACGAAGACACGGCCGTGGTTCTTCGCATCGTTCTCGATCCGGTGATAGAGGGCCTTCACCTGTCGCTGCTGCAGGTAGCGGATGACCTTCTTTCGGAGCTGACCGCTCCCCTTTCCCGGAATGATCTCCACGAGGGGAATCCGCTTCTCGACCGCTTCCTTCATGACGCGATCGAGCTCGGAATCGATTCGGGCGCCCCGATTGTAGATCTCGTGAAGGTCGAGTTTCAGTTTCGCCATGTCAAACCACGGGGTTCCGCCGGGCTGTCACGAGAGTTGCATTTCTCCCGTCGACGCACCAGTCTGATAGTGGACGCAATCTATAGTTTCAAGTGATCCGCAGGATCGGCGCCCCGCGCCGCTTCCGGATCCGTTCCCCATCAGGAGCCTCCGATGCTTCTGCCGCGCCAGCACGACCGGCATCTGATCCGCGCGCTCCCCCTCCTGGCCGCAGCCCTCCTCCTGGGAGTGCCGGGACCGCCGCCACTGGCCGCGGAGGTCACGGTCCAGCAGCGAACGGTCGGGCCGACGCCCCAGCCCGGCGGTGCCGGGCGAATCCTCGGCTCCGTGGTGGATGCGGAGGATGCAGCGCTCCCCGCGGTGGCCGTCACGCTCCGACAGGCCGTTGATTCCTCCCTGGTCACCGGCGTGGTGACGGACGAGGCCGGCCGATTCCGCTTCGAGGAGCTTCCGGCAGGGGACTATCTCCTCCACGTCGGGCGGATCGGGTTCGTGTCGCGGACCAGCGAGGTGATTTCCCTGTCGATGGAGACACCGATGGTGGACCTTGGGTCCATCCGGCTTGTCGTGGCCGCGGTGGCGCTGGACGGCGTCGAAGCACTGGTGGACCGCCCGTCGGTGGTCGTGGAGGCCGACCGGACCGTCTACGACGTGCGCCAGATGCCGGTAGCCGGTGCCGGCGCGGCAACGGACGTGCTGCGCAGCGTACCGGAACTGGAGGTGGACGTGGACGACAACGTCCGGACCCGCGGCAACCAGCCCGCTGCCATCCACCTCAACGGTCGGCCCCTTCCCATCCGGGGAGAGCAGCTCACCACCTTTCTGCGGCAGCTCCCCGGGGACCGCATCGACCGCATCGAGGTGCTTCCCAACCCCTCGGCCCGCCACGACCCCGAGGGAATGGGGGGCATCGTGAACATCGTTCTCCGCGACGACGTCGAGATCGGCCTGAGCGGCAGCATCAACCTCACCGCCTCCAGCCGGGGACGGCAGGCCCTGGGTGGCCGCTTCAACGTTCAGCGGGGAAGCCTGACACTCTTCTCCGGGGTCGGCATCAACCGCATGCAGATGGATTCGGAGAGCTGGAGTCTCCGGACCAACCTGGTCACGAACCCCGTGACCCTCACCGAGCAGGCCTCGCTGATGGACAACACCTCGCGGGGGTGGAATGCCGACTGGACGGCGGAGTGGGCGCTGGGAGAGGGGAATACACTCTGGAGCAACGCCTACCTTTTCAACAGCGGGGGGGGCGGGAGGACGAGCACGAACTACGGGATCTCCGACGCCGCGGAGAACCTCCGGGAGAGCTACGACCGGGAGATGGAGCGCGACAGCGACTCGGGGAACTACAACCTGCAGGGCGGCTTCCGGAGAGTCCTGGACCCCCGCCGCGAGGAATTCTCCGTGGACGCACGCTACTCCACCGGAGCCAACGACGGCCTGAACACGAGTGCGCGCCTCTTCCACGTCATGGGCGGCGAGCCCGTGGACCTCCCCACCGAACTCACCCTCAACGACGTGGCCTCGGGGACCGGCAACCTCTCGATCCAGGCGGACTACTTTCGACCCGTGTTCGGGGATGGACGGCTCGAGGTGGGGTACAGGGCCTGGCAGCGGGACCAGGACAACGACAACCTCCTTCGCATCTTCGAGACCCTGACCGCCCCGGACCCCTTCGAGCATACCCGGTCAGGGTACGACTATACCGAGCGCTTCCATTCCCTCTACACGACCCTGGCCCTCACACGGGGACGCCTCCGGGCCCAGGGCGGCCTCCGAGGGGAGTTCAGTGCCACGACCTTTGATTCCCGCATCATGGAAGAGAAGTTCGAGCGGGACTACCGGAGCCTCTTTCCCAGCGGGAACGTGGCCTTCGAGGTGCGCCCGGGCCGCACCGTACGGGTGCTCTACGCGCGACGCATCAGTCGCCCGCCCCCGTTCTACCTGGATCCCTTCGTTCCCTCCACCGATCCCCTGAATGTCTTCCGGGGCAACCCGGCACTCGAGCCCAGCCATGCCCGGACCTGGACCCTGGATCTGACGGTGAACGGACAGCGGGGCACCCTGCGGATGGCCCCCTACCACACGCACTCCACCGACGTCTGGGAGCGGATCCGGACCGTGGACGAGGCCGGTGTCTCCACGAGCCGGTGGGAGAACACCGCGACCTCCCGGACGGTGGGGACCAACGTGACCGTCTCGCTTCGGCCCATGGGCCGCTTCAGCGGGTCCACGAACTTCGCCGTGTACCGGGAGTCCCGCGACGGGTCGAACATTCGCGCCGACCTGACGGGATCGGCAATGATGTGGCGGGTCGGTGGCAACCTGGGGATCCGACTGCAGGAGACCCTCACGGCCCAGGTCATGGCAAACCGTTTCCCCATGCAGTCGGTGCTGCAGGGGCGGGCATCGGCCTACACCTTCATGCAGGTCGCGCTCCGCCGGCAGGTGCTGGACAACCGGGGGAACGTCTCGCTCATGGTGAGTGACCCCTTCAACATGAACCGCTTCGACAGCTCCGTGCAGGACCCGACCTTCACGATGCTGAGCCGCTCCAGCAATCCGTCGCGGATGATCTCCCTCGGGTTCACCGTGAACCTGGGGCAGACCCCCCAGCGGCAGAGCCGGCCCAGCGGAGGCCCGGAGGCCGGAGGAGGGGAGACGATCCGGGTGCCGTAGCCTGGTTTCGCCGAAGTCCCGTGGCCGTCGACGGCCGCTGCAGCCACGCCGGCGACACCACGCCGGGGCTCAGGCTCGGCGGCGGCGGACCGCCCGCGCCACAGGGACCGCCAGGACCGCGGCCAGAAGAACTCCCGCGCCGAGGATCTCGGTCTCCCCGGGGGCGCCTGCGCCCGCGGCCGTCCACGCGGCCCGCATGACGCTGGAACTCCCCAGCATGACGGCCACGGCGGTGACCAGGGCCATGAGGGTGTTCGAAAGCGGACCGTTCAGCGCCGCCTCCCCGAGAAGCCTCCGGTCGTTCACGGCCAGCAGGAGAAACACGGCCGCGAAGGGCAGAAGAATCCCGTTCAGTGCCTGCGCCAGGATGATGGCGGGCACGGGCCTGACGCCTGCCAGTCCGAATCCCACGCCCACGAGCAGGATCCCTCCCCAGACCATGCGGTAGCGCCAGGCGCCGTCGACCCAGCGCCCGCCGCCGTCGTCAAAGAGCCCCCGCGCGGTCACGGCCGCCGCCAGTGGAGCGGTGGTGGCCGACGAGAAGCCGGCCGCGAAGAGTCCCAGCGCAAGGAGGGAGGCGGCCCATGGACCCAGGCGCAGTTCCAGCGCTCCCGCCAGCGCCTCGAAGCTGAAGGGCCCCTCCACGGCGGTACCCACCACCAGGACGCCCATGGACACGATCCCCCCCAGGATCACGGCGATCCCGAGCCCGAACCGCATCTCGCCCAGCTCCCGCCCTTCGGCGAGCCCGGACCCCAGGAAGAGGTTGTAGGGCACCACGGTGGTCCCCACGAGCGCGAGGACCAGGAGCCCCGACCCCTCGGGGAAGGTGGGCACGAGGAGGTTCTGCGCGATCTCGCCGAGGTCAGGGGCGAGGAAGACGGCCGTGGCGAGAAAGGCCAGCCCCATGGCCGCCACCGTCACGCTCAGGACCAGAGCCACGGTTTTCGGCGCCCCGACCCAGAGCAGGCCCCCTGCAAGGGCGCCGAGCACGAGCGTCACGAGCCAGGGCGGCGCCGTCACCGCGAGCCCCACGCCCGCCACCGCCCCGAGAATGTTGCCCGCCTCGTAGGCCGCGTTCCCCACCACGATGGCCCCCAGCACCAGGAGGAGCACAAGGAGGCTCGCCCGGTGCCCGCGGAACTGCTCCCGGATCGCCTCCGCCAGGTTCCTTCCCGACACGATGGTGAGGCGCGCCGCCGCCTCCAGGAGCACCAGGGTGGCCACCACGGAGAACCCGAGGGCCCAGAGGAGGGTGGTGCCGTGCGCAGCGCCTGCGGAGGCGGCGGTGGTCACGGTTCCGGGCCCGATGAAGGCCGCGGCCAGGATCGACCAGAAGAGGACCGAGAGCACGCGTCTCAAGCTTCGCCCTCCCCCGCATCCCCGAACCCCCCACCTCCGGGGGTCTCCATGACCAGGCGGTCCCCGGCCTCCACCTCCCGGCCGTCGATGGAGCGGAGTTCCTCCACCGCCCCCGAGGCACGCACGAGCCGCTGTCGTCCGCGGGCCCCCGGGCGCCCGCCCCCGGAGCCGTGGGGGGACTCCACCCGGTGCTGGGTCAGGACCGACAGGGACAGGGGCCGAAGGAAGGTGAGTTCCCGCACCACCCCGTCGCCCCCGGGCCACCTCCCCGCGCCACCGGACCCGGCGCGCACGGCGAACCGCTCCACCCGCACGGGGAACCGGTGCTCCAGCACCTCCACGTCGGTGATCCCCGTGTTGGTCATGTGCACCTGCACCGCGTGCGCGCCGGCAAAGCCCGGTCCCGCGCCGGCGCCTCCCCCGATGGTCTCGTAGTAACTCAGGCTTTCGTCGCCGAAGAGGAGGTTGTTCATGGTTCCCTGGCTTCCGGCCACGCGGCCGAAGGGCTTGAGGAGGGTGTCCACAAGACGCTGGCTCGTTTCGGTGTTGCCACCCACCACCGCCGGGCAGTTCCGCGGGTCGGGTCCGAAGGGCGGGTTCAGCAGGCCCTCCGGAAGGACCAGCCGCACCGGCGCCATGAGTCCCTCGTTCAGGGGCAGATCCTCGCCCGCCAGGAGCCTCAGCACGTAGAGCACCGCGCTTCGCACGATGGCCTCGGTGGCGTTCAGGTTCCCGGGGTGGACCCCGCCCGACCCGGTGAAGTCCACCACCGCCTCGTCGCCGCTCACGCGGATCTCGACCCGGAGGGGCGTGCCGTCGTCCAGGCGCTCCTCGCCGAGGAAGCTGCCGTCGGGGAGCTCGCCCAGCACGGTCCGCATGCGCCGTTCGGCCCGGTTCCTCAGCGCGTCCATGTGAGAGAGGAGGGCATCGGCGCCGCCTTCGCCTCCCGCCCTGGCCCCGGCTCCCGCCCCGGCGGCCTGCGCGAGCCCCTGGAGGAGTCCGGCCCCTCGGTGGTTCGCCGCCACCTGCGCGGCCAGGTCCACCAGGTTCTCCTCCACGGCGCGGGAAGGGAACTGCCCCTCCGGGGGATGCGAGAGGAGCTGACGCATGCCCTCCCAGTCGGCCCGTCCCCGTCGCACCAGGTAACGGGGCTCCACGACCACGCCCTCCTCGGCGAGGCTGCGGGCGTCGGGCGGCATGGACCCGGGACGGGCGCCACCGATCTCGGCGTGGTGGGCCCGGCTCGCCACGTACCCCAGGAGCCGGGGCGGGTCGGCCGGGATCCCGTCGGGCGCGGGGGCGAAGACAGGCGTGACCACGGTCACATCCGGGAGGTGGGAGCCGCCGTGGCCCGGGTGATTCGTCACGGCGACGTCGCCGGGCGCGAGGGCCAGGGCCTCGGCGACCCTGCGCACGCAGAGCCCCATGGCCCCCAGGTGAACCGGTATGTGCGGGGCGTTGGCCACGAGTCGCCCCGCCGGATCCAGGAGCGCGCACGAGAAGTCCAGTCGCTCCCGGATGTTCACCGAGATCGCCGTGCGCCGGAGCTGCTCTCCCATCTCCTCGACCAGGGCAAGGAAGCGCTGCACGAAGAGTTCCTCCTCCACCACCCGGGCCCGGACGGGAAGGGGCGACGCTCCCGCCACCGCCCCGGGGCCCTCGCCGCCTGCCCCGACGTGGCTCGCCGAAGCCTCCAGCACCAGGGTGCCCCCCCCGTCCAGCCGGGCACTCCAGCCGGGAAGGACAACGGTCCCGCTGAATCGGTCCAGCACCAGCGCCGGTCCGGCGAAGGCGGCCCCGGGCGCGAGGGAGGCCCGGTCGAAGGTCGGAAGCACCTGCCACCGACCCCCGATCCAGCATCGGCGTGTTCCGCCGGGAAGGGCGGGGAAGGGGGGGACCTCCGCTACCGCCGCCACGGGCGGGCCCTCCACCGCCGCCACCACGCGCATGGAGGCCACCTCCACCCCACGCCCCGGTGCCCGGTGCCCGTAGACCCCTTCGTGGGCGTCCTCGAAGGCGGCGCGGAGGCCGGCTGCGCCCGGGTTTTCCGGGTGAAAGGGCACTTCCAGCGTCGCCTCCTGGCCGAGGTACCTCAGGTGAAGCACGCGCTCCCGGATGTGCACCCCGTGGTGCACCCCTTCGTGCGCACCGTCGTGCACGGCGTTCGGCGACCGGCGAGGCACACCGGAGGCCACCCCCCCGCCCGGCCCTTCCGCTTCCAGGGCGGAACGGGCCTCCCCTTCGAGCGCATCGAACCACCCGGGGAGCCGGTCCGCCACATCGTCCAGTCCTGCCAGCACCTCCCGCCGCCCGAATCGCTCCAGCGCCGCGTGACCGAGGCCCACCGCGCTCAGGATTCCGGCGTCGGCGGGAACGAGCACCCTGGGCATCCCCAGCCGGGCGGCCACGGCGCAGGCGTGCTGGGGCCCCGCGCCGCCGAAGGCCACGAGGGCGTGGTCCGCGGGGTCGTACCCCTTCCGCACCGAGATCCGCCGGATCGCGTCGGCCATCCGTTCGTCGGCAAGCTCGATGAACCCCTCGAGGAGGAGCTCGAGGGGCGGGGCCTCGCCGCCTTCCCGCCGCCCAAGCGAGGCCCGGACCTCCTCGGCCCGGAACCGGGCGGGCGCCACCTGCACCGGGATCCCGAAGCGGTTCGGGTCCACGCGTCCCAGGAGAAGGTTCACGTCGGTGAGGGTCAGGGGTCCCCCCGAGCCATAGCAGGCGGGCCCGGGAGCCGCGCCGGCGCTCTCCGGGCCCACCACCAGGCCGTCGGGGCCCAGGGCGCACACGGATCCACCCCCCGCTGCCACCGTCTCGATGGCCAGCGCCGGCGCGCGCAGGAGGGCGTCTCCGACCTGGTGCTCTTCCCGGTACTCCGGCGTGCCCCCGTGACGCGAGACGTCGGTGCTCGTGCCGCCCATGTCGAAGGCGATGACCCGGGGGAAGCCGGCCCTCCGGCCGACGATCGCCGCCCCGATCACCCCCCCGGCGGGCCCGGAAAGGAGCGTCTCGGAGGCGCGCAACTCCGCGCCCCCCACGAGCCCCCCCGAACTGGTCATGACCAGGAGCCGGCCCGCGGGGAGCGCGCTCCCGATCTCCCGCACGTAGTCCCGCACCACGGGACCCAGGTACCCCTCCACCGTCGTGGTCCGGGCGCGCTGCAGGAGGTTCATGAAGGGCGCCACTTCCGACGAGCGTACCACGTGGGGCACCCCGGCCTCGCGAAGGAACTCCGCCAGCATCTCCTCGTGGGCGCCGTTCCGCCAGGCATGCAGAAGCACCACGGCGAACGACTCGACACCGGCCTCGAGGAGGCGTCGCACCGATCCCCGGAGCCCCTCGAGCGTCTCCCTCGTGAGGGGGACGTGCACGGAACCGTCGGCCAGGATCCGCTCCCGGACCTCCACGACCCTGCTGCCTCCCCCGGGGGTGCTCTCGGCGCCCGGGCCCGACGGCTCGACCAGGGGGTGCGGGCGGCGGATGTCCAGCGCGAAGAGGTCGGGGCGCCGCTGGTCCCCGATCCGGAGCACGTCGCCGAAGCCTTCCGTGACCAGCATGGCGAGGGGTGCGCCCCGCCGCTCGAGGAGGGCGTTGGTCCCCCGGGTCGTGGCCATGCGGAGCGAAAGGTCGGGAAACGCCGTGCCCGCCGGAGTTCCCGTGACGAGTCGTGCCACGAGGAGGGGGGCGGGCTCGGGAGAGCGCAGCTCGAAGCCCGTTCCGGCGGGCGCCCTCACCGGCCCGCCCGCACGCGGGTCAAGAGAGAGGCGCCCCGCCCCCGGATCCCATCCCCTCACGACGCCCGCAACCTCCGCATCCCCCTGCAGGTGAAAGTCGAACCCCAGGGGCAGTTCCCGGGGCGCCCCCCATCCCTCGGTCACCTGGAGGTCATGCCCCCCGTCCTCCACGGACCGGATCACGCCGCGCAGGGCGCTGGTGGACAGGACCTTGGCGCGGTGGAGTCCGCCCGCCGGATCCCGGGCCAGGCAGTCCGTGAAGGTACCTCCGGTGTCGACCCGGATCTCCCAGTGCCCGGTCCTCGGAACTGTCGTCAACCTCGCCCCCCCCTTGCGTTCACTGGATCCTTCGCGCCCGGCACGCCGCGCTACAGCCGTGCCTCGATGCGCCGAAGGTCGGACGCCGCGCTCCCGAGCGCCAGGTTGCTCAGGTAGACCTTCTCCACCCCCCGCGCCGCCAGCGCCCGGAGCGTGCGGGCGGTCACCTCGGCGGCCGGCAGCCCCTCGTCGTCGAACTCCCGCCGGAGGCCCTCGGCGGGCACCGGGAGGAACCGGGCCAGGCGCGCCAGCGTCGTCGGGTTCGCGCTGCGGTAGTGGAAGACGCCCACGAGCCCCGGCATGGCGAGCCCCTGCCGGTGGGCCTCTTCCAGGAACCGGTCCAGCGGGGCGAGGTCGTGGTGCGAGACCACCTGCGTCAGAAAGTAGTCGGCCGGGTCCTCCTGCGCCTGCAGGAACCCGACCTGCTCCCGCGGATCCCGGACAGGGTTCACCCAGGCGCCCAGCGGCAGGAGCCCCGAGCCCCCGTTGCCACCCCCGTTGCCGGGCCGGCCCTCCCGGATCCGGATGCGCAGGTCCCGGGAGCGGGGCACGCAGCGCGGAAGGCCCACGGCCGGGTCTCCGCCGGTGACGGTGAGGGCGCCGAACCCGTGCGAGGCGGCGCGGCGTGCGAAGAGGAGGCAGTACTCGAGCGAGTGCTTGCAGGTGAGGAACGGAACCACCTGTGCCAGGTCGGCGTCGGGCCCCAGGTTCGCGGTGAGATGGGCCAGACTCTCTTCCTCCCGGCTGCCCACGGCGTCGTCGGTGAACAGGACGAAGCGCCCGGACCCGAGGAGCCGTCCGACGCCGTGGTGCGCATCGATCCAGGCCTCCATGGCGGCGGTGCGGTCCAGCGTCGAGGGGGGTGGGCGCAGCTCCACGGCGCGCAGGGGGCCCGGTGCCCGGAGGGCTTCGAGAAACCGGCTCTCCGGAGTGGATCCGGGAAGAGGGGCGACGTGGGGCGAGGGTGCGGGGTTGGGGGATGCGCTCATGCCGGTGCCCCCTGGAGCCCGGCCCGCGCCAGGACTGCCAGCGCCAGGTCGATGCGGCCGCGGGGGGCAGCGACGTGGATCCCCCGGACCCGGTGCCTGACCGCCTCCACGTTCTCCACCGCGATGCGGATCCCCTCCTCGGTGGCCGCCTCGGGGCCCCGGCGCTCGGCGGCGCGCATGCGCTCGACGACGCCGGCGGGGACCACGACGCCGGGGACCTCGTTGGCCAGGAACTCGGCGTTCCCCAGCGAGGTGAGGGGCCAGATCCCCGCGATGACCGGGAACCGGGCGGCGTGCCCCGCGTGCCGGTCCAGGAAGCCCAGCAGGGTTCCGGGATCGAAGACCGGCTGGGTCACGGCGTACTCGGCGCCGGCCTCGACCTTGAAGCGGAACCTGCGGTCCTCCCGCTCCCGGTCCACCGCCCCCTGGTTCAGCGTGACCCCGATGACGAAACGGGTCGGGGGCTCCACGGGGTGACCTCCGGGGTCGTGTCCCTCGTTCAGACGCCGGACCACGTTGGTGAGCCCGATGGAGTCGATGTCGAAGATCGTCGTGTGGTCCGGGTAGGGCCCCGTGGGCGACAGGTCGCCGGTCACGAGGAGAATGTTCCGGACGCCCGAGGCGGCGGCGCCCAGGAGGTCCGAGATCATGCCGATCATGTTCCGGTCGCGGCAGGCGTAGTGGGCGAGCACCTCGACGCCGGTGTCCCGGGCCAGGAGGGTCGCGGCGGGGAGTGACCCCATGCGGGCGAGTCCCCGCGGGGCATCGGGGATCGTCACGGCGGTGACGCCGGCGTCCCGGAGCGCGAGGCCCTGTGCCAGGAGTGCCTCCGGGTCCCACCCCCGGGGAGGGACGACTTCCACCAGCGAGACGAAGTCCCCGGACTGGAGGGCCGCACCCAGCCGGGAGCGTTCCCCGAGGGGCAGGGCGGGGGAGGCGGGGGGCTCCGGGACTGTACGCGCTGGCTGTTGGTGCTGCGCGGGCGCGGCCTGGCGCGGGCCGGACCGGGTGGTGTCCCGCGTCCGGTCGGTCTCCGCCAGGGCCTCGCCCATGCAGCGGACGTGCTCCGGCGTCGTCCCGCAGCATCCGCCCACGAAGCGCGCCCCCGCATCCACCATGCGGCGGGCGTACCGGGCCATGTACTCGGGGCTCGCCAGGTACATCTTCCGGTCGCCCACGGTGCGCGGGAACCCGGCGTTCGGCTGGGCGAGGATGGGAAGCCCGGTGGCCTCGGCGGCGCGCTCCACGGCCTCGAGGATCCCGGCGGGCCCCACCGAACAGTTGAACCCCACCGCATCCACCCCCCAGTCCTCCAGCTCCCGCACCAGGGTCTCCACGTCGGCGCCGTAGGCGGTGCGCCCGCCCTCGGCCAGCGTGACCTGGGCCAGCACCGGGAGGTCGCACCTCGCCCGGATGGCCTCGAGGGCCTGCCGGAGTTCGGCCGGATCCTGGAAGGTCTCGAGAATGAAACCGTCCACGGCGTTCGCGCCCGCCACGCCCTCGACGCCGTACGGCCCCGCTCCGCGGTCCGGGCCGTCGGCGCCGCCCCGGCCGAGAAGCCCGTCCACCTGGCGGCCGAAGAAGTCCCGGGCCTCGTCGGCGCCGGTGGGACCCCACGGTTCGATGCGGATCCCCAGCGGCCCCATGGCGCCGAGCACGCGGGCCCGGGAGCCGGCGGCGCTTCGGGCCACGCTCGCGCCGGCGCGGTTGATGGCTTCGGTGTCGGCGTCGAGCCCGAAGGCGGAGAGCTTCACGGGGTTCGCGCCGAAGGTGTTGGTCTCCACCAGCTCCGCGCCCGCCTCCACGTAGGCCCGGTGCACGGCGGCCACGAGCTCGGGGTCGGAGCGGCTCAGTTCGTCGTAGCAGACGTTCAGGAAGATGCCCCGCTCGTAGAGCACGGTGCCCATCGCCCCGTCGAGAAGGTGCACGCCGGCGCCGGCGAGCATGTTGCGGAGGGACGGCAGGGCGGAAGCCGACTTCATCGCGCGGCCCCCTCCGGAGTGCCCGCAGCGCCCCGGGGGACGGAGGCGTCCGCGGCGAGGTTCGGCCGAAGCCAACGCTCCGCTTCGGCCACCGTCACACCCTTCCGGCGTGCGTAGTCCGCCACCTGGTCCGGGCCGATCTTCCCCACCCCGAAGTAGAAGCTCTCCGGGTGCGAGAAGTACCATCCGCTCACCGAGGCCGTGGGAAGCATGGCGAAGCTCTCCGTGAGCCGGATCCCGATGCGGGACTCCACGTCCAGGAGGCGAAAGAGGGTGGTCTTTTCCGCGTGGTCGGGGCAGGCGGGATACCCCGGGGCCGGCCGGATCCCCCGGTATGCCTCGGCCACCAGGGCGGCGTTGTCCAGCGCCTCGTCGGGGGCGTATCCCCAGTAGTCCCGGCGGACCCGGGCATGCAGGTACTCGGCGAAGGCCTCGGCAAGGCGGTCGGCCAGCGTCTGG
>REBP01000257.1 GCA_007692665.1 Gemmatimonadales bacterium | reverse complement strand
GGGCCACGTCGTTCAGCGCCGCCACGTTGGTGGAGTGGCCGCAGAGGGGGTAGACGGTGAGCCCCACCAGCTGCTCCATGCCGTCGGCCCGGGCCTGCCGAACCACGTCGGCGATGAGGGGCTCGGTGTACTGGTAGGCGGTATAGACCCTGACGTCATGGCCCCGGTTTCGGAGTTCGGTCTCGAGCCCCGCCGACTCGGCACGAGCCTGGGCGTTGAGCGGCGACCCCCCGATGGCCTCGTATTCCTCGATGAGTCCCGGCGCCCTGCGCTCCGCCAGCTGCCGGGAGCGGGCTCGCCGGGCCTCGTCCGTCTCCTGGGGCTCCAGCGCCGCGTTCTGGAAGAAGATGCGCTCCAGGAACGGGAGCACGTGCTCCATGGTGGGCGTCTCGGGCTCGCCGAAGTTCAGGGCGAGGACGGCGGTCTTCCGGCTCGGATCAAGGGGCATGGTCGGGGCTTTGGCAGAGGCGTCGAGAGGGGCGCAGGTAGGGCGTCGAGGGTGCAGTGGGTCGAGCGGCTCGCGACAGGGCCGCGAACCCGACGCAGGTCTACCCGCCCTCCCCCTCGCGGTTTCACGCCGGCCTCGGCCCGGTTGGGGTTGACCCGAGAGGGCCCGGGCGCCGAAGTTGGTGGTGTCGAAACGGAACCACAATGCAACCGCGTCCGCGATGTCGAACCTGACCCTCAAGGGCATCCCCGAGTCCCTCCACGAACGGCTGCGCGTGGTGGCGGAAGCCAACCGTCGGAGCCTGAACGGCGAGGCGATTCACCGCCTCCAGCGGTCGTTCGAGGATGACCCGAGGGACGCATGGACCGTGCGGGAACGCGCAGGGGCACCGTACGAGTCCGGCCTTCCCGTGCGAGATCCGGAGCCTGAGCTGGTCACTCTCGCGGAGTTCATCGCTCTTCCCGACGGGGATCCATACCGCCTCGAGCTGGCGGCCGGGCGCGTCGTCCGCGAGCCGGCGCCCGGTTTCCGTCACGGTCGGGTGGCAAGCCGCCTGTCCCGGATCCTGTGGGAGGCGTCCGGAGATCTCGGCCATGGAGAGGTCTTCTTCGACATGGGATTCCTCCTCACCCGTGATCCTCCCACGGTGCGGATCCCCGACGTGGCCTTCGTTTCCGCGACCAGGCTGGCCGAACACGCCACCGACGAGGTCTTCCTCGGTGGCGCGCCTGACCTTGCCGTCGAAGTCCTCTCCCCCTGGAATTCGGCCTCGGAGATCCAGGGGAAGGCTCTCGAGTACCTGGACGCGGGGGCTCACCTCGTCTGGATCGTCGACCCCGCCGCGGAGACCGTCACCGTGTACCGCGCGCGGGACGACATCCGGGTGCTGGGGGTTGAGGACACGCTCGACGGTACGGCGGCCATCCCCGGACTTGAGGTGGAGGTGGGCCGCCTGTTCGGGCAGGGGTGACGGTCAGTGGTGCGTCCCGACGGCCGTGCCGCAGGGCCGCATGGCACGAAAGCCGCCGCGACGTTTCATGTGAAACGCGCACCCCGGCTCGCCCCCCCGCGGTCTCCCCCCGGGCGTCAGGTTCCGTCTCCTGCCCGGGGCTCGCCCGGGTGCAGTGGGCTCCCGTCACTGGTCCACCGCCATCGGCGCAGCATCAGGTCGACCCGCGGCGCCATGCCGTCGCCGTATTCGGGAGGGTGCTGCATGGCCATCAGGTACCAGCGGTCCTGGTGCCGGCCAAGGGCCACGAACCCCGATACATCGCCGATCAGCATTCGCTCCTGCAGCGCCCAGGGAAACCTCTCGCCGCTGTGCGGTCCCGCCCCGAGCACTGCCGCCACGGACGCGAACTGCTCCCGCGCCTCCGACTCGGAGAGGTCGCCGGGCAGGACCGTGAGGCTCAGCAGGGCCTCCGGCCGGTGCACGCCCCCGAATGCCGCTTCGAACCGCACCACGTCACCTTCGCCGGAGCCGACCTGCTCGACCCGCATGTCCGCGGGCACCACCGTCGAAAACCCGAGCGGAAAACTGACAGGCGTCTCGAACGCCTGGACTGCCATCACCTCCGGCATCCCCTCCACCATGATCGTTTCCGGTGGCAGGGGCGGTGGGGGTGGCCCTGGCGGTGGCCGCTCCTCGGTCCCGGGGCCTGCCACCGTCGGCGTGTCACCCAGAACCTCGCCCTCCTCGTGCCCTGCGTCGTCGCGCGGTGAGCACGCCACCAGGGCGACGACCATGGCCGTCGCGGCCATGCGATGGACCTGCCAGGCGACCCCGGACCTTCTCATCTTTTTCCCGGCTCCGCTGGCGGAAGTGTCTTCACCTGACCGTGCGGCTCTGGATCCGGTTCAGGCGCCCGTCGGCAGCGCCGCCTCGCGCTTCGCCCGCAGCTCCGCCAGGTCCACCCCCTGCACGTACTCCACCACGGCACGCACAACCTCGGGGTCGGTCTCCGGGTGCAGCCCGTGCCCCACGTTGAAGATGTGCCCGGGGCGTCCGCCCACCGCCTCGATGACCTCCGCCGCCCGGGCCAGCGCCGTCTCCTTCCCGGCCAGGAGCGCCACCGGGTCCATGTTCCCCTGCACGCCCCGGTCGTACCCCACGATCTTCCAGGCCTCGTCGATCTTCACCCGCCAGTCCAGCCCGATGACGTCGCCGCCGCCCTCCGCCAGCATGGGGAGGAGCGCCGGGTTGCCGGTGGCGAAGTTGATGGTGGGGATCCCCGCCTCGCCCAGCCCGTCCAGGATCCGCTTCGTGTACGGGAGCACCGACCGGCGGTAGTCGTCGGGGTGCAGCGACCCGGCCCACGAGTCGAAGATCTGGATGCACGCCGCCCCCGCCTCCACCTGCGCCTTCCCGAAGGCGATGAGGTGCTCGCTCCAGTACGACATGAGCTCGTCCCAGAGCCCCGGCTCGGTCCACATGTACGCCTTCGTGCCCGTGCGCTCCCGCGTGCGCGGCGACTCCACCATGTACGTCATGAGGGTAAACGGCGCCCCGATGAACCCCAGCACCGGCACCTCCAGCTCCTCCTTCAGGATCTGCAGTGTGCGCATGACGAAGTCCAGCCGGTCCCGGGGGTCGAAGGGCTTGAGCGACCGGATCGTCTCCGCCGAGTTGTAGGGGTGCGGCAGCACCGGCCCCAGCCCTTTCTCGATGCGCACGTCGATCCCCGCCCCCAGGAAGATCGTCGCGATGTCGGCATACAGCACCGCGCCGTCCACCGGGAAGTACTCCAGCGGCAGCTTCGTGATGTCCGCCGCCAGCCGCGGGTTCCGGGTCACCGCCAGCAGGTCCTGCTCCCCCTTCAGGTCGTGGTAGCGGGGGAGGGAGCGCCCGGCCTGGCGCATGAACCAGACGGGGGTGCGGTCGAGGGGCTCGCGGCGCAGCGCACGGATGAGGCGATCGTTCGTGATGGGCATGGGCGGGGAGATGCGGGGTTGGGGGTGCGTTGGGGGTGCGATTGGAGTGCGTTCGGGGATGCGAAGTCGGTCGGCACGTCGAGCCGGCAGCTTTTCGGCCCGGAATCTATCACCCGACC
>REBP01000058.1 GCA_007692665.1 Gemmatimonadales bacterium | reverse complement strand
CTTCCGCTCTACACCTTCGGTGGCGCGGGGAACCCGGGCTCGGCACCGGCACCGCAGTACCACCGGTGCCCGCCGGGATCGACGCTGGCACGCTGCGGAGCCTGATCCGACCGTAGCGGTTCGACCGTAGCATCAAGGAAAAAAGCCCCCCCGCGGAGATGTCTTACCGCGGGGGGGCTTTTTTCCTGTCAGCTCGAGAGGTCGGTGGTCCCGGGGACGGCAGGGTCCACGATCGTGAGCCCTGGAAAGCGGTGAAAATCCATGTCGCGAGTGACGATCCGGCTGATTCCATGCTCCCGCATCAGCACTGCCGTGTGCACATCGTGCAGGATGTTTCCGCGAAGCCCGGAGACGGTGACCAGCATTTCATGGAGGACCCTGGCATGCCGGGGGGTGGGCTCCAGAATCGACAGGCTCGGCGAGGCGAGAAGAGCCTCGAGAAAGGCGAACGCGTCGGGTGTCTCCCAGGGGCGGTCGAAGACCCGAGGGTGCGTCGTGACGCGCAGGAACTCGTAGCAGATCGGCCAGGTCACGAACCAGGGAGAACTCCCCCTCCGCCACTCCTCGAGAAGGGATCGGCAGCGCTCGTGCTCCGGCGATGGGGCGTGCGCTGCGTAGATGAGGATGTTCGTATCGACGACGAACATCTCAGCCCGGCGCTCTGCCAGACCTCACCGCTCCTCCATGAAGTCGTGGAGCGCGCTTCGACTGGCCAGGTCCACGCGTGCGCGTCCACCGTCCCAGCTGGGGAGCGGGGGCAGTTCATGCTGCCACTCCGGTTCCCTCTCCAGGACGAGCCGCAGCCCTGCCTCGACGAGTTCCGACATGGTGGTGCCCCGACGCGCGGCCTCCTCGCGAAGCCGCTTCATGACCGAGTCGTCGATGTTGAGTGTCGTCTTCATATGGACAACCATACGGTCGATATGGCTGCCTGTCAATATCGCACCCTCGGTCCGCCGCGTGAATCAGGGACTCAGGGTTCGCGGCGGAGGACCACCTGGTCCGCCACCGCCGCCGCCACCGCATCATGCACGGCGCGGCGGAAGGGGATGTGGCGGGTATTCTCCCGCGTGGGGTTCACCCGGTTCGTGAGGAGCACCACCCAGAGGTCGAGCTCCGGGTCCACCCAGATCGACGTGCCCGTGAACCCCGTGTGGCCCCAGGATGCGGCGCTGAAGTAATCGCCGGCGGAGGAGCGACCCGAGGGCGTGTCCCACCCCAGGGCCCGGCTCGACGCGGGACCGGACCGCCGCGTGAAGAAGGCGAGGGGCCCCGGGGGGACAACCTCAACCGCCGCGGACCGCGTTCGGGCGCACGGCATCCCGCTCCCCGGGAGGTGACCGCAGGGACCCACCTGCCCTCCCCGGGTGAGCGCCGACATGAGGACCGCCAGGTCGGCCGCCGTGGAGAAGAGACCGGCGTGCCCGGCCACACCGCCCAGGATCCCGGCGTTCTCGTCGTGCACGCGGCCCCGGACGTGGCCGCGATTCCCCGTCACCTCGGTGGGTGCGACACGGGGTGCCGTGGACGGCTCGGGGTTGAAGCCGGTGTCGGACAGCCCGAGGGGCATCCAGAGACGATCGTGAAGGAAGCCGTCGAAGGGCTCCCCCGTCACCGCCTCCACCACCCAGGCCAGCGTCTTGAACCCGATGTCGGAGTAGATCATCTCGGTGCGGGGCGCCACCTGGAGCGCGAGATCGTAGACCGCATCCCGGACGCCAACCCCGTCGGGATGGGTGACGAAATACTGCCGGAAGGGAGGCAGTCCGCTCTGGTGGAGCAGGAGGTCACGGACCGTGACCCCGGACTTGCGAGGATCCCCGCGTTCCCACCCCCGGAGGTAGTCGGCCACCGGGGCGTCCAGCTCCAGCCGCCCCTCGTCGGCCAGGATCATGATGGCCGACGTGGTGGCGACGACCTTGGTCAGGGAGGCGAGGTCATAGATCGTCGTGGGGGTCACCGGAGGACTCCCGGCCGCCCAGTCCAGTTGGCCGTAGCCGCGGAGGCGCACCAGGCTCCCTCTTCGACCCACGGCGAGGGCGACCCCGGGGGCCACCGAGTCCGCGATGGCGGCCTCGATGTAGGCGTCCAGCGCCGCCAGCGACGCCGAATCCATGCCGACCAGTGACGGATCCCGGAGTTCCATGGGCGAGACGGGAAAACCGTCCCACGCTTCCGGGGGCGGCTCCCCCAGGGCGTCCGGAGGCGTGGCCGGAGGCGGCCCGTGCCGCAGGAGACCCGCCTCGTCCAGCGCGTCGCCGCGGCGTGCACCCCGCGCCGCCATGACCGGATCGGCGGGGCGCTGAAGCCCTTCGCCGCGGCCATGAAGGGGGGGGATGGAGATGGGGAGGCGTCCCCCGATGGGCGCGGCGCCCACCACCGCGCGGGCGGCGGCGCGCTGGCTGACCTCGCGGTCGCCCCAGGCCACCAGGTAGCTCCCGACCTCGGGGACCGCGGCCAGCAGGTAGGGGTTCCCGAGGGAGACCAGCACCGTGGGCGCCCGCCCCGCGGCCGCCGCGGCGAAGGCCCGGAAGTTCTCGGGGAGCGCCACCGAACCGGCCCCGGCACGGGGCGGCAGGTAGACGTTCAGGAGGACCCGGTCCGCCCCCGCCACCTCGCCCAGGAGCGCATCGAAGATGGCGGCCGGGGTGTCGGGCCCGACGCGGACCGAGGTGACGGCGCCGGGAAGGAGGCCGCCGAGGACGACGTCGAACTCCCGACCGGCCACGAGGTCGGTGGGCGCCGCCCACGTCACCGACACGACGCGCCGAAGCCGCGCCGGATCCGGCGGGAGGAGTCCGTCGTGGTCCCGCACCAGCGTCATGGCGCGCTCCGAGACCGAGTCTGCCAGCGCGCGGTGCGCCCCCGACCCCACGGTGGCCGAGACTGCCTCCAGCGACACGTCGCGCACCCGGTGGAGCCCGACCCGGCTCTTCTCGCCCAGCACGCGTCGAACCGAGGCCGCCAGTCGATCGCGCGAGATCCGACCCGACTCCACCGCATCCACCATGGAACGAATGGCCTCGGGAACATCGGCGGGAATGAGGATCACGTCGGCCCCGGCCTCGAAGGCGAGGACCGCCGCCTCGCCGGCCCCGTAGGCCTCGGTGATGGCGCCCATGCGCAGGGCATCGGTGTAGACGATGCCGCCGAAGCCCATGTCACGGCGGAGGATGTCGGTCATGAAGACCGGGGAGAGGGTGGCGGGCGGCGCGTTGGGACCGAGGACCCCCGGCATCGACACGTGGGCCGTCATGATGCCGTCCACACCCTCCTCGATGGCGGCGCGGAACGGAACGAACTCCACGGCCTCGAGGCGGGCCCGGTCCGCCGTCACCTCGGGGAGGGTCAGGTGGGAGTCCACCCGCGTGTCGCCGTGCCCCGGGAAGTGCTTGGCCGTGGCCAGCGCCCCTCCGGCCCGTGCGCCCCGGAGGAAGGCCCGCCCCATGCGCGCCACGTCGGAAGGGTCCTCGCCGAAGGCCCGGGTGTTGATGATGGGGTTCTCGGGGTTCGAGTTCACGTCCAGCACCGGCGCGAAGATGAC
>REBP01000138.1 GCA_007692665.1 Gemmatimonadales bacterium | reverse complement strand
CGCTTCCCATGAAGAACCTGGCCATGCCGCCCCGCCCCTGGGTCCCCATGACCACAAGCCCCGAGCGGGACTGCTCCAGGAGCCGGACGAGACCGGGCGCGACCTCGTCGGTGCGGGCGGTGAGCGTATTCACGCGGAGTCCTTCCGCCCGGAGGGGTTCGGCCTTCGCCTCCAGGTACGCGTGCATTTCCTCCTCGCGGTCCATCCGGATCCGCTCGGTCTCTGCGGACAGGTCCAGGAAGGGGACCGCAACGGACTGGGGTTTCGGAATGACTGCGGCGAGCGTGAGGCGGCTCTCCCAGAGCCTGGCCAGGTGCGCCGCCTGGGCCAGCGCCGCCTCGGAGGTCTCCGAGGCGTCCATGGGGACGAAGATGGAGGCGGAGAAGTCCGCGGTTTCGCCGGTGGGAAGGAGGAGGACCGGGCAGGTGGACTCCCGCATGACCCGGTCGGTGACGCTTCCCACCCAGGCCCTCCCGAGGGCACCCCGGCCGTGCGTGGTCATGACCACGACGTGGGCCTTCAGGTCCCGGATGGCCTTGAGGATGGCCGAGGCCGGACTGCCCGTGGGCGCATGCAGCTGCACGGCCTGCTCGGGGTCATCACCGAGGATCCGGTCCCGCACCTTCTCGAGGTAGGCCCGTGTGCGGGCGCCCTCCTCGGCGAACCAGCCCGGGCTCGAGTCCCGGGTCGGGTCCGCGGGCTGGAAGATGGGGAGCGACGACACGGCGGAGAGCAGATGGAGCGTGCCCCCGGCCTTCGAGGCCATGGCGAGGGCCGGTGCCAGCGCCTGCTCGGCAAAGTCGGAGCCGTCGAGGGCGACGAGGATCGTGGTAGGGGAGTCGATCATGGAGGTGCCTGGGATGCGGGTGTGGAAGTGCATTCAATATGGCGGGAATGGTCGCGTGATGCCCGGATCAGGGAGGAGGGCCCGGCTCGGGCGCGAGCCCGGGCTCCGGAACGGCGCCCGTTTCCTCGAACGCCTCCATGGCCCTCACCATCCCGGAATCCAGGGCGACCCCTTCCATCTCGCGCAGGATCGAGAGCGCCCGCTCCGGTGGCATCCCGGCCCGGTAGGGTCGGGTGGCCGTGAGGGCCTCGTAGATGTCGGCCACGGCGAGGATGCGGTCGTCACGGCCCAGCTCCGCCGCACCGTACCCCCACGGGTAGCCGGTCCCGTCCAGGCGCTCGTGGTGGACCGCGGCCTTCCGTGCGATGCCGGCGAAGACCTCCACCTGCCCCACGATGGTCCAGGTCAGGACGGGGTGGCGTTCGACCTGCTTTCGCTCCAGCGGGGTGAGGGGGCCATTCTTGTCGAGGATGCGGTTCGAGATGCCGAGCTTCCCGATGTCATGGAGGAGCCCGGCGCGGTACAGGTCGCGAAGCTCGACGGGACCGAGGCCCAGCACCTCGCCGATCCCCCGGGCGAGGAGGGCGACCCGGGTGGAGTGGCGCCCCGTGAAGGGCGACTTCGCGTCCACCACCTGGGCAAAGGATTCGGCAACCCGGTCCACCCCTTCCGCGTCGACCCGGATGATCCGGTCCTCGGGCTCCACCGCGGAGAGCCTCGACAGCACGTCGGACCCGTACAGTTCGCCCCACCATCCGTGGTCGCCCTCCCACCCGCGGAGGACGGCCACCAGGTCGGGGTCGAACCAGCGGCCCGCCCGCCCCCTGACCACCTCGAGGGCCCGGGCCGCCCCATCCCTCGCCGCGAAGACCTCCAGCGTCTGCGCCAGGAGCGCGATTCGCGAGAGAAGCGGAATCTCGTCGCCGACGAGCCCTCGGGCGGCCCCCCTCCCGTCCCACTGTTCGTCGAGGCAGCGGACCGCCTCCACCGTCGCCCGTGGAAACCCCAGGGACTGGCAGATCTCCGCGCCCCGGTCGCACCGGATCCGGATGAGTTCCCGCCCCGTCCCCTCGTCGGCGCGGGCCATGTGGAGGAGCTGCCGGACGCGGGCCCCCACCCCCTGCCCCAGCGCCGCGCTCCGGAGCGCGAAGAGCTTCAGGCGGAGCGGATCCGTCCAGTCCGCGAACTTGAGGCCGGCCTTGAGCGCCTGGTCGTCGGTTCCGAAGAACTCCGTGGTGGCGTGGGCGTTGCTGGAACACCCGGCATCCTTCATCAGGAGCGAGTAGTAGAGCTGGGACCGGGTATCGGGGTCGAGACCCAGCGACTCGCCGATCCGCATCCCGATGAGGCAGGTCCTGGCGGCGTGGCCCCAGGGCTGACCCTCGGTGAGGTCCAGCGCGTGCGAAAGTGCGCCGAGCACCTGGGAGAGGGGGATCCGGTCGGCCTCCTCGTGGGCAATCTGCGGCGTCGGGACGGACGAAACGGGCACGGCGTTCTCGGAGACGGGAACGGGGCAGTGTCGATGCGACCCCGAGGGGGGTGGTTCCCGGGACCGGCCGGCGGTAGCGTGCGGCACTGCCCGTCGTCCGTCTCGCCACCACCGGTTGCCGATCATGTCACATGCCCCCGATCCTGTCCAGCGCTTCCTTGCCCTCGTTGCCATGGTCTGGGGGGCCGGCGTCGGCGCGATGGGCACCAGTTTCCTTGCGCCCTCCGGAGGAAGCGGGATTCTCGTGGGCCTCCTGGCGGCGGGCGGGATCGGGGCGACGCTGGCCCTCATGGCGGGGCGGCATGCCCGGCTGGCGGCGGCCGCCACCGAGCGAACTCTCGCCGAGACCCGCGACATGCTCCACGACCGGCTGTCGGATCACCTGCATGTCCTCATGCGGGCGGCCGTCGCCCCGGACCGGGAGCTGGACGACCGGGAGCGGGCTCGTCTCGCCGAGGTCGTGGGCGCCGCCCGCGAGGTGGAGTCGGCCCTCGAACTCCTCTCGCCGGCCTCCCTCGAGGCCTGGCGCCGGAGCCGCTGAGGGCTGCGCATTCGCCCGGGGGCGTGGTCCCGCGCCCCCCCATGCGGTATCGTTCCCCGCGTGCGACGCTTCGGATTCATTCTCCTCGCCCTCTTCGGCACGCTGGTGGTGCTGGCGTTCGGGATCCTGCTCTCCGGGGTCCTGTGGATTCGTGGGTCCCTTCCCCTTCTCGAGGGGAATCGCACCGTCGAGGCCGTGACCGCGCCGGTGGCCCTGGAGCGGGACTCCCTCGGCGTCGCGGTGGTCCGCGCGGTGGGGTGGCACGACGGCCTCCTCGGGGTCGGATTCGCCCACGGACAGGACCGCTACTTCCAGATGGACCTGGTCCGTCGTCTCATGACGGGAGAGCTCGCCCAGCTCGTGGGCCCCGATGCGGTGGCCTCCGATCGGCAGATGCGGGCCTACGGATACCGGGACGCCGCCGCCCTCCATCTCCGGAACCTGCCACCCCACCACCGGGCGGCACTCGACGCCTACGTCGCCGGCGTCAATGCAGGTATCGGGTCCCTGGGGAGCCGCCCCCCGGAGTACGTCCTCCTCCGCTCCCGTCCGGCCGCGTGGACCGCCGAGGACGCGGTCCTCACCTACCTGTACTTCTACCACGTCCTCTCGACCCACTACCGGGAGGAGCGGCACATCCGGGAACTCCATCTTCACCTCCCGGAACCGGTGGCGCGCTTCCTCACCCCCGAGACGTCCCGGTTCGACCAGGTGGTCCCGGGGATGGGCCCGGACGCGGCGGGAGGCGGGACCGGCGGATACCAGCCCCTCGGCATCCCCCCGGCGGCGGTTTTCGATCTCCGCCGGCAGGACGAGGCGCTCCCCGACGGTCGGCGCGCCCTGCGCATCTACGGCGACCTTCCCGGCGGCTCGAATGCGTGGGCCGTTGGCGGCACCGAGGGCGAGCCGGCCCTCCTGGCGGGAGATCCCCACCTCTCGCTCCAGGTCCCGGGCACCTGGTACCGGGCCGAAGTCCACTGGCAGGGTGGGGTGGTCCGGGGCGCCACCCTCCCGGGGCTTCCGGGGTTCCTGGTGGGGATGACCGACCACCTGGCATGGTCGGCCACCGCCGCCATGGTGGACCAGACGGACCTCGTGGAGCTGGAACTCCACCCCGAGGACCCCTCGCGCTACCGCACGCCCGAAGGCTGGTCCCCCTTCCAGACTCGACCGGACACCGTGCGCGTCCGCGGCGGCGACGACGTCATCATGATGCGCCGGCTCACCCGCTGGGGCCCGGTGGTCCGCATGGCCCCCGACAGCACCCTCCTGGCCCTCCGGTCGCCGGCCTTCGACCCGGGCGGCATCACGATGGAGCACCTCGAGGTCGCCCATGCCCGCTCGGTGCACGACGCCGTCGCGGTGGCCCGCCGCATGGGGGGCCCGGGGCTGGGGCTCGTGTTCGGGGATGCGGCGGGGCGGACGGCCTGGGTCGTGAGCGGTGTCCTCCCCGGTCGCGAGGGCATGGACGGCCGCCGCCCCGTGGCGGCCGGCACCGGGGCGGTACGATGGACGGGCCCTCGCCCCGAGTCGGACCGACCGGTGGTCGTGGACTCCGCCGGGGGCTACCTGTTCGCGGCCAACCAGCGCTTCGCATCCCTGTCGGTATCCCGCACCTTCTCCGGCCACTGGGTCTCTCCCACCCGCGCCCGGCGCATCGACGAACTCCTGTCCGCCGACGGCGGCGCCGCGCTGGACGAGTCCGTCCACTACGCGCACCAGCTCGACACCCGAAGCCTGGAGCACGAGTTCGTGCGGGTGCTGATCCTGGACCTGCTGCCAGATCCCGAGGACCCCGATGCGGATCCGGATGCCCCCCCCCTCGGCCCCGGACTCGTGACGCTGCGCGCCCAGGCCGTGGCCTGGGACGGACACGCCGACGCCACCTCTCCGCATTTCCGGACCATGGAGGCGGCAGGTCGAGCGCTCCGGGGTGCGGCCCTGGGCCCCCTCCTCGGCGTGGTGCTCCTGCACGACCCGGAGTACCGCTACGGGTGGCTGCTGGCCCACGAGCCGGCCTTCAGGATCCTCGAGGAGCGCCCTGCGCACCTGCTCCCACCCGGAGAGGAGAGCTGGGAGAGCTACCTGCGCCGGGCCCTCCAGCGCGCCGCGAGCGACCTCGGGGGTCTGTTCGGGGACGAGGGCTGGGAAACTCCCTGGGGCGAGGTCAACGTGACGCGCATCGTGCACCCCTTTTCCACTGCGCAGCCGGCACTTGCCAGGTTTCTCAACATGCCGGGCCATCCCATGCCGGGGTGGCTGGGGGCGGTACGGGCCCAGTCCCCGGAATACGGGCAGAGCCTCCGGTTCGTGGGACGTCCGGGTTCCCCCCAGGGGGCGATCCTCGACATGCCCGGCGGTCAGAGCGGCCACCCCGTCTCCCGGTGGTACGATGCCGGGCACCTGGCATGGGTCCGGGCGACTGCCACGCCTCTCACCGCGGGGCCTGCCGAGTACAGGCTCATGCTCAACCCACCTTCCCGATGACCGACGACACCTTCCCTGCCGGACGCCCCTCCCCCGACGAACACCATCCTGGGTACGCACCCTACGTGGAGGCCGCGGCCGAGGGGGGGGCGCTGCGGGGCGAGGCTCCCCTGGACCTGGTGGCGCTGCTGGCACGGCAGCCGGCAGGGCTGGAGGCGGCCCTCGGAGGGTGCACCGAAGCGACCGCCCTCCACCGGTACGCACCGGAGAAGTGGAGCGTCAAGGAGGTCGTGGCCCACCTCACCGACGTGGAACGGGTCATGGGCTACCGGCTTCTCCGGGTCAGCCGGGGAGACGAGACCCCACTCCCCGGCTTCGACGAGAATGCCTGGGTGGCAGCGATGGATCACGACCGGCGCCCGCTCCGCGAGCACCTGGAGGAGTTCGGGGCGGCCCGTGCCGGCACGGTGGCGCTGATCCGGGGGCTCGCGCCGGAGGCCTTCCTGCAGCGGGTGACGGCGAGCGGACACGTGGTCTCCGGGCGCGCGCTGGTCTGGATCCTGGCGGGTCACCTGGAGCACCATCTCCGGATCCTCCACGAACGCTACGGGGTCCCGGTTCCGGAGCAGAACGACCATCTTCCGTCATGACGACGACACCCAACCCCCCCGACGGCAGTCTCCGCCCGGGCACGCTTCGCCCCGCCCGCACCTCCACCCCGGGCGAAGGCGTCCGGACGAAGCCGCTGGCCGTGGCGATCCTCGCCTGCGCCTCGGTGGCGGTGGCCACGGTCATGGTCTCGCCGGCTGCCCCCGGGCCCTGGTACGAGGAACTCGTGCGGCCGACCCCCGTGATCCCCGACCTCGTGTACGCAGTTCTCGTGGCGGCCTTCTACGTGGCCTTCGCCGTGCTTCTCTACCGGGCGCAGGTCCACCTTCGGGATCCGGCGAGGCGGGTGGTGCTGGCCCTCACGGTGGGGGTCATGCTGGTCCAGTCGGCGTGGAGCCCGGTCCTCGTTCGGGTGCAGAGCCTCGACGCCGGCGTGGCCATGGCGGGTGTGGTGGCAGGGGGCATGGTGGCGCTGCTCTTCATCCTCCTCCCCAGGGACCGGGTGGCGGCTCTCGTGCTTGCTCCCTACGCGGCGCTGGCGCTCCACGACTTCTGGTGGGCCCGGGCGCTGATGCGACTGAATGCCGGGTGAGGGCGTTTCCGCGGTAACGTGTCGAATCGACGCCGGACCCCGTAGGTTGGGGCGACCCGGAGATGCCCCCCGCCACGCTCCGCCTTCCTCCAACTGCCATCTGCCTCCGCCGGAGTCCACCATGCTGCGGATCGTGCTCGGTGTCCTCGCAGGTTACGCCGTGATCGCCCTGTTCATCATGGTGGCCTTCACGCTGCTCTGGCTGGGCGTCGGCCAGGAGCGAGCCTTCCACGCCGGCACGACAGCCGTGACCTGGAAATGGCTTGCGGCATCCCTTCCCCTGAATTTTCTGGCGGCAGCGGCCGGGGGTTGGGTGGCGGCGCGGGTGGCCCTGCACCGGCCCCACTCCGCGGTGCTGGGGCTCATCGGCGTGCTGGTGATCCTGGGCGGATGGGCCGCGCTCTCGCAGGCGACCGGCGTGCAGGGAGATGCCCCGCCGGCGGGGCCCCCACCGGGGGGGCTCGGGCCCATGGAGGCGGCGAGGCTCGCGTCGCAGCCCCTCTGGGTGGCGTGGGTCCTCCCGGTGCTGGGGGCCGTCGGGGCGTGGTTCGGAGGCTCGATACGGATGCTCCAGGCTTCGCGCTCCCCCCGGTAGCGGCTCAACCCGGCCTCTCTTAGAATGGGCGGATGAATCGCCCAACCTACGAAGAGACCGCCTCCCGCGGATGGTTCACCCGGTTCCTCGACGTGGTCGAGCGGATGGGCAACCTCCTCCCCCATCCGGTCACCCTCTTCGCGCTCTTCGCCCTCGGCGTGGTGGTGCTGAGCGGGATCGCCGGGTGGCTCGACCTGAGCGTGGTCGATCCTCGCCCCGAGGGTGCACGGGGACGCAGTCCCACCGGCGAGATCGTCGCGATCTCCCTGATGAACGGCGAGGGACTTCGCCGCATCATGGAGGGGCTGGTCACGAACTTCACGAGCTTCGTGCCCCTGGGCACGGTGCTCGTTGCGATGCTCGGGGTCGGTGTGGCCGAGAAGGCCGGGCTTCTTTCGGCCATGATCCGGGCGGTGGTACTCAAGGCGCCCCCCACGCTGGTCACCGGGGCCGTCGTCTTCGCCGGGGTCATTTCGAACACGGCGTCCGAGATGGGCTATGTGGTGCTGATCCCCCTCGCCGCAGTGATCTTCCATGCCCTGGGCCGCCACCCCTTCGCCGGGCTCGCGGCTGCGTTCGCCGGGGTCTCGGCAGGGTACTCGGCGAACCTCCTCATCGGCACGGTGGACCCGCTCCTGGCGGGCATCACCGAGGAGGCGGCCCAGCTCATCGATCCCGAGTACACGGTCCACGCCGCCGTGAACTGGTACTTCATGATCGTCAGTACCTTTGTCGTGACGGGGGTGGGGTGGTGGGTGACGGCCCGGATCGTGGAGCCCAAGCTCGGGACCTACGACGACACGAACGCCGACCACCAGGCGCTGAGCGAGATCACCACGGACCCCCTGACGCGCAAGGAAGTCCAGGGGCTCTGGGCCGCCGCCGGCGCCACGGTCATCCTCACCGCTCTCCTCCTGCTGGCCACGGTCCCCGAGTGGGGCGTGCTCCGGAACCCGGTGGACGGGAGCCTGCTGGACTCCGCCTTCCTCCGCGGCATCGTCGCGCTGATCTTCGTCTTCTTCGTGGTGCCGGGGTTCGTGTTCGGGTGGGTGACCGGCACCATGCGGTCGGACCGGGACGTGGTGGAGGGGATGGCGTCGGCCATGAGCACGCTGGGGCTCTACATCGTCCTGGTCTTCTTCGCGGCGCAGTTCGTGGCCTTCTTCGGGTGGACCAACCTGGGGAGCATCACCGCCGTCGTGGGCGCCGACTTCCTGGTGCGGATCAACCTCACCGGGCCGCTTGTCTTCATCCCCTTCATCCTGCTCTGCTGTCTCGTGAACCTCTCGCTGGGGAGCGCGTCGGCCCAGTGGGCGATCACGGCACCGATCTTCGTCCCCATGCTGATGCTCATCGGCTACTCCCCCGAGCTCATCCAGGCCGCCTACCGGATCGGGGACTCCACCACGAACATCATCACGCCCATGATGTCGTACTTCGGGCTCATCCTTGCCTTCGCCGCCCGCTACGACAAGAAGCTGGGGATCGGAACGCTGGTGGCCATGATGCTGCCCTACACGATCTTCTTCCTCCTCTTCTGGGTCTCGACGTTCTACATCTGGGTCTTCCTGCTCGGCTTCCCCGTGGGGCCGGCCGCTCCCACCTTCTACACGCCCTGACCCCCCGCGGGACTGGTGGCCAGGGCCAGACGGATCGTCCGAAGGAGGTCACGGGGGGTGAAGGGCTTCCGGAGATCGAGATCGGGAACCTCGCCGAGCTCGTGGATGAGCGCCTGATCGGTGTGCGCGGACATGAGGACGAGGGGAACGTCGGGAACGGCCTCGGCGAGCTGCTCGCAGAAGTCCCGGAATCCCATGCCGGGCATGATCACGTCGCTGAGCAGGAGCTGGGGCGGCACCGGGGCCTCCCGGGCGATCCGGAGCGCGGCTTCTGCCGAGTGCGCGGCCAGAACGTGGTACCCCGCGCGGTCGAGGATTCTCTGCACCACGAAGAGCACCGATGGGTCATCCTCGACGACGAGGATCGTGTCCCGGGGCGAGCGAAGTGTGGTGTCCGAAAGGCGAATGTCCATGCCTTCCGGGGTCGCAGGCTTCGTGCCGATGCGCCCGGAGGGTTCGAAAGTGTTGTTCCCTGCGGGGTTTCGGAGGTATCCGCACCCGGGCCGTCGTCCCGGCCCGGAAGGTTCTGCCGGGGACCCGGAAAAGGACTACCGGGGCGTGGCGTGGGCGCCGAAGCGAACCAGAACCGTGCCGAACCCGACGCCTTCCCCTCGCGGAGCGAGGAAATAGAGGCGGTCGTACTCCCAGGCCTCCACGATCTCTCCGAACGTCTCGCCGCCCAGCGCCCCGGCGAGGGCGTCGGTGGTATTCGAGTGCCCCACCACGAGGTGCCGACCGGGGAGTGACCCGAGCCGGGTCGCCATGGCCGGCAGGTCGCGCGAGTCGTACAGTTCGACCTCGATCCCGAGCGCGTCAGCCAGGGGCGCCGCCGTCTCCCGGGTGCGCCGAGTATCGGTGGAGTGGATGCGGGTGATCCCGGCATCGGCCAGCACGCGGGAGAGCTCGAGGGCTCGTGCGGTTCCTTCGGGGGACAGGGGCGGGTCGGACGCCGGCTCGTCCGCCTTCTCGGCGTGACGCACCAGCACCACGAGGTCGGGGCCTTCCGCCCGGACCACGGGCCTCTCTCCCACCCCCATCGGCACGAGCAGCAGCGCGGCGAGGAAGCTGCCGGCGAGGAAGCGGGCCGGGGTGGCGAGCCAGACACCCTGGGGTCGAGTCATGGCAGATCCTGGGGGATTCGGAGGACGAGGCGCCGATGGCCGGTGACCGGCGATGGCAGGCAACCGGCGATGGCAGGTGACCGGCGGGGCCGGAGGGCGCGCCAGGGGGCAGGGCGCACGGTCGGCCAGGTGCCAGTCTAGGGCCGGGTCCCGCGCGGGGCAACGACGCTTCCCTTCTTGCCCTGCCCCCTCCCCTCCCCCGAAATTCGACGCTGCCCCCGAAGACGCGTGCTCCAGCCCGCCCCCCCGGCCCATGCTCCCCATGCTGCCCATGCTGCCCATGACCCCCTCGCGCCTCCTCCCCTCCCTGGCCCTGGTCCTGCCCCTCGCCCTGGCACTGCTCGCCGTCCCCTCGGGCGGAGTGGCGGCGCAGGACGCCGAGGCCCAGCGCGAGGCCGCCCGGGCCATCCTCCCCGATGGCGAGGCTGCGTGGCTGCGGTACCCGGCGCTCTCGCCCGACGGGCAGACGCTGGTCTTCACCTACCGGGGTGACCTGTGGCGGGTGGGTGTGGAGGGGGGCGACGCGGTGCGCCTCACGAATCACCCGGCCCACGACCATGCCCCGGTGTGGAGCCCCGACGGGGAGCACATCGCCTTTGCCAGCGATCGCTACGGCAGCTTCCAGCTCTTCATCATGCCCTCTCGGGGCGGCGAGCCCCGGCGCCTGACCTTCCACTCCACCGGCGAGACTCCCTTCGCCTTCACCCCCGACGGGAGCCACCTGGTCTTCGGGGCGTCGCGGCTGGATCACCCCGACAACCGCCAGTTCCCGGCGGGCTCCCTGCCGGAGCTGTACCAGGTCCCGGTACAGGGCGGGCGCGTGAGCCAGCTCCTTTCCCTCCCGGCCGAGGACGTGTCGTTTTCGGAAGACGGGCGAATCGTGGTCTACCACGACCGGAAGGGGGGCGAGAACATCTGGCGGAAGTACCACACCTCGGCCATCACCCGGGACCTCTGGGTCTGGGACCGGGAGTCCGACTCCCACCGGCAGCTCACCCGCGCGGACCACGAGAGCCGAACCCCGGTCCTCGTCCCCGGGAGCGACCACGTCTTCTTCCTGAGCGAGGAGAGCGGGAGCTACAACGTGCACCGCATCCCCCTGGCCGGCGGCTCCTCCGAGCCGGTGACCCGCTTCCGGGGCCAGCCGGTGCGCTTCCTCTCCGGTGCCCGCGACGGGACCCTCGCCTTCGGTCACGACGGCCTTCTCTACGTCCTCCCCGCCGGCGCCTCCGAGCCCCGACGCGTCCCCGTGCGCATCGCCACGGACTGGCGCGAAAACGACGAGCGGGTGATCTCGATCTCGGGCGGGATCTCGGACTTCTCGGTGTCGCCGTCGGGGAAGGAGCTCGCCTTCCTCTCCCGGGGCGAGGTCTTTGCCACGAGCCTCGAGACCGGCACCACAAAGCGCATCACGAACTCCCCCGAGCGGGAGACCAGCGTGCACTTCCTTCCGGACACGAGCGCCATCATCTATGCCTCGGAGCG
The DNA here is from genome assembly GCA_007692665.1 of Gemmatimonadales bacterium. Taxonomy (GTDB): domain Bacteria; phylum Gemmatimonadota; class Gemmatimonadetes; order Longimicrobiales; family Gaopeijiaceae; genus SKNW01. The sequence goes on along the minus strand of REBP01000138.1, from coordinate 5,016 downwards.
GGACGGCCGCTGGGGGATCTGGGAGGCCCGCCGGGCCCGGAGCGAGGAGCCGTACTTCTTCGTATCGACGCTCATCGAGGAACACCCGGTGGTGGTGAACAGCCGGAACAACTCCCAGCCCCTCCCCTCGCCCGACGGGAAACGGCTCGCCTTCATCGAGGACTACCACACCCTGCGCGTGATGGACCGGGAGAGCGGCGAGGTCACGACCCTCCTCACCGAGGAGCACATCTTCAGCGGGGGGCAGTTCGAGTGGAGCCCCGACGGGAGCTGGATCCTCTTCACCTGGGCGGTCCCGGGGCGCGCCACCCGCGACATCGGGGTGGTCCGCACCAACGGCTCCGGGCAGATCCACAACCTGACCCAGAGCGGCTTCAGCGACACCGGGGCCCAGTGGATCCTCGGCGGACGCGGCATGATCTGGCGGAGCAACCGCGACGGGCTCCGGTCGCTCCAGGCCAGCGGAAGCACCGAAGCCGACGTCTACGCCATGTACTTCACGCAGGATGCGTGGGAGGAGTCGCGCCTCTCCAAGGAGGAGCTGGAACTCCGCCGGGAGATGCGGGGCGAGACCGGTGCGGGCACCCGGAGCGCCCGGGGCGGGAACAGCGCCGACACCACGGCCGCGTCGGCCACCCATCCCGATCCCGACGAACTGGACTTCGAGAGCGGCCGGGAACGGCGGACGCGGCTCACCATCCACTCGTCGGCGCTGGGCGGGTACCTCGTCTCGAAGGACGGTGAGAACCTCCACTACCTGGCCCGCTTCGAGCGGGGGCTGAACCTCTGGTCCACGAACCTCCGCACGCAGGAGACCCGGCAGGTGCTCACGCTGAACGCCGGCTCGGCCTCCATCTCGTGGAACCCGGCGGAGGACCGGATCGTCCTCGTGGCCGGGGGCTCGGTCTCCATCGTGAACCCCTCGAACTGGAGTCGCACCAACGTCCCCGTCTCGGGCGAGATGATGGTGAGCCAGGCTGCCGAGCGCGCCGCCATGTTCGACCAGATGTGGCGCCGGGTGGACGACGCCTTCTACACCCGCTCCTTCCACGGCGCCGACTGGGATGCGGTGCGCACCATCCACGAGAAGTTCCTCCCCCACATCGGCAACAACCACGAGTTCGCCGAGCTCCTGAGCGAGGCGCTGGGCGAGCTGAACGTGAGCCACTCGGGCGCCGGCTACTCCAGCTCGTCCCCCGGAGACGACGCCACCGCCGCGCTGGGCGTCTTCTTCGACCAGTCGCCCGAGGCCGCTTCCGAGCCGGGGATCCGCATCCTCGAAGTGATGCGCGGAGGGCCGCTGGACCGCGCCGACCTGGACATCCGCCCCGGTGCGGTCATCGAATCCATCGACGGCGAGGCGGTGACGGCAGCCGTCGATCCGTCGCGCCTCCTCAACCGGAAGGCCGGAAACCGGGTGCTTCTCCGGGTCCGGGACGCGCAGGGGTCCGGCTCCAGCGAGGTCACGGAGGTGGTGGTGCAGCCCATCACGGGCGGGGCCGAGAACTCCCTTCGCTACGACCGGTGGGTGGAGATGAACCGCCGCGAGGTGGAGGAGCTGAGCGGCGGGCGCCTGGGCTACGTGCACGTTCAGGGGATGAACGACCGGGTCTACCGCTCCACCTTCGAGGAGGTGCTGGGGCGCCACTTCGACAAGGACGGGATGGTCATCGACACCCGCTACAACCCCGGCGGCGACCTGGTGGCGGACCTCGAGATGTTCTTCTCCGGGAGGCACTTCTTCGAGTACACCACCGACGACCGGAGCTCGGGCTTCGAGCCCAGCTTCCGGTGGACCCGCCCCTCGGTGACGCTGGTGAGCGAGGGGAACTACTCCGACGGCCACTGTTTCGCCTGGGCCTACCAGGAGATGGGGATCGGGCCCCTCATCGGGATGCCCGTGCACGGCACCTGCACCTTCGGAGGCGGAAACACCCTGCTGGACGGCCTCCGCTTCGGGATTCCCTCCCGCGGCGTGAAGGACGCCCAGTCCGGCCGCTTCCTCGAGAACTGGCAGACCGAGCCCGACATCGTCGTGGCCAACGAGCCCGGGGTCGTGACCCAGGGGCGCGATCAGCAGCTCGAGCGGGCGGTGGAGGAGCTGCTCAGGATCGTGGGGGGGTGAGGGCCGATTGAACGACCGGGTGCAGGCCGCCCTTCGCGCTCCCGGAGTCCGGCGCCTGCCCCCGACCTCGGAGCCTGCGCCGACCCCGGAGCCTGCGCTCAGGGTCGGCTCCGCGAACCCCTCCCGGCAGGGCTCATCCCCCCGGGGGGGCCTCGTCCAGCCCGTAGGTGAAGAGTTCGACGAGAAGCCTGGCGGGGCCCTCCCGTTCGAAGTCGATGGTCCAGCCTCCCTGCACCGCATCGTGTCCGAAGGACTGGACCAGCACCGCTGGGTCGCCGGGGGCCGTCTCGAAGGTGTGCTCGAAGACCGAACCGTCCGGAGCCGTCGCCACGATCCGGTAACGACCGGCCTGGTCCTCCACGCCCCGGTTCCAGACTACCAGGCTCAGGCTTCCGTGAGGCCCCTCGGTGGCGACGTCCAGCGTGGCGCTTGAACGCCGCTCCCCAGCCGGCGGGCCCCCCTGCATGAAGCCCAGCTCGATTCCGGAGAGGGAAAGGACCGGGCCCGAGTAGCCGGTCCCGTGCCCGGTTACCCGGAATGCGAGCTGGAGCGCCTCTTCCCGGAACTCGGTGATCATTCCCACCGCCGCATCATAGACCATTTCGATACGCTCACCCTCTCCTTCCATGAGGATGAAGGCTCTCGTCCCTTCGACGCGCTCCACCGTGGCCGTCACGTCGTTCCCGTGAAAGTCGGCGGTCCAGCTCGCCCCGCGCTCGAGCGGGAAGCGCAGGGCCTCGAAGTCGTCCCACATGACGCGCCAGGCGAAGGTCTCCAGCTCCACATCGCCGAGAACCGGGATGTGAAGCACGAGAAAGTCGTCCCGGAAGGATTCCGGGGTCATGCCGATGCGGGCCGTGCCATCGCCGACATGCGTGACGACCAGGGTGGTCTCGAAGGTGGCGCCCACGAGTTCCGGATCCAGCTCCACCGTCCACCATTCGCCCACCTGGAGAGCCGGGGGCGAGGCCAGGCTGCGCTCGGACGCGATCTCCTCGCCCGCGCTTTCGGCGCCGCAGCCGGATCCGAGGCCGGCCATGGCGGCGAGGACTGCGGTCGAGAACAAAGTGGATCGGGTCAGGGCAGGCATGAGACCTCCGGGATGAGAGAGGGACGGGAAGGCGCGGACTGGATCCTGTCCAGGTGGTAAAAGCGAGCGGAGGCGCGTCCACCGGTGAGGTCCGTGCCGACAGGAGATGTACAGCCCAGGGCGCCGCTGCGACAGGTGCGCCCCCCTCCGGCTCCGTCTTGCCGACAGCTACCTCGCTTGGCCGCCATCCTTGCCTTCTGCCGCGGCGCGAGGCACGATGCATCACGCCGCCCTCCGCGCCGCCCGCCGCGCCGCCCTCCGTGACGACCGCCGCCGACCGCCTGCTTCGCATCCCCCGGCGCATCCCCCGGCGCATCCCAACTCGCAACCTCCCGATGACCTACGCCATGACCCGCCATTTTCTCGCAGCCCCCCTCCGGCTCGCCGCCACCGCCCTGCCCATCGTCCTGATCGCCTGTGGAAACGGTGCGCCTGAGGCGGATCCCGACGCCGATGCCGCAGCCATCGCCGGCCCCGTATCCGAGCGGGTGAGCCCCGAGCCCGCAGCCCCCGTCCAGGCGCCGACCCTTGCCGAAGCGCTCGAGACCGGGCAGGCTGACCTCACGTTCTTCTTCGTTCCTTCCAGCGGTTTCGCCTACCGGGATGACGACGGCCGGCTTACCGGTGTCACGGTGGAGCTTCTTCGCGACTTCGCCCGTCATGTGCAGGAGACCCAGGATGTCCGGGTCCAGGTCACCTGGGTGGAGGAAGAACTCTGGGCCGATTTCTACGGCTACGTGCGGGACTCCCGGGGAGGTGTCTTCGGAATCGGGAACGTGACGATCACCGAGGCACGGGGGGAGGAGCTGGATTTCTCGCCGCCCTACATGCAGAACATCGCAGTGCTCGTGACGCACGAGGACGTGCCCGAACTGGGTTCCATTGCGGACATTGGTGCTGCCTTCGCGGACCTTGTGGCGCTTCGGTACCCGGGCACCCTGCATGAGGCCCGCCTGGAGGAGATCCGGGACGAGCACTTTCCGGCCATGCGGTTCCAGCCGGTGGCGTCCAACGACGAACTCGTCTCGAGGCTGGCTTCGGGACCGGAGAGCTTCGGATACATCGACATCTACAACTTCTGGCGGGCCCGGGAGGCCGGCCAGCCCCTTCGCCGCCATCCGGCGGGCGACGATGCCGCCGAGACCTTCGGGGTGATTCTCCCCGACAACTCGGACTGGACCCCCGTGATCACCGCCTTCTTCGAGGAAATCGGGGGGGCCGAGGGCCCCCGAGTTGCAGCCCTCCTCCGCGCCCATCTGGGCGACGAGCTGGCGGGGCTGCTTTCGGGGGGATGAGGGAAGGGGGGGTGGAGCCGACGTTTCATGTGAAGCGTTTGGAGGGAACTGCGCAGCGGCGTGACGACGCCCATCCTCCGTTGCGGCGCACCGGTCGCTGCCCCCTTCCCGGAGGCCAGTCAACCGTCCCGATCCCGTAGCGTTCGAGGTCCGACTTCGGACGTCCGACGTCCGACGTCCCCGGTTCCCATGCAGTTGTCCCCGATCCCGGCCCCCTGGGGGTTGACAGCTTTTTCGGGCCCCGGGCCCCCTGGGCTCGATCCCCCGGGAAGGGTCGCCCTGTCGCACCCTGCGCGGGGCCCTGGGCCGACGATCCCCGCCGGGTCCACCTCGCGGGGACCCCCACCCTCCTCCTCGCGCCTTGCAGGGCCCTTTCCGGAGGTCGCAAAACCCGCCGTTATATTTGATGCAAGCAATTGCGACGGCGCGACTTGGGCCAGGTGGCCAGGCAGCCAGGCAGCCAGGCAGCCGGGGCTCTGCCCGGCGTCGCGGGGAGGCGGTCATCC
>REBP01000017.1 GCA_007692665.1 Gemmatimonadales bacterium | reverse complement strand
CCGGGAACTCGCTGGTGGTGCGCCACTCCCCGACCAGGAAGCCGATGCGCTCGTGCTCGGGCGACAGCTCCACGGACGGCTCGGGCGCCTGCGCAGCCGCCCCGGGGGGCAACGCCAGGAAGGATGCGGAGGCCACCAGCGCGGCGACCCAGAGCGAAACTGCGAGCGACACTGCGATCGACACTGAACGACCCGCCATGATGACCCTCCTCGCCGGAGTCCCCCGGCTCGCCTGACCCCCGCCCCCCAAGGCTGGAGGGCTGCCGGTGAACCACGCTGCAGCGGCGGCTGGGGTTTCGCAACTCCCGGCGCTCGCGTGAGGGCGGCGACAGCCGCGCGCGAGGGGGTGCGTGAGCAATGTTGCGAGAGAATGCTGCGCGAGAATGCTGCGCGAAACCGGTTGAAAGCATAGCTTCTCCCCGCGCCCACCGGCTTCGGCTCCAGGCGGGCCGCCGGAGCCCGCATCTTCCCCCAAGGGAAGCTTCCATGACCCCCTGGAGACGTCCACATGCAACGTGCACCTTTCCCACTCCTCCCGCTTCAGGCGAGCCTCCTCCTCGGCGCCCTGGGTATCGTCGCCACCGCATGCGGAGGTGGATCGGGCGCTTCGGAACCGGTGGATGCGGAGGGCGTGCCGCTGAGCTGGGGGCTGGTCGAGATCGGAGAGGAGATCGCATCCTTCCCTCCCTTCGAAGGCCCGCCGGTGCTGGGGAGGGCGAGGCACCTGCGGCTTTCCGGGGATGCGATGCTGGTGGGCGAGGCCATGGATGGAAGGGTTCACCGCTTCGGGCTCGACGGAACCCACCTGGGCAGCTTCGGCCGGAAGGGCGCGGGGCCCGGAGAGTTCGCGCAGATCACGGACCTTCATCCCTGGCCCGACGGCACCGTCTGGCTGATCGACCGGGACAACGCCCGGTGGACGCACCTGGCGGAGGATGGCCAGGTCCTCGAGGAGCGTCCGAGCCAGGGGCTTGGGACCCGGTTTCATCCCCTCCCGGATGGGTCCATTCTCCTTCCCGGGTCCGACGATGCCGGAAGCATCCACCGCGTGGCGGGTCCCGGGTCCGCCCCGCCAGCGTGGGCGCCGCCGGAGTCAGCCCAGCCCGACGACATGAACGCGTTCATGCGGAGGCTCGTCTCGGTCGCCATGTCCCACATCGTGGTTTCGGCGGGAGATGCGTGGGTCCTGGCCAACGACACGGTGTTCCGGGTGGGGGGAGTCGGGGCGTCCACCCCGGCTGTGGGCCCGCCTGTGCAGGGCCAGCCAGTCTTCGCGCTCCCCGAGTCGATGACGGCAGAGATCAGGGCCCGGACGGACGCGGCTTTCCCTCGGGGCTCGACGCTGTTCTTCTCCGGAATGAGTGCATGGCAGGACCGGGGCGTCCTCGTCCGGAGCGGGACGCCTGCGCGCACACTGGGCTACGCGGTGGAGGAGGCCGGCGACGAGGGTACCCGGCCGCGGGTGACGCGACTGGTGTGGTCCCCGGACCGCCCCCGGGTTGGCGGAGTCCTCGATCTGCATCTTCGGGGGGACACCCTGTTCGTGATGACGTCCACGGATATCCGGCTCTTCAGGGTGGCGCTACCCTGATCGGAGAAGGCGGGCATCGAAGCGGAAGGGTCGGACCGAAGCCACCTGGAGCTTCTCCGCCTCGGGGTGGCGGGGGTTCACGAGGACATTCTCCTCTTCCCACACGATGGCCGAGGGGACGCGGAGCAGGAGCGACTTCCCGTTCGCCAGCCATTCGTCTCCGAGTTCTCGGCACGCGGGATGCCCGGGAACCTCGGCCCAGTCGTCGGGCAGTTCCTCCGGCCGCACCCGGTGGGAGGATACCTTGCCGGCCACCTCGACACGGAGCGCCACGAGGTCCCTCGGCAGGTCCTCGGGATCCACGTGGACAAGCATCTCGAGCACCGCCAGCGAGAGCGTGCCAGAGGCATAGACGACCGGGGTTCCGACAGAGTTCCAGCGCCCGCCGTAGAGACGGGCACCCTCGCCGTCCAGTTCCTGGAACGGCTCCCGGGCCAGACGCCAGAAGGTGCTCAGCGTCGTCGCCCGGTCAGCTGTGGACGCCGTGCTCGATGCGGCCCAGCGCCTGCTCGACCGTCCGGGCCCCGATGTCGCTCGCAAGCAGGTCCAGCGGGCGCCGTCCCCCGAGCGCCCGATTCTGCTTCCTGAGCCAGCGATGGGCAGCGTCGCGGTCTCCCAGGGCCTCCTCCGCACGACCGATCAGGCGGGCCACCCGGGCGAGACGGTCGGATTCGACCGGCGAGAGCACGCGGTCTTCCTTCTTCTTCCGGTCGAGGGACCGCCTCGAGCCCACGAGCTCGTACACCTCGGCCGGCAACAGCATGCCGCGCTCGATCACGTGCTCGACGGCGCTGTACGAAAGCCCGGAGCGCACCGCGTCGGCGAGCTCGAGGTCCGACTGGACGTCGCGGGGGAGCGTCTTCTCTCCGCCAAGCCGGTCTGCCAGGCTCGAGGATGTCATGATGGATCTCTCCGGGTCGCAAGTGGCACTTGTCACATTCAAGATGCGCGAACGCCCGCAGTCCGGTCAAGGTGGGGAGCTCCAGAGCCGGGCCAGGGTTCGAGGGAGCCCGAGGCCCGCTGACACCTGCGCGCGGCGGCTCACCCCTGGAGGAGCAGGATGGCCACCGGCACACGCGCTCCCCAGGCCGCCGTGCGGATCCAGTTGGAGCGGACGAGGCGGCGGTGGAGCGTCGGATCGAAGCCGGAGCCGGAGGCGAGTCGCCCGTGAAGGGGGGCCTGGACGCCGACCGTGGAGATCCAGATGACCCCCAGGAGCGCGACCCCGGCCAGGGCCAGGGCGGCGTCAGGAGTTCCGAGGCGAGTCGCGGCGAGCCCCAGCGCCGCGCCCAGTTCGAGCGCCATGGCGGGGAGAACGACCCACGTGGTCCGGCGCATGTGCGTCTCCTGGTACTCCCGGTACCCGTCCCTGCCCACCATGGCCATGAGGGGATAGTGGACGACCTGGACGAAGGCAATGACCCCGGTCATGAACAGGGTCGCTGCGAGGTGGAGGACGGGGAGGGTCACGAAGAGGCCGGGGTGGGAGGCCGGGGTGGGAGGCCGGGGCAGGAAGGCCGGGGTGAGCCGGGGTGGGCCGGGGTGCGAAGGCCGGGGTGATGGGGGTCGGGAGGTACTCCTCCGGGCGGGGCCCGTTCCCGCGGGCCTGTGCCCCGTCCGCCCGGGCCGCCCCGTCCGGCCGGCCCTCGTTGCCCGCCACCGGGCCGGGGTCTACGTTTTTCCCATGAAACTCGAGACGCGCTTCCCCGAAATCGGCACGAGCATCTTCACGGTCATGTCCGAGCTGGCCCGGACCACCGGGGCCGTGAACCTCGGGCAGGGATTCCCCGACTTCGCCCCCCCTGCCCCGCTGGTGGAGGGCGTGGTCCGGGCCATGGCCCGGGGGCACCACCAGTATGCTCCCATGCAGGGGATCCAGGCGCTCCGGGAGGCCATCGCCGAGAAGACCGAGGCGTGCCACCGGGTGACGGTCTGCCCCGACACCGAGGTCACCGTGACGAGCGGGGCCAGCGAGGGGATCCTGGACGCCGTGATGGCCGTGGTGCGAC
>REBP01000198.1 GCA_007692665.1 Gemmatimonadales bacterium | reverse complement strand
CCAGGCAACTCGACCTCGCCCCCCACACCCTCTCGGGCACAGTCGGCTCGGCCAGTCCCTTGGGCGGCGCAGCAGGAGTCTTTCAAAAATCGTTTACGCATCCCGTGGTTCGTCACCTCACCGTTACGCGGTGGCGACGAGACGTTCAGCGTGAGCCAAGTAAAGTAGAGGCTGCCCCCCCGGGAGTCAACCCCCTTCGGAGCGATCCTGGAGCAATTGCAGAAAGGGCGCCACCTGCGCGCTTTCCAGGTGGAAGAGGCCGAGTTCCGCCCCCTCGGGCCCGTGCCAGTCGGAACCCCCGGTCATGACGAGGCCCACGGTCCGTGCGCGACGCTCGAAGCGCCGCACACGCTCCACCGGGGCACGAGGCCGGTAGACCTCGAGTCCGTCCAGCCCGGCCCGACGCATCCTCGGAAGAAGGGCGTCCATGTGGTCCTCGGGAGGATGCGCCCACGACGACACGCCGCCGGCCTCGCGGATGAGCGCCAGCGCCTCCTCGACACTCACCAGGTTCGTGGGCACGAAGGCGGGGTGCTGGTCGCCGATGTAGCGGTCGAAGGCCTCCCAGGTGTGCTCCACGTAGCCGGAGGCCACCAGCGCCCGAGCAAGGTGCGGACGGGCCAGGCTCTCGCGGTCCTCGCCTGCCACCGCCTCCACCTCTTCCATGGTGACCTGGATCCCCTGCTCCCGGAGGCGTTCCACCATGCCCTCCATGCGGGCGCTCCGGCGCGTCGCCGCATGGGCGCCGTGCGCCACCATGGCAGGGTGGGCCGGGTCGACACCGTACCCCAGGATGTGGATCTCGCCCTTCTCCCAGGTGGCGCTCACCTCGATCCCGGGCAGGACCGTGAGGGGGGTGCCCCGGGCGGCCTCGATGGCCGCGGGCACGCCGGCGGCGGTATCGTGGTCCGTCAGCGAGATGAGGGTGAGGCCCGCCTCCAGGGCGGCAGCCACCACGCCCGAGGGCGGGAGGGTACCGTCGGATGCGGTGGAGTGCAGGTGCAGGTCGATGCGGGCGTCTGGATTCATGCCTGAAATGTAACGCGCGGGCTCAGACCAGCGGGTTCTCCGGTCCGGCCACCACGTCCAGGTCCGGCTGCTCCTGGTCCAGGTCGATCCACCCCGAGCCGGCGTCGTAGCCTTCGGGAGGCGCGGCAGCGGCGTACTCCGAGAGCACCGTCACCTGGTTCTTCTCGACCTTCATGACGCCCCGGTTCACGAAGTAGCGCTCGCTCCCGCCACCGGGGAGGTCCACGGCCAGCATCCCGCCGCCCAGGAGGGCGATGAAGGGAGCGTGACCGGGGAGGATGCCGACCTGGCCATCCCACGCCGGGGCGGTGAGGCTCGATGCCTCGCCCTCGAAGACGACGGACGCGGGCGAAACCACCCGCACGGAGAGAACGTCGGAGGCCATGTCAGCCCTCCTTCTCCATGCGCTCGGCCTCGGCGATCACGTCGTCGATGCCGCCCACCATGTAGAACGCCTGCTCCGGGAGGTGGTCGAACTCTCCGGCGGCCACCCGCTCGAAGGAGGCGATGGTGTCCTCGAGCTTGACGTACTTCCCCGAGCGGCCGGTGAACTGCTCGGCCACGAAGAAGGGCTGCGAAAGGAAGCGCTGGATGCGGCGGGCGCGGCCCACCGTGATCTTGTCTTCCTCGGTGAGCTCGTCCATGCCCAGGATCGCGATGATGTCCTGGAGCTCCTTGTAGCGCTGGAGGATGCGCTGCACCTGCATGACCACGTTGTAGTGCCGGTCCCCGAGGAACTGCGGGTCGAGGATCCGCGACGTGGAGTCGAGGGGGTCCACGGCCGGGTAGATGCCCAGCTCCGAGATGCTCCGCGACAGCACCGTGGTGGCGTCCAGGTGGGTGAAGGCCGTGGCCGGTGCCGGGTCGGTAAGGTCGTCGGCAGGGACGTAGATGGCCTGCACCGAGGTGATGGAGCCCTCGCGGGTCGAGGTGATCCGCTCCTGCAGCTCGCCCATCTCCGTGGCAAGCGTCGGCTGATACCCCACCGCCGAGGGCATGCGGCCCAGGAGCGCCGATACCTCGGAGCCCGCCTGCGTGAAGCGGAAGATGTTGTCCACGAAGAGGAGCACGTCCTGCTTCTCGACGTCGCGGAAGTACTCGGCAATGGTCAGGCCGGTGAGGCCCACCCGGAGGCGGGCTCCCGGGGGCTCGTTCATCTGGCCGTACACGAGGGCGGTGGAGCCGAGCACGCCGGCTTCCTTGAACTCGAGCCAGAGGTCGTTCCCCTCGCGGGTGCGCTCCCCTACGCCGCAGAACACCGAGCGGCCACCGTGCTGCATGGCGATGTTGTTGATGAGCTCCTGGATGATCACCGTCTTGCCCACGCCGGCGCCGCCGAAGAGGCCGGTCTTTCCGCCCTTCACGTACGGGGCCAGGAGGTCGATGACCTTGATGCCGGTCTCGAAGATCTCGGTCTTCGGCTCCAGGTTCTCGAACTTGGGCGGCTCGCGGTGGATCGGCCAGTGCTCCACCGAGGCGGCGTCGTCACCGCCCACGGGGCCGGCTTCGTCCACCGGCTCGCCGAGCACGTTCAGGATGCGCCCCAGCGCGGGCGTGCCCACGGGCACCTGGATCGAGGACCCGGTGTCCACCGCGTCCATGCCGCGGACGATCCCGTCGGTGGACGACATGGCCACCGCGCGGACCTGGCCGCGCCCGATGTGCTGCTGCACCTCGGCGGTGACCCGGACCTCGGTTCCACCCGGGGTCGTCGCCTGGATGCGAAGTGCGTTGTAGATGTCGGGGAGGTGCTCGGGGGCGAACTCCACGTCCAGCACCGGTCCGATGACCTGGACCACCTTTCCGATATTCTTGTCAGCCATGATTCGTCTCGTCTCCGGTTACTCGAACGCTGCGGCGCCGCCCACGATCTCGGCGATTTCCTGGGTGATCTGGGCCTGACGGGCCCGGTTGTAGGTCCTGCGAAGGGACTCCAGCATGTCGGCGGCGTTGTCCGTCGCGTTCTTCATGGCCGTCCGCCGGGCGCTCTGCTCGGCGGCGGCGTTCTCCACCAGCCCCCTGAACACCAGGTTCCTGACGTAGAGCGGCAGGATCCTGCTCAGAATCTCGTCGCCGGACGGCGACAGGATGAAGTTGTCGGGGTCGACCCGGTCCCCCTGCGGCTCGATGGGCAGAAGCTTCCGCGCCACCGGCGGTGTGGACATGGCCGACCGGAACTCGGAGGCCACGACCCATACCGCGTCGATCTCGCCCTTCTCGAAGCGACGGAGGGGCTCCCGGACCAGGGAATCCGCCTCTTCCGGCGAGGGACGGTCCGAAATGTCGGTCCGCTGGACCGCCATGGGCTCGCCCTGGAAGCGGAAGAACGCGATCCCCTTCTTTCCCGCCACGTGCAGTTCCACGTCGGTGCCCTGCGCACGAAGCTGTTCCAGCAGTGCACGGGCCTTTCGGATCAGGTTCACGTTGAACCCGCCGGCGAGCCCACGGTTGGACGTCAGCAGGATGACCACGGCCCGCGCCGCCTGTTCCGGGCGCCTCAGGATCGGGTACTGCTCGGCGAGGGCGGGGTTGTAGAGGCTCTCCACCATCTCCTCGAGGGCCGACCCGTACGGGGTCGCCGCACGCACCCGGTCGGTGGCACGCTTGAGCTTCGACGTGGCCACCATTTCCATGGTGCGTGTGATCTGCCGCGTGTTCTCGACGGAACGGATGCGGCGCTTGACCTCTCTGGACTGCGACACGTGTGGATCTTCCTCCTGCCTGGGGTGGGTTCAGGGATACGGGGCGGTGCGCGTCTGTGGACGCGTCAGGCCGCCTCGGCTCCCTGCTCCGCGTCCCAGCGGGCGTTGAAGTCCGCGATGGCCGACTTGAGGTCGGCCTCGATCTCTTCGGTGAGCGTCTTCTGGTCGCGGATCCCGTCGAGCAGGTCGCGGCGCTGGGCGTCGAGGTAGTCCAGGAAGCCCTCTTCCCAGAGCCGGACCCGGTTGGTCGGGACCTTGTCGAGGTAGCCGTTCGTGACCGCGTAGATCATCGTGACCTGCTTCTCCACGGGCATGGGCTGGTACTGGGCCTGCTTCAGCACCTCCACCGTCTTCTCACCCCGTGCGAGCTGGCGCTGGGTGGCCGCGTCCAGGTCCGAACCGAACTGGGCAAAGGCCTCGAGTTCGCGGAACTGCGCCAGGTCGAGGCGCAGACGCCCGGCCACCTTCTTCATGGCCTTGATCTGGGCCGCACCACCCACGCGGGAGACCGAGATCCCCACGTTCACGGCGGGCCGGACGCCCGAGTAGAAGAGGTCCGGCTCGAGGAAGATCTGCCCGTCGGTGATGGAGATGACGTTGGTCGGGATGTACGCCGACACGTCGCCGGCCTGCGTCTCGATGATGGGAAGCGCCGTGAGCGATCCGCCACCCAGCTCGTCGGAGAGCTTGGCCGCCCGCTCGAGGAGCCGGGAGTGGAGGTAGAACACGTCGCCGGGGTACGCCTCGCGTCCCGGCGGACGGCGAAGGATCAGCGAGAGCTGGCGGTAGGCCTGCGCCTGCTTGGAAAGGTCGTCGTACACCACCAGGGTGGCCTTCCCCTGCCACATGAAGTGCTCGGCCAGCGCCGTGGCGGAGTAGGGCGCGATGTACTGCATCGGCGCCGGGTCCGACGCGTTGGCCGCGACGACGATGGTGTAGTCCATGGCGCCGTTCTCGCGGAGCGTCTCCACCACCGAGGCGACCTTTCCGGCCCGCTGCCCGATGGCGCAGTACACGCAGACCACGCCCTGTCCCTTCTGGTTGATGATCGTGTCGATGGCGATGGCGGTCTTCCCCGTCGAGCGGTCACCGATGATGAGCTCGCGCTGCCCGCGCCCGATGGGGATCATGGCGTCGATGGCCTTGATCCCGGTCTGCATGGGCTCGCCCACCGGCTGCCGCGCCACGATGCCCGGCGCCACGATGTCGATCATGCGCGAGCCCTCGACGGGTTCGATGGGGCCCTTGCCGTCGATGGGACGTCCGAGGGGATCCACGACCCGGCCCAGGTACCCTGCACCCACGGGGACCTCGAGCACGCGCCCGGTGCGCCGAACCTGGTTCCCCTCGTGGAGCTGGGTCCAGTCCCCGAGGATCACGGCGCCGATGTTGTCCTCCTCCAGGTTGAGGGCCAGCGCGGTGACCGGCGCGCCCCCGTCGGAGGGGGTGATCTCCAGCATCTCGGAGGCCATGGCGTTCATGAGGCCGTAGATGCGGGCGATCCCGTCCTTCACCTCGAGGACCTGGCCCACCTCCTCGGACTGGAGGGCGTCCTGGTAGTTGTCGATGGCGTCCAGGAGGACGCCCTTGATCTCGCTCGCTCGGAGCTGGGAATCGGAGTTGGCCATGGGTCTCTTTCTTATCCTTGGTCCGTCGAGACGTCGGTGGTCATGAGCTGCCTGCGCATCCGCTGCAGCCTTCGCCGCAGGGACCCGTCGAAGATCGTGTCGCCGCTCCGGAAGACGATGCCGCCCAGGAGTTCGGGCTTCACCCGGACGTGGGGGATCGCTTCCTTGCCCAGAATGCGGGAGAGTTCGGCTGCAATGTCGGAGAGTTCGCCCTCGCCCAGGGGCCGGGCCACATGCACCTCCACGTGGCTCCGTCCCAGGCTCTGGTCCAGGAGATCGCGGTACTCGGTTGCGATCTGGTCCAGGACCCGCTGCCGGCGCTTGTCCACCACGAGGAGAATGAAGTTCATCACGTGGGCGGGGACCCGCCCCTCGAGGCTGCCCCGGAGCACCCTCTTCTTCTCCTCGGCGCCGATGCGGGGGGTTTCGAGGAATTCGCGGAATCCGGGCACCTCGTCGAGGAGGGCCACCACGGCATCCAGACCCGCCCCGTAGCCCTCGGTCTCGTTCTCGCGGGCCGCAAGATCAAAGAGCGCCGAGGCGTAGTTCCGGGCGATGGTCTCCTCGCGCACCGTCAGGCCTCCGCGGGGGAGGCGACGGCGGGACCTGCGGGGTCCGCCTGGTTCATGTCGGACAGGAAGCCCTTGACCAGCTGCCGGTCACGCTCGTCGGTGAGGCGCTCCTGGAGGAGCCGCGAAGCCGCCGCCAGCGCCAGGTCCACGGCTTCCTCGCGGACCGTCACCAGTGCCGCATCGCGCTCGCGCTCGATCTCGAGGCGGGCCCGCTCGACAATCCGCTCGCCCTCCTGGCGGGCCTTGTCCTGGATCTCGCGGCTCAGCCGGTCCGCCGCGGCGCGGCCTTCGGCCACGATTTCCTGGGCCTGCCGCCGCGAGTCCGCGAGCTGCTTGCGGTGTTCCTCGAGGGCGGCCTGGGCCTCGACCCGCATCTGCGCCGCCTGGTCGATGGACGTCCGGATCCCCTGTTCCCGGGCCGCGAGGGCTCCGAGAATGGGGCCCCAGGCGTACTTCTTCAGGATGAACAGCACCAGCAGGAAGACCACGATGGTCCAGAGCGAAAGCCCCGGGTCCACCGAGAAGAGCCCACCCCCGCCGGCGGCTTCGTCGGCGGCGAGAAGCGACGCAGGCGTCGCTGCCAGGAGGGCCAGGAGCGCCGGGACCGCTGTTGCGGCCCGCGCTGCGTTCGGGTGAATCGTCATGAAAAGGCCTCGAGATCGGTCGTCGGACCCCGGACCGGGTCCACCCTCCGCGAGAAGGGGGACCCGGACCCGGAGGTCAGGGTTGCACGGGGCGCCGGGATCGGCGCACCGCCGCCCGCGGTTCCAGCCAGTCGATCAGAGCAGCTTGTACAGCAGCGTGATCACGAGGGCAAAGAGGGCTGCTCCCTCGATGAAGGCCGCAAGAATGATGGCCGAGGTCTGGATGTTTCCGGCTGCCTCGGGCTGACGGGCCATTCCCTGCACCGCGGAGGAGCCGATCATGCCGATGCCGATGGCCGCACCGATGATCGTCAGGCCCACGCCGAGACCGGCGCCCAGAAGGCTGAGGTAGTTCTGGGCCGCCTCAGGCCCCATGGCGGCAGCCATATCCTGCACGACGAGAAGGGTGGAGTTCAGCATTGTGTCTCCGTTTCGACTTGGAGTGTGTTGGTGTCAACCGCAAGGAGCGAACCTTCGAGCGGTAACCTCACGGACCCTTGCGGACCCCGTGACGACGATCCACCACGCCCCTCAGTGGGCGTGGCGAATAAGGCCGATGAACACGGCCGTGAGCATGGCGAAGATGAACGCCTGGAGAAACGAGACGAACACCTTCAGCAGCGTGATGGCGGCAGCCATCACAACCGCGCCTCCGGCGACTCCCCAGCGTGCCACGGAGAGTTCGGCGAAGACGAACAGCAGGCCCAGCAGCGACAGGATCAGGATCTTCCCGGCGGTCATGTTGGCGAAGAGACGAATCGCCAGCGCGAAGGGCTTGGTGAGTTTCCCGATGGCTTCCACCGGGGTCATGATGAGCAGCATCGCCGCCTGCCCGCCGCGGGAAAGCCCCGGGGGAGCATAGAAGATCGTCCGGGCGTACCCGGCCGGTCCCAGCGCGCGGAAGCCGGCCACCTCGATCCACAGGAAGGAGAGGAAGGCGAGGGCGGCGGTGACCGAGAGCGATGCGGAGGCCGAGACCCCGAAGGGGACCAGGCCGAGGAGGTTCATGTACAGGATGAAGAAGAAGAGCGTCAGGATGAACGGGGCGAACTGGTCGGCGCCGTGCCCGATGTTGGCCCGGATCACGTTGTCCCGGAAGAACACGATGACCGACTCGATGGCGTTCGCGAACCCGGAGGGCGCGTCTCCGGCCTCCATCTGGCGGAAGACCTTGCCGACCATCGTCATGGTGACCACGCAGAGGACGGCGGCCAGCAGCAGGAAGACGACGTTCTTCGAGGGCGACAGGTCCAGCGCGAACCCGCCGATCATGATCGGGTCGAACTGGGGCAGGTTGAGCCTGAAGAAACCGAAGTCGATGTAGCTGCCGTCCGAGACCTTCCCCATGAGCATGGCGCCCAGGTCGAAGGTGGTCGAGGTCGACGGCTGTTCGGTCGCTTGTACGGCTGCAGTGGCGGTGGCGTTCATCCGCTCTCGGTTCCGGTTCCCGATTCAAGGCCGGCACCCCGAAGCGCCAGCGGCTCCAGCAGGTGCAGGATGAAAAACAGTCCAGCAAGTCCCAGCAGGGACCAGAGGGGGTCCAGGTCGTCGCGGCGTACCACCGCAACGGCCATTGCCCCCAGCCCCAGCAACCGGACGAGACTTCCGCCCAGCCACACCGCGAGAAACCCGTGGGGCCGCGCCCGGAAGCGAACCAGGAACGCGAACGCCCCAAGCTGCACGACCAGTGCGATCCCGGCGGCCCACAGAAGCCCGAGCCTCGGACTTCCCCGGAGGAAGATGAACGCCACCAGCAGCGCGATCATCGTCACCCCCGCGGCCATTCCCAGGTACCGAAACCAGGCTTTCACCCGGATCGGCCTCCGGCGCCGCCACCCTCTTCCCGCTTCCCCGCGTCGTCTTCCCGGACATCCTGTCCGAGCGCCGTTTCCTCCTCGGCGCGACGTCGCTTCTCCTGCTCCTCCTGTTCCTTCTGCCTGGGCATGAAGAGCATGTGCTGGAGGAGACTGTAGAATCCCGCCGCGGCTCCGAGGAGTGCTCCGGCGATGGTGAAGAGCGGGCGCGTGCCCAGCTTTCCGTCGACCCACCACCCGGCAAGCAGGAAGAGGCCCGTCGAGAGCGCTATGGTCAGCCCATGCCCGGAATGCTGCGCCAGGTGGGCCAGTGGAGAGTCCGGTGGACCCCCCTTTTCATCATGCTTCTCGACCATTCAGTTGTCTCCAGACAGCTTGCAGCCCGTTAAAGTAGGCGCTTGTGAAAAATTTCGCAAGCTCCCCCGGAGGGTTTTTCGGGGAGGGCGCCGGGGTCCCCGCCACGGGCGGCCCACAGGGGGCCCGCAGCCGGTCCGAGGGCGGTCCGCTGGCGACTTTCGGGCGTCGGGGCTACCCTCCGGAGTCCGGGGCTGCCGCCTCCCCGGGGGGACCTCGCATCCTCCCGGACGGGTAGGGGAAGGGCGGCGGGCGCCCGGGGGAGCCCCCGGGAGCCCGGCGTGAAGCGGCCACCCTCGGGGCCGGCCGCCGCCCCCGACCCGGGAACTTCAGGATTTTCAGGCCGACAGGAGGTCGTGTGACCGAAGCAGCACTGCGGGATGCGGGGGTGATCGAGGGCGATGTGGAGCTTCTCGCCGAGGCGGCGCGGGTCGCCGGTGCCCTCCGCGCCGAGGTCTCGAAGCGGGTGGTGGGGCAGCACCAGGTCGTGGACGGACTCCTCGTGGCGCTCCTGGCCGGAGGTCACGCCCTCCTCGTGGGAGTGCCGGGCCTTGCCAAGACACTGCTCGTCTCCACGCTCGCCGAGGCCCTCGACCTGGAGTTCTCCCGGATCCAGTTCACCCCGGACCTCATGCCCAGCGACATTACCGGTACCGAGGTCATGGAGGAGGACCGGGGTTCGGGGCGCCGGGCGTTTCGGTTCGTGCCCGGCCCGATCTTCTCGAACGTCGTGCTGGCCGACGAGATCAACCGCACCCCACCCAAGACCCAGGCTGCACTACTCCAGGCCATGCAGGAGCGGAACGTGACCGCGGCCGGGCGAACCCACGAGCTCCCCTCCCCCTTCTTCGTGCTTGCGACGCAGAACCCCATCGAGCAGGAGGGGACCTACCTCCTTCCCGAGGCTCAGCTGGACCGGTTCATGCTCGAACTCCGCATCGACTACCCGTCGCGCGAAGAGGAGGAGGCCGTCGTGCTGCGGACCACCGGAGACGCATCGCCGTCGGTCGATCCCGTCCTCCAGGGAAAGCGGCTCCTCGAGCTCCAGGGGCTGGTCCGGCGGATCCCCGTGGCGCCCTCGGTGGCCTCGTATGCGGTGCGTCTCGTGCGCGCGACGCGGCCGGATTCCGGGCCGGGCTTCGGAAGGGGGTCCGGCGGATCCACCGTCCCGGCGGGATCGGGCTCGGAAGCGGGAGCGGGAGGCGCGGGCGCAGGTGGTGAGGCGGCCGCGGTCACGAAGCGGTACGTTGCCTGGGGAGCGGGGCCGCGGGCCAGCCAGGCTCTCGTGCTCGGAGCGAAGGCGCTGGCCGCCGCCCGGGGGGAGCCGGTTCCGCACCTGGATGACATCCGGGCCGTGGCGCCCTGGGTGCTGGCGCACCGGGTCATCCCGAGCTTCGACGCCGAGGCCGACGGGGTCACGGCGCGGCAGATCATCGGTGAACTGCTCGAGGAGAGCCGCAGGTGGCGACTCTGAGCATCTCGGCAGAACGGGAACCGGAAACGCACGAACAGGTACGAGCATCATGACCCAGAAACGACGAAGTCGCTCGCCAGGTCGCTCGAAGGAAGACGATCACCCTCCGAGTAGGCGGTGCCCCCGATGACCGGGGTGCTCCTCGCCTCCACCGGCATCCTGCTCGTGGCCTCGGCCCTCCTCTCCGCAGCCGAGACCGCGCTCTTCGCCGTGGGCCCCTCCCGCCTGCGCACCCTCAGGGAGGAAGGCTTCCGCCGGGCCGAGCAGCTTCAGAAGGCTCGGGACAACGGGGGCTCGGTCCGGGCCGCAACGCTCTTCGTCAACACCCTTCTCAACTGCTGCGCCGTGGGTCTCCTCGTGGGGGCGGCCACGCTGGACCGCGGGGCCCCCGGACTCGCGCTGGCGATCCCCGCCGCCGTCCTCGGCGTGCTTCTCCTCGGCGAGGGGATCCCCCGCGCGCTGAGCGCCCGCCGGTCCATCCAGATGGCCCTGGTCTCCGCGCCCTTCCTGCTCACCATCGAGCGGATCGCGCGACCCTTCCTCGTTCCCTTCCTGCGCCTGGACGAACTCCTCCAGCGCCGCGGGAACAGCGACGAGCCCGAAACCCCCGACGAGCGGGAAGTGCGGGAACTCTCCGCGCTGGGACAGCGGGAGGGCGTCGTGGGCGAGGAGGAGCACCAGCTCGTGGAGCGGGCCTTCCGCATGGACGAACTCGCGGCCTGGGACGTCATGACGCCCCGGGTGGACATCTTCGGGTGGCCCGATTCGCTGCCCCTCGAATCCATCATCGGTGAACTCCACACGGTCCCGTACTCCCGGGTGCCGGTCTACGGCGAGAGCATCGACGACATCACCGGCGTACTCTACATCCGGGAGGCCTACGAGGCGTGGGTTGCCGGCCGGGGCGGGCTGCCGCTGTCGAAGCTGGCCCGGGAACCCTTCTTTCTCCCCGGGTCCCTTCCCCTCCCCACCCTGCTCCGGGATTTCCAGACGCGACGCCTTCACATGGGCATCGTGGCCGACGAGTTCGGAGGAACCGACGGGCTCGTGACCCTGGAGGACGTGCTGGAGGAACTCGTCGGCGAGATCGAGGACGAGCGGGACGTGGCCGAGGAGATGCTGATCCGGATCTCGAAGGACGAGATCGAGGTGGACGGCGCCATCGAGCTGCGGGAGGTGAACTACGCCTTCAACCTGTCGCTTCCGCATCTGGAGCACCGCTCGCTGAACGGGTTCATCCTCGAGGAGATGGGGAAGGTCCCGGCGCCGGGGGACCGGCTGGAGCTCCCGGGAATCGAGATCGTGATCCTCGAGGCCACGGAGACGCAGGTGGTCCGGGCGCGCCTCCTCAAGAACGCCGGTGTCCTGACGGAGGGTGGGTCCGGCGAGCGGCGGGGCGACTAGGGCCGGGGGCTGGCCGGCCGGGGGCTGGCCGGCCGGCGGCGGCCGGCGCTCGTCCTCACCCCCCCTCCGGTGGGTCCCCTTCCACCTCCACGACCCTCAGATCGAGCACCAGCCAGGAGTTGGGGGGGATCCCCTCGAGCGCGACGGCTCCGAAACCCAGGGCGGGCGGCACGAGCACCGTCCGCCTCCCCCCTGGCCGCATGCCGACAACCCCCTCGCGGAGCCCCAGGATCGGACCGCGGGCCGCGGGGAGGAAGGCCCTGGGGTCCCCGTCTTCCTCGACAAATCCGTCGAAGCGGAAGCCCCCCGACGTCCAGCCCTCGTAGTAGAGATGCACGACCCGGTTGGCTGCAGCCGCGGGGGCGGCGGAGTCCCCCACCACGTTGTCCCGGATCCAGAGGCTGGACCGGGGGGTGAACTCGGTGGTATCGATGCCCAGTTCCGGCGCGAACTCCACCTCCGACAGCGGGAGCACGGGGTTCACGCCGGGTCCCGTGGCGGAATCGGTGCACGCCGGGACGAGGCTGAAGCAGGCGAGTGCAGCCAGGAGAAGGGCGGATCTTGAGCGGGATCCCGATCCGGTGCTCGGTACGGCGTGGGATGTCATGAGGTGGCGCCGCTTCCGTCCGGGTCTTCGGCAGGGGGCTCGGTCTCACCGTCGATGGACACGAGGCGGATGCCGAGGACCAGCCAGGAACCGGCGGGCACCCCGACCAGGTCCGCCCATCCGAACCCGAGGGACGGGGGGACGAGGACGGTTCGTTCGCCGCCGAGTCGCATGCCCAGGAGCCCCAGGGTCAGTCCCGCGATGGGCCCGGGGGTGCCGAGCGCGAACTCCGGAGGGGCTCCGTCCGACTCGCTGACTTCATCGAACTGCTGGCCGGTGGCGACCCAGCCGGTGTAGTAGAACCCGGCTTCCTGCCCCATGACGATGGGATCTCCCTCGCCGGGCTCGTCGTCGCGGACCCAGATGCCGGAGTCCTCGAGTTCGAAGTCAGCGAGGTCGATGTTCAGGGAGGCGTCAAAGGCGACCGCTTCGATGGGGGGGTCCTCGAACTCCTCGGGGGCAATGGCATCCAGGCACCCTGCCATCATGACGGGCAGGACGAGGAGTGGGACCAGGGAGCGGATCGACATGGGACACCTTCCGGGCTCGGGGCACATTCGGCGACGGTCAGCCTCGCATCGCCTGCGGGTTGCCGTTCCGCCGCGCGTGGCGGAGTTTGGAACGATCAGGTTCCGTCCTTCAAACTCCCCTCCACCTGCAATGGTTCCGCTGCGGGAGCCACCGCGGTCACCTTTCCCCTCACGTCGGCATCGGCATTTCCATGGCCATTCTCCTCCCCTTTCGCGGCAAGCGCCCCCAGGTCGCGGACGATGTCTTTCTTGCCCCCACCGCTGTGCTGATCGGGGATGTGAGGGTGGAATCCCGGGCGAGCATCTGGTTCGGGGCCGTGTTGCGGGGAGATGACCCGGACCACCCCATCATCATCGGCCCCGGGACGTCGGTGCAGGACAACGCGGTGATTCACGTCGGCAGCTGGGGCCCCACGGTGGTGGGGGCCGGCGTCACGGTGGGGCACGGCGCGATCTTCGAATGCTGCGAGATCGGGGACCGGACCCTCGTGGGGATGAACGCCGTGATCCTGCAGGAGGCCGTCATCGGAAAGGAATGCCTCCTGGCTGCCGGCACGGTGGTCCTCGAGAAGGCCCGGATTCCCGACCGGAGCGTGGTCGCCGGGGTGCCGGGCAAGGTCCGGAAGACGCTGGAAGGATCGGCAGCCGTCTGGGTGGGCCGAAGCGCCGAGCACTACATCGCCCTTTCCCGCGAGTACCTGGCCGAGGGCCTGGGCCGGGTCGGCTCCGGCCCCCTGGGCGAGGCCGAAGGCGAGGCGTCGGAAGCGCCCGACCAGCCGCCCCGGGACTGAACGGCCTTCGGTGCCCCGGTGCCCGCGGGGCCCGCCCGCTCCGTGAGCGAGTCGGGGAATTCGTCCGCGCCGACACCTCACGCGGGTCCGAAGGCCCATTCCATGTACCAGGCCACCAGCGCATCCCCCACCACGTAGGTGGCCGCGCCGCCCAGCGCCAGGAAGATCCCGAAGGGCACGAGCTTGCCGGTCTTCATCGAGATCGGGCCGAAGATGACGGCGCCCAGGAGTGACCCCAGGAAGAGGGTGAGGAGGACACCGGGAATGCCGAGAAAGGCGCCGAGCATGGCCATCATCTTGATGTCACCGCCGCCCATGGCCTCCTTCCTGAACGCCTTTTCGCCTGCCCAGGCCACGAACCAGAGGAGCAGGAACCCCGTGACGGCGCCGAGCAGCGCCTGGAGCCAGGTCAGGCCCCCGGGCAGGAACGCCAGCGCCAGTCCGATCGCGGCGCCCCCCACCGAAAACTGGTCCGGGATGATGTAGAACCGGGCATCGCTCACCGCGATGCCGAGGAGGAGGGTCAGGAAGATGGCCCCGCGCAGGGCCTCCCACTCGGGCCCCAGCGCCACGACGGATCCCCCCCAGATGAGCCCGGTGGCGAGTTCGACCAGGGGATACTGCACCGAGATTCCCTCCCCGCACGCGCGGCACCGTCCTCGCAGAAGGATCCAGCTCAGGACCGGCACGTTGTCGTACCAGGCGATCTCCCTGCTGCATCCGGGACAGCGTGAACGGGGCGTGACCACGGACTGGTCCTGCGGCCAGCGGATCGTGCAGACGTTCAGGAACGAGCCCAGGAGGAGTCCGAAGAGGGCCGCGGCGGCGGCGGGCAGCCAGAGGTCGACGAGGGGGAGGGGGAGCAAGATGAGTTTCGCGGGTTCAGGAGGGGGGAGCGCCGGACCGGGAACCGCCGGGTCCGAGGGCCCAGAGCAGGATGCTCCCGGCCATGGCGGCGTTCAGGGACTCGACGCCGGCAGCGAGGGGGAGCGCGAGCAGGGTGTCGGCAGATGCGAGGGCTTCCGGACGAGGGCCGGCTCCCTCGTTGCCGATGAGGAGGGCCTCGATTGCGGCGGGGGCGGCGTCCGAAGCGACCGGCTCGGCGGGCCCGGCCACACGAAGGCCGGCGCCCAGGGTCCGCACGTCCACTCCGCCTGCATCAGCGACATGGAGCGGGACCCCGTGCCGGCGGCGCCAGGCGTCGAAGACCTCCCAGCTTTCCCGGACAACGGGAAGTCGGAAGGCCTCGCCGGCAGAGGATCGGACGACCTTCGGGTTCCATGGGTCAACGGTGCCGTCCAGCGCCACGACCCCCGCGGCGCCGAATGCGGCGGCCGCGCGAATCAGGGTTCCGGCATTCCCGGGATCCTGGATTCGGTCGAGCACCAGGAGCAGGGCGGGCGCGGAGCCCGCGCCGGGAGGGGGCGGGCGAAGATCGTCCATGGTTGCTGCGGGCTCTTCCACCACGGCCAGAATCCCCTGCGGTGTCTGGGTGTCGGCATGGCGAGCGAGGTCGTCCGCAGGGATCACGAGTTCCTCGATCCCGGCGGCCCGGATGGCGGCGAGGGTGCGGGACAGGGGCTCGGAGGGGTCGGGGGGGAGGCCGTCCGCGACCAGGACGAAGCGGATCCGGACCCCGGCCTCGAGGGCGACGCCGATGGCACGAGGACCCTCCACCAGGACCAGTCCCTCCCGTTCGCGGGTGCGGCGGGAGCCGAGGCGGGCGAGGAGCTTCTCCCGGGCGCGACTCAGCGGTGCGGGCATGGACGACTCAGCGGTGCGGGCATGGACGACTCAGCGGTGCGGGCATGGATCGTCCCGGAGGACGCCTCTATGTTCGGGGTTCATGTCGGGCGTCGGGTGGCGCACCGGACCTCTCTGATCTGTCTGTTGGCGGGAAGACATCATGCCGGAACACCGTTCTGGACTTGCCGGGACCGAATCTCCCGTTGCGCTCACGATTGCCGGAAGCGACAGCGGTGGGGGTGCGGGGATCCAGGCGGATCTCAAGACCTTCCAGGCGTTCGGGGTTTTCGGGACCAGCGCCATCACGGCGCTGACCGCGCAAAATACCATCGGGGTGCGAAGCGTGCACGCGGTTCCCCTTCGGATGGTCCGCGACCAGGTCGATGCGGTGGCCGAGGATCTCGCGCCGAGGGCCGTGAAATCGGGGATGCTCGCCACGGCGGCCCTCGTGGCTGAGGTCGCAGAACTGATTGCACGGCACGGTCTTCCCAATTACGTGCTGGACCCGGTCATGGTGGCCAGCTCCGGCGATCGACTCCTGGACGAGGATGCGGAGGGTTCGGTTGCGACCCGGCTCGTTCCGATGGCGACCCTCGTGACGCCGAACCTCGACGAGGCGCGAATTCTCACGGGGCTTCCGGTGGTGGGCGAATCCGGTCAGCGGGAAGCTGCGCGCGCCCTGGTGGAGATGGGGGCGGGAGCGGCGCTGGTGAAGGGCGGGCATGGCGAGGGTTCCGAGTTGCTGGACCTGCTCTGGGATGGGATCGAGGAGCGGACGTGGCGGCGCCGCCGGATCGTGACCCGGAACACGCACGGGACGGGATGCACGCTGTCCGCGGGTATCGCGGCGGGACTCGCCCTGGGCCGGCCGCTGGAGGCGGCGGTGGAGCGGGCGCTGGACTACGTGGCGCGTGCCATCGAAACCGCGCCCGGCCTGGGTGGGGGTGAAGGCGGCGCTTCCGGGCATGGGCCGGTGAACCACATGATCCCGGTGGACTGAACCGCCTGCCGCCCGGCTCCGGTCCGCGCCACCCCCAGGCTGCCCCGCGCTGCCCCC
>REBP01000018.1 GCA_007692665.1 Gemmatimonadales bacterium | reverse complement strand
CCCGGGTCGGCGCCGGGACGGAGGAGCTCGTCCATCTGGACGAAGAAGTTCACGACGCTCCGGTGCTCCACCAGGACGCCTTTCGGGCGCCCCGTGGAGCCTGACGTGTAGAGCACGTAGGCCAGGCTCGAGGCGTCGACCCGGGGGAGGTGGGCGTCGGGAGCCCCGGGGGGATCGGCGGGGTCGCGCCCGGCGGCCCCATCGACCTCCACCACCGCTGCCTCCGTCGGGGGGGCCCGGTGCCGGAGGGCCGGCTGCGTCACCAGGGCCGAGAGCTCCGCATCCTCCACCATGAAGCGAATCCGCTCCACCGGGTAGGCGGGGTCCAGGGGCACGTAGGCGGCGCCGGCCTTCATGATGCCGAGCGTGGCCACGAGGAGATCGGTGGATCGGTCAAGGAAGACCCCCACCCGGGAACCAGGCTCGACGCCGGCGCGAATCAGGCGGGACGCCAGGGCGGAGGCGGCCTGGTCCAGTTCCCGGTACGTCAGGGTCCGGTGCCGATCGGTCACTGCAGGCGCGTGGGGGGTCCTCCCGGCCTGCGTCGCAACCAGCGCGTGCACCGTGGCCCCCCCGTCCAGCGGCCGGACCACGCCGCGCCCCACCTCCAGGGCCTCGCGCCGCTGGTGGGCGTCCGCCAGGGGGAGGGCACCGAGTGGCGTGGGATCGTCCGGGGAAAGGGCGGCCCATGCAGCGAGAAAGGCCGTGGCCTGGCGGAGAAACCCGTCGGCGAGGGCGGGGTCGAAGCGCGCGGGGTCGAGGCGGAGGTGGAGGACGCCGGCCGCGGGGTCGGGGGTGATCTCGAGCTCGACGCCCGGCAGGAGGGGACCGGCAGCTGGAACCGGCCCGGCCGGAGTGGACCCGGGGCGGATGACGATGGGAAGGCGGGGACCCTCGGCGTCGCGTGGCACGCCCTCGAGGTCCGGATAGCGGAGAAAGAGGTCCGGCGTGAGGGGCGGCGCGTAAGGTGAAGCGGCAGATTCGAGCCGGGACTGAAGATCGCGGACAACTTCCCCGGCCGGGCGGGCAGCCGGGGCGTCGACCTGAAAGGGAACCCGGGAGAAGCGGAAGGGCGCGAGATCCGTGGGATGCGGCCGGTCGAGGTGGGCGTCCGGGGGATCGGTCTCCGAGGCCTCGCCTTCGGAGGCGACGGCCCTCCCCCGCTCCCGCGCCGGGGCCTGATGGAATCCGAGAGAGAAGGCCTCGACGCCCTGCAGGCGCGCCAGGAACGCGAGGAAGGCTCCGAGACCGGCGCTGCCGGATGTGGCCGCATTCGCCCCCGGGGAAGAAGCGGGTTGCGGGGGAAGGGGCAACACCAGGGTAGCGGGCTCGGCCGGCAGTGCCATGGCTCCGCTGCCATCAGGCCCTGCCGCCGGAGGGGGGGGTGCACGGAAGGCGTCCGGAAGCCCGAGTGGCGCAAGGGACCGGAGGATGGCCAGCCAGGCCGGTTCCGCGAGAAGGGCTTCGGTGGCGAGGGCCGTCAGGGCGTCCCGGGGTCCGGAGCCGACGTCTGCGCCCCGGACCACCCCCAGCCCGGAGAGACGGTGCGCATCGAGCGGCTCTCCCAGGGGCCCGCGGAGATCCCCCAGGGCGACGATGCCGTCGGCGGTGGCAACACGGAGGACCGCGTCCGGGTGGGCTTCGGGGGGCGGGGGGGCACCCGGGGTGGCCCCGGCCCCTCCTTGCGGGCCGCCGTGGAGCACTTCGGTGACCGTGCCGGGGGGAAACGCGGGTGGCCCGCCGTTCCCCTGGGGGTGTGCCCCACCTTCGGCCGGAACGACCTCGGCGCGGCCGACGTGGATGACCGTGTCGCGCACCAGGATCCGGGGGAGCCCGAACGGATTCGGGAACCCTCGCCCGAAGTCGTGGGCGGCAACGAAAGCCGCCGCTTCCCGGGCGGAAGCCTGGAAGGGAATGAGGCCTCCTCCCTCGGGCCGCTCGATCCGTGTGAAGAGGCGGCGCCGGGAGAAGTCCTGCTCGCGAGGTTCGAGGGTGCCGTGGACGAGGCCGTCCAGCAGCTCACGGAAACTCTCGATCCCCGCCTCGAAGCATCGGGCGTTCACGGTGAGCGCCGTGTCGTCCGGGGCAAGGGGGAAGCGGCGTTCGACGAGGACCCGGCCGCGATCGGCTCCACGGGTCATCTCGTGCCAGGTCACGCCGTGCTCGGTCTCGCCGTTCAGCAGGGCCCACGAAGGCGTGTTCAGCCCCGCGTAGCCGGGAAGGGGCCCGTCGTGAAAATTGACGGCGCCCCGGCGGGGGAGGGCCAGCACGTCATCGGGGAGGAGCGCCAGGTTGACGATGCTGAAGAGGTAGTCGAAGGGCGCCTCGGTCATGGCGGCCGCGGCGACTGGCCCACGCGGGTGCACCCGGATCCCCATCGCCTCGAGACCACGCTCGGTGTCGGGGTCGCCGGTCATGGCGCCCAGCACCTCGACGTTCCGGTCCAGGAGAATCCGGGCGGCCTGCTGCAGGAGGGAACCCTCCCCAAGCAGGAAGCAGGAAAAGGGAGTGGCTCGGAGCTCTGAGGGGCGCATGAAAGGCATGGAGGGCCGGTAACAGCAAGTTCAGGGCCTCGGCCAGACCCCCTGCTCATGCGCGCGAACGGCAGGCCACGGGCGCCGGAAGCTGAAAGTTCTTCCCGCCGAATGCAAGAACAAGGAAGAAAACGCGGTCGGCGCGGGAATGACCGGAGGTACTGATTCGGAAAGGTCGCCCCGTCGGAGTCCTGGCGGTGGCGAGCGACGCGAAACGGACGGCACTGGCGGAAGAGGGCCGTGGCCGCCCACATTCGAGAGCTGGGCCAGCGGGCGAGGGCGGGGCGGGCAAAGGTGACGGGGGGGCGGGCGGGTGACAGGCGTCGTTCTCGCCCGTTCCCGGCCCCCCCCCGGCTCCACCCCCGGCTCCGCCGACCCGACTCCGCCGACCCCCCTCCTGTCCCGCAGACCAGAGGACCGACCGTCCCATGAGAAACCTCGTCCCGCTTCTGCCCCTGGTTCTTCTTGTGGCCCTTCTCCTTCCGTGTTCCGCGGAGGGCCAGCTGGCCATCAGGGGGGGCGTCAACCTGGTCGACCTCTTCGGCGACGATGTGGAGACATCCGACGCGCGCCCCCGACTCGCCGGAGGAGTGGGATTCGACCTGATCGGTCTCGGACCGCTCACACTGGCGCCGGAGGTCTACTACGCCCAGAAGGGGGCGGAGAACTTCCAGCGCCGACTGGCGGAAGGCGAGTCCGTGGAGGTCTCGCTCTCGTACGTCGAAGTGCCGGTTCTCCTTCGTCTGGCGATCCCGGTGGGTGGTACCCGAATCCAGCCCTACCTGGCAGGGGGACCGGTATTCGGCTGGCAGCTTCAGTGCGAGGTCCAGGCGAGCGCGACCGGGGCCCGGGAGGACTGCGGGCAGCTTCTCGGCGGAGAACAGCAGCTCGAGGAAACCCTGAGAAACTTCGAGCAGGGTGTGATGCTGGGAGGCGGTGTCGCGGTCGAACTGATCCCGGGGTTCGGCGCGCTCACCTTCGACGCACGCCTCGCCCGCGGACTGAGCCGGCTGAGTGACCGCGACGACGGGCCGGAAATCCAGAATCGCGCGCTGTCGCTCCTGGTCGGCTACCGGTTCGGGCTCGGGGG
>REBP01000019.1 GCA_007692665.1 Gemmatimonadales bacterium | reverse complement strand
CCTTCGTGCTGGCCACCGGAAACCTGGAGTTCTCGGAGGTCCTGGTGGACAGGGCCTAGCCCCGCTCCCTCCACGCCGCCAGCACCGCCCGCTCCTTCTCTGCGTCCAGCCCCGCCTGCATCGCGTTCTGCCGCTCCGCCGGAAGCGACCGGAACCACTCCAGCGTTTCCACGGTCGTCGTGGCCAGGGGGCGAAAACTCAGCCCTGCAGCCACCGCTCGCGCGTTCGAGGCTCTTGAGAGCACCGCATCCGGCCCGAACCAGGTGGTCATCTCGGACCACGGTCGCACCCCCTCGGCCTGGAGGAACTCGGCCGGCACCCAGGTGAAGCCCACCTCCAGGTCCCCCGGCAGCGCCCCCCGGATGCCGTGAAGCTGCTCGGCCATGGAGAGCGGGGCCCTGGGCCCCACGGCGTTGAAGTCCCCGGTAGCTCCCTCCTCCACCACCCGCACCGTCCACTCCGCCAGGTCCCGGGCATCGATGACCTGCACCCTGTCCGCTCCCGTTCCCGGCGCCAGCACCTCTCCCCCCCGCGCGATCCGCACCGGCCAATAGGTGAAGCGGTCGGTCTGGTCCCCGGGGCCCACGATGAGCCCGGGCCGGATCACCGTGGTCCGGTCCCCGAACCACCGCGCCGCCTCCCGCTCCGATGCCGCCTTCATGGGACCATAAAGAGCGCCGCCCCGCTCCTGGTAGACCTCGGGTGTCACGTCGAGGGGATCGCCGTCGGCGTAGCCCAGGAGCGCCGTGCTCTCGTCAACGGCCGCGGCCCCCCGTACATCGTACGCCGAGAGCGTCGAGATGAAGACGTACTGCCCCGTCGCATCCCGGAGTACTTCCCCTGCATCCCGCACCCAGAACGGCAGCGTCGTGGGGTTGTCGATGACCGCATCCCAGGTGCGCCCCCGGAGTGCGTCCAGCTCCCCGGAGTTCCGGTCACCCACCAGCTCCTCCACCCCGGCCGGGAGCTCCGCCTGCCGCCGCCCCCGGTTGAAGACGGTGACCCGGTGACCCCGCTCCACCGCGTAGCGGACCTGGTGCGGACCGGTAAATCCTGTCCCTCCAAGGATGAGGATGCGAAGGGACCGCCGTGCGGGCGAGCCAACCCGGGCCCCCGCGTGCGGAAGCGTGGAAGCAGCGCCCCCTGTGCCAGCCGCGGCGGCCCCCAGGGGAACGCCAAGGGCCGCCGCTCCGCCCAGCAGGGCAGAGGCGCGGAGGAAGTCGCGGCGAGGGAGTGGCGGGTTCATGGTCCCCTACCCTTCCTCTCCGCGCAGGAACGTCACGAGCTCCCGTACCAGGCGATCCGGCGCCTCCCAGTGCGGGTTGTGACCCACCCCGGGAAAGAGCACGGCCCGCCCGTTCGGGAAGGCGGCGGCGGCAGCCCGCGCGAGCTCGGGGAAGCGGGGACCATCCTCCTCCCCCCCGATCACGAGGGCCGGCGCGTCGATCATGGGCCAGTCATGAACCACGGTGGCGAAGCGCATCACCTCGCTGTTCCGCGCCCGCACGGCAGCCAGCCGCGGCCACTCCCCTGACAGCCCCCAGCCGTAGTGGATCCGCACGTAGTCCAGGTACTGGTCGTCCCAGCGGCTCACGTGACCGCGAATCGTGGAAAGCGACGCCTGGTAGCTCCGGTCCGGGGCCGGCGTGGCCTCGCTCCATGCCCGGCCTGCCCGGCCGTCCTCGAGTCCGATGGCGTTCACGAGGGCCACGTGGGTCGCGCGGTCGGGGTAGAGGAGGGCGAAGCGGCTGGCCTTCATCCCCCCGAAGGAGTGCCCGACCAGGGCCGCCCGCTCGATCTCGAGGTGATCCAGAACCCGGGCAATGTTCCCCGCGTGCATGTCGAGGGAATACGGGATGAGCGGCTTGGAGGAACGGCCGTAGCCGATCTGGTCCATGGCCACCACCCGGTACCCCTCCTCCACCAGCCGGTCGATGACGCTCTCCCACGAGGCCGCCCAGTAGTTGCCTCCATGGAGGAGAACCACCGTCCCCGCCGCTCCCCCGCCTGCCGTCCCATCCCCTGGAGGGGAGACATCCATGAAGGCCATGCGGACCTCTTCCCCGTAGAGGGTGAACTCCACGTGGGAGACCGGGTGGGGATACGGCACGTCCTCCATGTTGATGGAGACGGGTCCCCACTCCGCGGGAGCGGTGGAAGGTGGCTGCTGTGCCTCGAGGTGCAGCGCTCCCGCCAGCCAGAGGGCGGACGCCAGGGCCCCGCCCCGGGCGACGGCCCGGAAGGACGAGGTCCGGGAGGTCGCGAAGCTCCGCGGAAAAGCTGGAGAGATGCTGGGATTCATGCCGATTCCTCCGATCTGGGGCTCCGGTCCGGGGCTCCGGTGGGTCGCCGGTGCGGTGGGTCGAAGCGTCGATGGTCCATGGGCCGCTCGGAACGTGCCGATGAACGAAGGTACGCTCGCGCGAGCAGCCCGTCACGCCCGCTTGCCCACCACCCGGCCGCATCCTACGTTGACCTTCGACCCTCGAGATGTCTGGGTTTCACGGACTTCCACAGGTTCGACATCCGCGGGAGTCGCCCGTTCCCCGGCGCATCCCGGGGGCGCTCCGCTCACCCTTTCCGACCCGACGGAGGTACCGGCATGAACATCCAGGAGCACAGGCTCAGGAGCGACAATGGCTCTCCCATCGCCTTCCGCGAAAGCCCGAATGTCGGGGGAGCGCTGGACCCCAGTTACCTCGTCGTTCACTTTACCGCGGGAGCGAACGCGGAGTCGTCGGTGAAGTGGCTGACGAACAAGACCGCCCGCGCCTCGGCCCATGTCGTCATCGCAAGGGATGGAACGGTCACGCAGCTGGTCCCCTTCGATCGTGTCGCCTGGCATGCAGGGGCCAGTCGCTGGAATGGGCTCACCGGCCTGAACCGCCATTCCATCGGCATCGAGCTGGACAATGCGGGACGCCTCACCCGGCAGGGCGGCAGGTGGCGGGCCTGGTTCGGCGGAAATGTCCCCGACGACGAGGTCATGGAGGCGACCCACAAGAACGAAACCGAAGCGTGCGGATGGCACCTGTACACCCCTGAACAGGTCGAAGCCACCCTCGAGGTGAGCCGGGGTATCCTCGGTGCCTACCCGCGGATCCGGGACGTGCTCGGTCACGACGACATCTCGCCGGGCCGAAAGACCGACCCCGGCCCAGCCTTTCCGTTGGGAAGCCTGCGGGGTCACCTCTTCGGTCGTGCCGAGGACAGGGCGCCGGCCTTCGAAACCATCACCGCTCTCAATATCCGTCGCGGCCCGGGGACGCAGCATGAGTCTCTTCCCGTCAGCCCCCTCCCGAACGGAACCCGCCTCGATGTCCTCCGCGAGCAGGGAAGCTGGCGGTTCGTGGATGTGGTGGGGACGGTTGGAGGTGAGGGGGACATCCAGGGCTGGGTGCACGGGCGGTACGTCAAGCCGGTGGACTGACGCGCAACCCGGTGGACTGACGCGCAACCCGGTGGACTGGTCGTCCGGGTTCGCGCCGGGCGCCCGTTTGCCCGCGCCGTTTGCCCGCGCCGTTTGGTCGCGCCGTTTGCCCGCGCCGTTTGGTCGCGCCATTCGGTCGCGACATTTGCCCGCGAGCGCTCTTTCCCCGATCCTGTTGGTTCCACACGCCGATTTCC
>REBP01000204.1 GCA_007692665.1 Gemmatimonadales bacterium | reverse complement strand
GGGCTTCCTGGGTGTTGAAGATGAAGCCCAGGAAGGAGTCCACGATCTCGACGCCGGAGCGCTCGGCCTGCACGTCCATCAGGATCAGGTTGCCGGCGGCCACCTGCGGGGTGACCTCGAGCTTGATGCCGACTTCCTGGAACTGCACGGTCAGCGGCTGGAAGAGCGCCGCGCCCTCTCCGCCACCCACCGCCTGCTGCTGGGCCACCGGGATCGGCACGCGCTCACCGACCAGGATGCTGGCCGTCTGGTTCTCGAGCACCCGCACCTGCGGGTGCGCCTGGATGTCGGAGAGGTTCACCGACTGGAGCGCCTCCACGAACGACAGGAGGGTGTGACGCCCGAGGACCAGCGAGGTGAGGAACTGGGCCGCGGGGCCCGCCACGCGCTGGTTCGCGTTTCCGATGGCGGCAATGGAGTTGCCCCCGAAGGAGATCACGTTGGTCCCGATGGGCACCCGCTCGTCCTGCGAGATGAAGCCGTCGCCGTCCTCGTCGAGGGCGCCCGGGAAGGTCCGGTTGATCTGGTTTCCGCGGGAGTCCTTCAGTTCGTAGACGATGCCGGTCTCTTCCAGGTCACTCCGGTTCACGAAGATGATCTTGGCCGAGATCGTGATTTCGGGGGTCTGGATGTCGAGCCCCCCGATGAGGGCCTCGACCTGTTCCAGCACGCCCGCGACGTCGGTCACCACCACCGTGTTCGTGCCCTGCGAGGTGGAGATCTGGCCCCGCGAGGAGAGGAGCGCCTGGACGGAGGGCTGGAGCTCGGCGGCGGGGGCGAAGCTGATGCGGAAGATCCGGGTCAGGAGAGGCTCGACCTCCACCCGCTCCTGGATGTCCTGGAGACGGTCCACCCGGATGATGCCGGAGGCCTGCTCCTGGGCGGCCAGGCCGTGGGACTCGAGGATCGCCTGGAACGCGATGTCCCAGGGCTGGTCGCGGATCTCTGCGCTGATGCTTCCGGTGACGCCGGAGCCGGGCACGATGGAGCGCCCGGCGAACTCGGCGAAGGTGAACAGCACGTTGCGGATCGGCTCGTCGACGAAGGTCACCGACATGCGCCGGGAGAACTCCCGCGACTCGAGGCCCGCCCAGCCGGTGCGGCGGGCAGCGGGCGGGGCGATGGTGATGGGAGCTCCGTTGCCACCGGAGACCAGTCCGCCGTTCAGGGCCGGCGGCGTGGTGGGCGCCGACCAGGGCTCGAAGTCACCGCGGTGGTTCTCCAGGGAGACGCGCACGTACCCGGGGCCCGATCGCACCGTGTAGCCCACGAGCATGTCGAGTTCGAACTCGATGCGGACCACGTCGGTGGAGTACTGCCGCGCGCGGATCCCGCGGATCCCCCCGAGGTCCAGGTTGGGGAACGACTCGGACAGCAGGCCGCTCCGGGCGCCCAGCAGGTCCACGACGAGGCGGTCGGGGCCCTGCATGGTGAACTCGCGGGTCTGGACCTCGCCCTCGATGGCGAAGATGACCTCCACGAGCTCTCCGGCGAGGTCGGCTCCGGGCACCACCTGGAGGTCCCGGAGGGTGCCGGGGTCGAGCGCCGGTGCGCCGGGGCTGCCGAGCCCGAGCACGAGGCTGGTCCAGAGTGCTATGAAGGGCGTCATTCGGAACCTCCGTTCCTGTTGCCTGAGATCGTGTCGGTGGTGTCGGGAGGTGTAACCGGCGGGGTGGCTGCATCACCCCCGACGGTGTCGGGAGGGGGGGGACCGGGGACCGTGTCGGTCCCCCGGGCCTCGGGCTCATGGCGTGCAAGCTCGAGGACCCTGGTGTCGCGCTGGCCGAACTCGTCGACCTCGACGACGATCTCGCGGAGCCGGATGGCCCGGATCCGCATGTTTCCGATCACGTCGCCTTCGCGGACCCGGAAGCTGCGGGCCCCTGCGCCCGCGCGGCTCCCGTCGGCACCACGAAGACCGAGCGTGGCCATGGAGCCGATGCCGTCGGCCGCCAGGATCACCATGCGGAGTTCCACCTCTTCGAAGCGGGGTCCGTCCGTCACCTCGGTGAGGGGTGCGAAGGGGTTCCGGCGCTGGAAGCTCGGGTACTGGAAGACCTCGCGCTCGAAGACGAGCTGCAGCGTGTCGAGGTTGAGCGGGGGCGGAGGCGCCGTGGCCTCCTGCTGCGCGGGGGTCTCCTGTGCCGAAACGGACGGGGGCACTTCGCACCCCGCGATCACGACCAGGCCGCCCAGGGCGACGGCTGCCGTGAAAAGTGGCGAAATACGTCGGTTCATCGGTCGAGCTCCGCGGCCAGGTCGTCGGGGAGTCCGTTCCCGCCGGGCGACGTGTAGGTCTGGATTCGGAAGGATGCGAACACCGGGTTCTGGACTCCGCGGGTGCCGATGTTTCCGGTGTAGGGAGCGATCTCCAGGTCCACCGGCGTGATGATGCGGGCCAGCGACGCGATGGAGGTCAGGAACTGCCCGACCTGGTGGAAGTCGCCGGCCACCTGCATGGCGTAGCTCTCGCGGGTATAGAACTCCTCGGCGACGAGGGGTTCGGGGCGGAGCGAGCCCATCGTGACCCCGTAGCGGTTGGCCTGGGTCGTGATGGTGTTCAGCAGGGCCGGAACCTCACCGGTGCTGGGGATCAGCTGCTCGAGACGCGCCAGGTGCCGCTCGTAGACGGCAAGTCGCTCCTCCAGCTCGGTGCCTCCCCGTGCCGCGACGACCTGGGCCCGCCGGTTCTGGTCCTGGAGCATCTCCACCCGCGTTTCGAGACGCTCCACCTCGGCGGCGCGCGGCGTGTACCAGTACTCGAAGAACACGTAGGTCAGGGCGATGGCGGCAATGCCCGCCAGGAGGGCGTACTGCCGGTGGCGTTCCGTGGGAATGAGTCCCATGTCAGCGGCCCTCCCCGAGGCTCATGGGATCGTTCTGGTAGCCGTAGTCGGCCCCGGGAATTCCAACGGAGGGGCCGAAGAGCGGCTCCCTGTCCACGACGCCGGCGGGAGGCTCCTGCCAGGCCAGTTCCAGCTCGAACTCGTAGACGTTCCGAGCCCCGGACCCCGGGACCTGCACCGACACCTGGTCGGAGGTGATGAGCCGGACGCCCCGAAGGAAGGACGAGGATTCGAGGTTCTCCATGAAGCTCGTCAGCGCGAAGTAGGTGGAGGCTCGGCCCCTGACCCTGAGGGTGAGGTCGGGAGGCGGGGACACCTGGTTGATGCGCGTGAGCCAGGTGAAGTCGGGCAGCGCGCGGCCGACCTCGTCCATGACGTGCGGCCAGATGTAGCGCGCGCCGTCGATCTCCTGGAGTACGGCGACGCGGGCAGCGATGCTGTCGCGCCGCGACTGAAGCGACTCCGAACGGCGGATCACGTCGGCAAAGCGGGCCGAGTCGCGCTGGGCGGCCTCGATCTGGACATCCAGCTCCTCGGCCTGGCCGGCGACGGAGAAGAACAGCCAGCCGATGACCACGAGGGCGAAAAGGGAAAGGATTCCCGCGCTCAGGACCCAGCGGTCTGCCGTGGCGCCGGCGAAGGAGGGTGCCGCCAGGGAGCGCCGCCCGCCGCCGCCCGGCCTGCCCTTGCCCTTGCCCTTTCGCTTGCCGCTTCCGGGCAGGAGGTTGACTTCGATCACCAGGAACGCTCCAGGTCAGGGATTCCTGAGGGCGAGGCCCACAGGAAG
>REBP01000220.1 GCA_007692665.1 Gemmatimonadales bacterium | reverse complement strand
CGCACCTACCGGGTTCTCGATGTGCTCATCAACACCCAGCCGGCCGTGAACTATCTCCGGAAGGTGACCTTCCACCCCGTCAAGGACATCCACGTCTAATGGCGACGGTAACCGAAAAAGTCGACAGGGCGACGGCGACCCACCCGGACGTCAGCTCGTACACCGAGGTCAACACCGACATCCTCGCCATGCTCTCCCGCCCGGGGAAATGGTGGTGGATCCTGTTCGGGCTCTCGGTGGCGGGCATCGGGCTCCTCGCCTTCTCGTGGGGGAACCAGCTCATCAACGGGATCGGGCTTTCGGGCCTGAACACCCCGGTGGGCTGGGGCGCCTACATCACGACGTTCGTCTTCTGGGTCGGTATTGCCCACTCGGGAACGCTGATCTCGGCGATCCTGTTCCTGTTCCGGGCACGGTGGCGGCAGTCCATCTACCGGGCGGCCGAGGCCATGACGGTCTTTGCCGTGATGACGGCCGGTCTCTACCCCCTGATCCACCTGGGCCGGGCCTGGCACGCCTACTGGCTCTTCCCGTACGCAAACCAGCGCATGCTCTGGCCGAATTTCCGGTCGCCGCTGGTCTGGGACGTCTTCGCCGTGACGACCTACTTCACGGTGTCGTCGCTCTTCTTCCTGCTCGGGCTGATCCCCGACATCGCGGCAGCCCGTGACCAGTCCCGCCCGGGAACCCTCAGGCAGAAGTTCTACACGCTGACGGCCTTCGGATGGCGGGGCACGGACCGGCAGTGGCACCACTTCGGCAAGGCGTACCTGTTCCTCGCCGCGCTGGCCACCCCCCTCGTCCTCTCGGTGCACTCCGTCGTGTCGTGGGACTTCGCCATGTCCATCGTGCCCGGCTGGCACGCCACGATCTTCGCGCCGTACTTCGTGGCCGGGGCCATCTTCTCCGGCGTGGCCATGGTGATCACGCTCATGGTCCCGATCCGGAAGATCTTCGGTCTCGAGAAGTACCTGACGGTCCGACACTTCGACGCCATGGCCAAGCTGATCCTGGTCACCGGCCTCATCGTGTTCTACGCCTACCTGAACGAGTTCTTCATGGCCTGGTACTCCGGTGAGGATCCGGAGCGCCGCGTGTTCTGGGAGCGCCTGTTCGGACACTACTGGTGGGCGACCTGGATCATGCTGATCTGCAACGGCCTGATTCCCATCATGCTCTGGTTCAAGCGGGTCCGGCACTCCATCGCCGCCCTCTTCGTGCTGACCATCTTCATCAACATCGGGATGTGGTTCGAGCGCTACGTCATCATCGTGACGTCGCTCTCCACGGAATTCATTCCCTTTGCGTGGGGGATCTACAGGCCCTCGGTCACCGAGATGGGCATCGTGATCGGAACCTTCGGCTGGTTCTTCTTCTGGTTCCTCCTCTTCATCCGTCTCCTGCCGCCGGTGGCGCTGGCCGAGATCAAGGAAGTCCTTCCGCCGCCCATGCGGCCCAAGCCGAGGCAGGAGGTGCCCCGATGAGCACCGCGAACAGGGGTGTCCTGGCGTCCTACGAGTACCTGGACGCCACCGTGGACGCCATCAAGGAGCTTCGGAAGGAGGGCTTCGAGGAGATCACCGCCTTCGCGCCCTTCCCCGAGCATCACATCGAGCATGCCCTGGGTTACACGAACAGCCCGATCCGGATCTTCACGCTCGTCGGGGGGCTCACGGGAATGGCGACGGGTCTCTCCTTCACCGTGTTCACGGCCATGGACTGGCCGCTGGTGGTGGGGGGCAAGCCGATCCTGTCGATCCCGGCCTTCGTGATTCCGACCTTCGAGATGACGATTCTCTTCGGCGCGCTCTTCACGGTGGTGGGCGTGTTCTGGAACATGCGCATCCCCGACATCCGCGCGCAGGTGGTCTACGACCCGGAGTTCAGCGGGGGAAGATTCGGGGTGTACGTCACGGCCCCGGCCGATCGGCTCGGCCAGGCACGAACCATTCTGGAGTCCCAGGGCCCGGCTCGCCTGCAGGAAGACGAGGAGGGTGCGGCCCATGGCTGAGCAAGGAGTGAACAAGGTGGGAATGCGAAGCTGGATCGTCCTGGCGCTGGTGCTGCTGACCGGAGCCGGATGCACGCCGATGGATGACGTCATGGTGGCGATCTTCGGGCGCTCCATGCGCGACCAGTCGTCCATCGGGACCTACCAGGATCCCCGGCTCCCTGCGGAGGGTTCGGTGCCCTTCGCGTCGGGCAACTTCCCGGCGGCTGCGGGCCAGTACGGGATGAACCAGGCGGAGGGGACCGCGATCCCCGCGCCCGTCACGGGCTTCATGGTCACGGTGGCAACGGAGGATCCAGGGGCCGTTCCGGAGATCAGCGGCCTGGTGAACGCGGTACCGGCCGATGCGGCGTCGCTCATGCGGGGCGAAGAGATCTACAACCGTGCCTGCGTACCCTGCCACGGGCAGGACGGCGGTGGGCAGGGACTCGTTGCCGCGCCGGGGGTGGGCATGCCCGCCTTCTCCGTGATTTCCGACCAGGCGCGTGGCCACTCGGACGGTTTTCTCTACTCCATCATCCGGGCCGGGCGGGGATTGATGCCGGCCTATGGACACCAGATCTCGCATTACGACCGCTGGCACGTCGTGAACTACCTGCGCCAGCTCCAGGGTGCCCAGCCCGCCCAGGCAGGCCAGGCCCCCAGCCCCGATTCCGAGGACCAGGGAGACGCGCCCGATGCATGACATTCCCGTTCCCGACCGGATCGAGGCCCGCTACCTCCTTCCCAACCGCGGGACCACGATCCTGCTGGCCGCCTTCGTGGCCGTGGGTGCCATCGCGTTCATCGCCCTTCTCGGCATGAATCCCGACCGGGCCTGGCAGTCGTACGTGGCCAACTGGCTCTTCTTCACGGGGATCGCCCAGGGCGCGCTCATCTTCTGCGCCGCCACCGTGATCACCAAGGCGCGCTGGAACTGGTCGGTGCGCCGGATCTCGCTGGCGATGGGTGCCTTCCTCCCGCTGTCGTACCTCCTCCTCCTGCCCATGCTCGGACTCCGGGAAGCCTACTTCCCGTGGATCGACAAGATGGCGTACGACGAGATCGTGCAGCTGAAGGCGGCCTACCTCAACATCCCGTTCCTCATCACCCGGAACGTGGTGGGTCCCCTCGTGCTCTTTACCATGAGCCTGATCTTCATGTACTGGGCGGTGCGTCCGGACCTGGCTCCCGAGCGGGCAAGGGACGAGGGCGGCGTGACGGGCCGGGCAAAGTGGCGGGATCGCCTCTCCGGCAACTGGCTGGGCCAGGAGGCCGAGGAGGCAAGGAGCTGGCAGAAGCTGAAGGTGCTGGCGCCGGCCCTCATCCTCGTATACGCGGTGGTCATGAGCATCGTGGTCATCGACTTCGCCATGTCGCTCGAGCCGCACTGGTTCTCCACGCTCTTCCCCGTCTGGTACTTCATGGCGGCCTTCTGGGGAGGCATCGCGGTGACGACGATCACCATGGTGCTCCTGAAGCGCGGGAATCCGTATTTCGACGAACACATGGGGCCCCAGCAGAAGCACGACCTCGGGAAGCTCGTCTTCGCCTTCTCGATCTTCTGGGCGTACCTCTTCTGGTCGCAGTACATCGTGCAGTGGTACGGCAAGCTGCCCTGGGAGCAGGCCTGGTACATCCACCGCTCGACCCCGGAGTGGGGCCCCCTCTCGCTTCTGGCCATCGGCCTGTGTTTCCTCGCTCCCTTCAT
The DNA here is from genome assembly GCA_007692665.1 of Gemmatimonadales bacterium. Taxonomy (GTDB): domain Bacteria; phylum Gemmatimonadota; class Gemmatimonadetes; order Longimicrobiales; family Gaopeijiaceae; genus SKNW01. Next base: position 12,909 of record REBP01000220.1, on the reverse strand, counting down.
CCTCCTGATGGGCCGGAATGCGAAGCTGAATCCGACCTTCCTGGGGTCCGTCGCCTTCATCGCGATGCTGGGACTCTGGCTCGAGCGCTGGCTCCTCATCGCCCCGTCGCTGCACGTTCCCGGAACGCCCACGATCACGTTCTGGGAGCCGCTCATCGGGCTGGGCTTCCTCGGGATCTTCGCGCTGTCGGTACGGTGGTTCCTCTCGACCTTCCCGGTGGTCCAGCTGTGGCAGCACGGCGTGGATCCGGAGAGATTCGACCGGGAGATCCCGCCGCCGGTGGACCGGGAGAGGGTGGTCGTCTGATCCCGTCGGGTTCGCAGGGGTGAGGACTCGCCCCGAATGACGTGAAGAAAGGGCCCGCATCGCCGAGGATGCGGGCCCTCCTGCGTGGCGGTTCCCGGGTCTGTGCCCCTTCGGACACGCGACGGGAGCCGTCGCGCAGGTCAGTACGGGCCGCCGCTTCCGGCGAGAAGGGCCAGGACCCGATCGTGGAGGCGGCCGTTCGTCGACAGCCCTGACCCGCCCTCGATGCCGGTACCGCCCCGCAGGTCCGTGAATCTCCCTCCGGCCTCCTCGAGAATCGTCAGGAGGGGGGCCGCGTCCCAGGGCGAAAGCACCGAATCGATCATGATCTCGGCACGCCCGGTGGCCACCAGGGCGTGCCCGTACGCATCGCCCCAGCTCCGCAGGTAGTCGACCTCCGAGAGAAGGTCCAGCCAGCCCGGACAGAGGCGACTGGTCCGCGTCATCTCCGAATCCGAGGTGAGCACCACCGCCCGGCTCAGGTCCTCGACGTCGTTCACCGAGGCCTCGCCCTCCTGCCAGCGACACCCCTGGCCGCGGGCTGCGGAGACGGTTTCCCCCAGTGCCGGGAAGTGGGCCACGCCGACCACGGGCTCGCCCTCGACCTCGATCCCGATGAGCACCCCGTACAGGGGGACGCCCCGCATGAAGGACCGCGTCCCGTCAATGGGATCAAGGATCCACCTCACCGGTGCCGTTCCCGTCTCCTCGCCGAATTCCTCGCCGAGGATCCCGTGATCCGGAAAGCGCTCCCGGATGCGCCGTCGAAGCAGGGTCTCGGCTTCCCGATCCGCCCGGGTCACAGGCGAGCCGTCGGCCTTCGCCTCGTCCGGAACCCGCGCCCCGAAATGAGCCAGCGTGACCTCTCCGGCGGCGTGGGCAAGGGCCAGGGCGGTTTCGTGGAGCGTGCGCAGGAAGTCCGTGTCCTTCATTCGAAGAAACCTCCGGGTCGTCCGCTCTTGTTTCGGTACAGGTCCTCGTCGGCGGTGCGAAGCATGTCCTGTGGGGTCTCCATGTGGTCCTGGAATTCTGCCACCCCCGAGGACATCGTGAGCCCCAGGGGGCCGAGCACGGGGTGACGCGCCATCCGCATCGCCACGCGCTGCGCATGGCGTTCCGCGCCGTCGATGCTCGTGTCGCTGAGGACGGCCACGAACTCGTCGCCCCCGAAGCGCGCCACCAGGTTCATGGCACGGGTCTCTCCCATGAGGATCTCGGCGGTGGCGCGGAGCGCATCGTCCCCGGCGACGTGTCCCAGCGTGTCATTGTAGCGCTTGAAGAAGTCCAGGTCGAACAGCACCAGCGCAAGGGGGCGCCCTCGCTGGGCCGCCGCGAATTCCTGCGAAAGGTGCATTTCGAGGTGGCGGCGGTTGGGCAGGTTCGTGAGGGGATCGGTGAGGGACAGGGCGCGGAGGCGTGCGTGGAGCCGAGCGTTCTCGAGGGCGAGTGACGCGTGACCGGCCAGGCGCTGGAGGAGGCGGGCCTCCGTCGGCGTGAAGGCCCGGGGTTCGGCCGATCCCACCGAGAGCGCACCCATGGCCCGCTCACCCGCGACGAGAGGGACGACCATCGCGCTGTGCGCGAGGAGGCGGCGGCGGGTCGAAGGAGGAAGGAGCCGGGAGGTGGAAACGTCGTCGAGGATCACCGACTCCCGCTCCTCCATGACGAGGCGGATGAGGTCTCCCTTGAGGGGGAAGAGGGAACCCTCGACGGGGGAGGTGGCTCCTCCCGATGCGCCGACCCGGGCGCCGTCCTCCTCGAGGAGCCACACCACCGCACCGTCCGTGGAAAGCAGTTCACGCGCCGCATCGACGATCCCGCGGAGCACCTCCCGGTCATCGAGCGTCGCCACCAGCGCCCTGGAAATGTCGAGCATGCGCTCGGCCTCGCGCTGCCGCCGCTCCAGTTCCGTTACGTGTCGGGCATTCACGATGGCCACCGAGGCCACGTCCGCAATCCCCTGCAGGAGCTCGAGTTCCGCTTCGCCGTACGCACGGGCCCGATAGCTCTGCACGCTGATGGAGCCCACGACCACGTCGCCCTCGCGGAGGGGGGCGGAGACGGCGGCCCGTGTAGGCACCGAGGTCCCGTCACCGAGGGTCAGGAGAGAGCGATCGGCCAGTCGGTCGGTGATGAGGACCGGTTGGCCCGTGCGGAGCACCTCGCTTTCCGAGCCCCGGAAGGGGATCTGGCTCTGGCGGCCTTCGCCCCCGTCGGCCCAGTAGACGACCTCGGCCTCGTCTCCCTCGCGGTCATAGAGGGCGACGTAGAAGCCGTCGGCTTCGAGAACGCGGGTCGTCTGCCGGTGGACCGCCCGGTAGATCTCCTCCTCGCTGACGACGCCCGCCAGCGCGCTCCCGATGCCCAGGAGCACCCGGTAGCGTTCTGCCAGCGAGGCCGTAGCGGTCTCGTTTTCGGGGAGGGACATGGAAGCGGGCGAAGAGGGGCCAGGAAATACCGGCGAGGGCACGGGTGAAGCCACATCCCCGGCATCTCCCGCTGCGGATGCAGGAACGTATTCTGGGAGCAAGCTTCGGGCCACCCTAGCTGTCCCCGGGAAGATTGCGCTCGATGTATTTCTGGACTTCGAATCCGAGCGCCTGCACGAGCCCGGCCTCCTGCTGGTCCAGGTCGGCCCGGGCGAAGAGGGTTCGGAAGGTTCGCATGACGGATTCGGCTTCCCGGGCTCGAAAGAATTCCACGCGGTCCAGGGCGCCCTCGAGGGCCCGAAACATCGTTTCCATGCGTTCCCGGGAGGCGCGACCGGACGTCCGTTTGCCCCTCGGGAGGTCGGAAAGCTCCCCCTCCGAGGCGAGGAACATCTCGTACGCGAGGACAAGGGAGGCCTGCGCCAGGTTGAGCGAGGAATATTCCGCGTGGGTCGGGATGATCGCGACGCCGTCGCACAGGTCCAGAGCCTGGTTGGACAGCCCCCGGTCTTCCCGCCCGAAGAGAAGCGCCACCGGGCCCTCCCGGGTCCTGGCCACCAGTTCACCCGCCCAGTCGCGGGCATATCCGTAGTTCCGATGGGCCGTTCGGGCCCGTGCCGAGGTCCCGACGACGAAGACGCAATCGGCGACGGCCTCCTCGAGAGAGTCGAAGTGCCGGGTGGCCTCGACGAGATCGTCGGTACGGTGGGCGATGCCGGTGATCCGCCAGGGATCCCATTCGGCCGGATTCACCACCCGCAGGTGGGAGAGTCCCATGTTCTTCATGACCCGGATCACCCCCGCCACGTTCACCAGGTTCTGGGGCTCGTCGAGCACCAGGTGCACCCGGTCCAGCGGACTGGAGTCGGGGTAGTCGGGAAGGGGTGGGTCGGTCGGAAGTTCGGGCTCGGCTGCAGTCATGTCCGTGGAGCGTTCGAGGAGTGGGAAGAGCGGGAGGCCGTGCGGCGTCCGCCCGAAACAGGGGCGCGCACCCGTCCGGGAACGGCCCGGAGGAGCACCCTCGCGGCTGCGAGGGCCGCCAGGAGCGCGCCCAGGAGAAAGGGCGCCGGGGCCCCGAACAGGTCCCAGGCGATTCCCCCGGCCAGGGGTCCGGCGATCCTCGCCAGCGCCCCCACGCTCTGCCCGATCCCGAGAGAACTTCCCTGAAGTTCGTCGGGGGCGGCCCGGGAGAGAAGACTCACGAGGCTCGGAAGCGTTCCACCGAAGCCGACGGCAAGGAGAGCCAGCCCGAGGAGGAGGACCGGCAGGGTATGGGCGACCGCGAGAAGACAGAGTCCCGCCACGAAGGGGAGCGCAGCCAGTCGCACGAGCCGGTCCTCGCCGATTCGGGGGGCCAGGACCCTGACCACGACCCCCTGCATGAGTGCCGACACCGTGCCGAGAAAGGCGAAGAGCCACCCCACGGCCCGTTCGTCCATCCCGAATCGCTGTGCTGCGAAAAGGGGGAAGACCGGGTGCATGGTGGAAAAGGCCGCGGTGAACAGGAAGGTCAGCACGAGGATTGTCGCGAAGTCCGGGCTCCGGACCACCGCTCGCAGATTGGCGGCCGGGACAGGCACGAGTCCCATGCCGACCGCGGGAGCCGACTCGCGAACTCCTCCCGGCGTGACGGTCGCGCCGTCGGCCCGTCTCGCCTCCCTCTCCTCGCGGCTCAGGGATTCGGGGAGGAGGAAGATCGCCAGCAGGGCGTTCACGGCACAGAGCGCCGCCGCCGCGAGCCCGGGAGCCGCCGGTGAAATCGGCGCGAGGATTCCCCCGATGGCGGGACCGAAGATGAATCCCAGCCCGAAGGCGGCACCGATGAGCCCCATCCCCCCCGCCCGACGTTCCGGGGGCGTGATGTCGGCGATGTACGCCTGGGCCACCGGGACGTTGGCGCCTCCGACGCCGGCCATGACCCTGGACAGGAGGAGCGCGAGGATCGAACCGGCGAACGCGAACACGAGGTACGATACGGCCGAGCCGATGAGTCCGATGATCAGGATCGGACGGCGACCGAAGCGGTCGGACAGTTTGCCCCAGACCGGCGCCATGAGGAGCTGCGCCGCAGAATACGAGAGAACCAGGACCCCGATCATGGTCCCGCTCGCCCCGAACCGATCAGCGTACAGCGGGAGCAGGGGAAGGATGATCCCGAAGCCCACCAGGTCCACGAAGACGGTGAGGAACAGGATCGCCAGGCGAGTCCGGAAGTCCCGGGGAACGGCCTTTCCGGACCGCTTCCCGGCCGTGCCGCGCTCAGTCACCCGGGGGCCCATGCCTCCGTTCGTCGGGGTCCCGGGCATCGGGGTCCTCGCGGGTGTCGGGCAGCTTGTCCCGGTCCTGGAGTCCCCCCTTGAAGTTCCGAATCCCCTCTCCCATGCCGCGTGCGATGAGGGGGATTCGCTTCGCCCCGAACAGCAGGAGCAGGGCCAGGAAGATCAGGACCAGTTCAGGTATGCCGATGCCACCGAACATGCGGTTCTCCGCTTGGGGACCCGGAAGCCGGGAGACTCCGCGTCAGCGGAGAAGGAGCTTGGCGATGGTCTGGAGCTGCATGTTCGTCGTGCCCTCGTAGATCGTCCCGATCTTCGCATCCCGGTAGTACTTCTCGACGGGGTACTCCCGTGTGAAGCCGTAGCCTCCATGCAGGTCGATGGCCATGGACGCCACCTTCTGCGCGACCTGGGAGGAGTAGAGCTTGGCCTGGGCGGCCTGGAGAAGAAACTCCTCCCCGGCATCCTTGAGGCGTGCGGCGTTGTACACCAGGAGCCGGGCCGCCTCGATCTCGGTGGCCATCTCGGCCAGCTGGAACTGGACACCCTGGAACTCCCCGATGGGGCGCCCGAACTGCTCGCGCTCCTTCACGTACTTCACCGTGTGGTCCATGGCCCCCTGGGCGAGCCCCACCATCTGGGCCCCGATCCCGATCCGCCCCTCGTTCAGCGTCTCGATGGCGATCTTGTACCCCTTCCCCACGTCGCCCATGACGGAGGATGCGGGGAGGCGGCAGTTCTCGAAGAGGATCTCCGTCGTGGAGGAGGCCCGGATCCCGAGCTTGTCCTCCTTCTTCCCCACCGAGAATCCGGGCGTGTCCCGGGGCACCAGGAAGCCCGTGATGCCCTTGTAGCCGGCCTCCGCATCCACGGTGGCGAAGACCAGGAAGAGGCCGGCCTCGTTTCCGTTGGTGATCCAGAGCTTGTGCCCGTTCAGCACGTAGTCGTCACCGTCCTTCTCGGCCCGGCAGGCCAGTGCGAAGGCATCCGACCCCGATCCGGCCTCGGAGAGGGCGTAGGCCCCCACCGTGTCGGTGGCGAGCTTCGGAAACCACTCGGCCTTCTGCGCATCGGTGGCCCACCGCTGGAGCGCGTTGATGACCAGCGTGTTCTGCACGTCGACGAGAACCCCCACCGCCGGATCGATCCGGGAGAGCTCCTCCACCACGAGGACCGAGGTGAAGAACGTGGATCCGGTGCCGCCATGCGCCTCCGGCACCTCGATGCCCATGAGTCCGAGCTCGAAGAGCTGGCGGATGAGTTCCTCATCCATCTTCTGCTCCTCGTCCATGGCATGGACCCGGGGAGCGACCTCCGAAAGGGCGAAGTCCCGCACCGCATCGCGGAACATGGTTTCTTCCTCGGAGAGAATCGTGAGCGCCGGGCGGGTGTCGCCGGTGACCGTCGTGGACATGAAGCACCTCGGTGCGGGTGAAGGACTCTGGGTGTCGCCACTGGGGGCGAAGGCCCGGACGAGAGCGCCCGGGATCCTCCCCACGCCCAAATCTCTCCAAGGATCGAGTGGAAATCCACCCGTGGCCGGGTGATGCCTTGACCGGAACCCCTCGAAAAACTCTATTCCTCGCGCACGCGGGCTGTCGCCGGATGGAGCCGCCGTGCGTACCCTTCCGAACTCCGTTCCTTCCGCCGACCCTCACGGAGGCGCACCATGGCCCGAATCCCCGATGACCTCTTCTACACGGAAGAGCACGAGTACCTGAAAGCCACGGACGAAGAAGGGGTATACCAGGTGGGCGTGACCGATTACGCCCAGGGAGAGCTCGGCGACATCGTCTTCCTCGAACTCCCCGCGGCCGGCGACAGCTTCAGCCACATGGAGACCTTCGGGACCATCGAGGCCGTGAAGGCGGTGAGCGACCTGTACGCCCCCGTATCCGGCGAGGTCGTGGCGGTGAACGACGCGCTGGAAGACGATCCGTCCCTCGTCAATTCCGACCCGTACGGCGCGGGCTGGATGGTTCGCATGCGCGTGTCCGATCCCTCCGAACTGGACGCGCTCATGAGCCCCGACGCCTACCGGGAGCTGGTGGGCGAGGACTGATCGGCGGGGGGAACCTCGCTGCCGGAACGGGGGGGTGCCATCGGGGTCCAAGGATTCTCCACATCCCGACGTTCAGGTTCGCGCAGCGCGCACCTCATGTCGCGACTCCGTGTCACAACTCCATGTCGCAGCCCGCGGGGGGAGCCCTCCGTGCCGCCAGCGGCTCACCGAAGGCTCTCAAGGCTTGGCATGACCCCCGACGTCCGCACTCTCCGCCGCACCGATCGCTTCGTGGACCGTCACCTGGGCCCCCGCGCCCACGAAGTGACGGAAATGCTCGAATCCCTGGGGCTCGATTCCCTCGACGCCCTGGTCGCCCAGGCCGTTCCCGCCGCCATCCGCCTGGGTCGCGAACTGGAGCTGGATCCCGGCCTCTCGGAGACTGTCCTGCTGCAGCGGCTGCGCGGCATCGCCGAGGAGAATGGCCGCTTCCGCTCGTACCTGGGCATGGGCTACCACGACACGGTGACCCCCCCGGTCATTCTCCGGAACGTCTTCGAGAACCCGGGCTGGTACACGCAGTACACGCCCTACCAGGCCGAGATCGCCCAGGGCCGCCTGGAGGCGCTCCTCAACTTCCAGACCATGGTCATCGACCTGACCGGCCTCGAGATCGCCGGTGCGTCGCTGCTGGACGAGGGGACCGCCGCCGCCGAGGCCATGGCCCTCCTGCTGGACGAGGCGAAGGATGACCGGAACGTCTTCTTCGTGGACGCCGGCTGCCACCCGCAGACCATCGCCGTGGTGCAGACCCGTGCGCTGCCGCTGGGGGTCGAAGTCGTGGTGGGAGATGCGACGCCCTCGGCCGTGGCGTCGGAGTCGGTTTTCGGGGCGCTTCTGGCGTATCCCTCCACCGACGGGAGCGTGGTCGACCTGCGCCCCGTCATCGAGGCGGCGAAGGGCGCCGGGGCCGGGGTGGCCGTCGTGGCCGACCTCCTGGCGCTGACCCACCTCGTGCCTCCTGGCGAGCTGGGGGCCGACATCGCCGTGGGCAACACGCAGCGCTTCGGCGTGCCGCTGGGCTTCGGCGGCCCCCACGCCGCCTTCATGGCGGCCCGGGACGACTACAAGCGCCGCATGCCCGGCCGCATCATCGGGGTCTCGGTGGACGCCGACGGGAACCGGGCGCTCCGCATGGCGCTCCAGACCCGGGAGCAGCACATCCGCCGCGAGAAGGCCACCTCGAACATCTGCACGGCGCAGGTGCTCCTGGCCATCATGGCCTCCATGTACGCCGTCTACCACGGGCCGGAGGGCCTGAGGAAGATCGCGCGCCGGGTCCACAACCTGGCCCGCGTCCTCGCCGAGGGGCTCAGGCGCCAGGGACACCAGGTGGTGTCCGAGCACTACTTCGACACGATCCGCGTGCGCCCCTCCACCGACACGGGCGAGCTCCTGGCCCGGGCCGTCGAGGCGGGGGTGAACCTCCGGGACTTCGCCGACGGAACCGTGGGCGTGGCGCTGGACGAGGCGGTCACCGCCAGCGACCTGTCGGCCCTCTTCCGCATCTTCGGGGACCGGGACACCTCGCTCCACTGGAACCCGGAGACGCTCTTCCGCGAGATGGGCGACGACGTGGCGATCCCGGACGACCTGGTCCGGACTTCGCCGTACCTGGAGCACCCGGTCTTCCAGCGGTATCACTCCGAGACGGAGATGCTCCGGTACATCCACTCGCTGGAGGTGAAGGACCTCTCGCTCAACACGAGCATGATCCCGCTGGGGTCGTGCACGATGAAGCTGAACGCCACCACCGAGATGATCCCGGTGAGCTGGCCCGAGTTCGGCCGCATCCACCCGTTCGCGCCGGCGGACCAGGTGAAGGGCTACCACCGCATCGTGACCGACCTCGAGACGTGGCTCGGAGAGATCTCGGGGCTGCCCGCGGTGTCGCTTCAGCCCAACTCCGGGGCCCAGGGCGAGTACGCCGGGCTCCTGGTGATCCGGGCCTGGCACGAGGACCGGGGCGAGGGGCACCGGAACATCTGCCTGATTCCGTCGTCGGCCCACGGCACGAACCCGGCGTCGGCGGTCATGGCGGGGATGAAGGTGGTGGTGGTGAAGTGCGACGCCGACGGGAACATCGACCTGGACGATCTCACGGCCAAGGCGGACAGGCACCGCGAGAACCTGGCGGCGCTCATGGTCACCTACCCCTCCACGCACGGCGTCTTCGAGGAGCACATCCGCGAGGTCTGCCAGGTGATCCACGACCGGGGGGGCCAGGTCTACCTGGACGGTGCCAACCTGAACGCCCAGGTGGGGCTCTGCCGACCGGGCGACTACGGCGCCGACGTCATCCACATCAACCTGCACAAGACCTTCGCCATCCCCCACGGGGGCGGCGGTCCGGGCATGGGACCGATCTGCGCCGCGCCGCACCTGGCGCCCTTCCTCCCCGGTCACCCGGTGGTGGCCACCGGGGGCGAGCGGGCCATCGGGCCGATCTCGGCGGCGCCGTGGGGGAGTGCGTCGATCCTGCTCATCTCCTGGGCCTACATCGCGCTGCTGGGACACGACGGCGTCCGGCGCGCCACCGAGGTGGCGATCCTGAACGCCAACTACATGGCGAAGCGCCTCGAGGGACACTTCGACGTGCTCTTCCGCGGAAGGAACGGGCGGGTGGCCCACGAGTTCATCCTCGACCTGCGCCCCTTCCGGAAGAGCACCGGCATCACCGAGGAGGACGTGGCCAAGCGCCTCATGGACTACGGGTACCATGCCCCGACCATGTCGTGGCCCGTTCCCGGGACCATCATGGTGGAGCCCACCGAGTCCGAGTCCCTGGCCGAACTGGACCGGTTCTGCGACGCCCTCATCTCGATCCGGGCGGAAATCCAGCAGATCGAGCTGGGCATCATGGACCGCGACGACAACGCCCTTCGGAACGCGCCCCACACGGCGGCCTCGGTCCTCGTCGAGGAATGGACGCACCCCTACACCCGCGAGCAGGCCGCCTTCCCGGCGCCCTGGACCCGGGCCCAGAAGTTCTGGCCCACCGTGCGCCGGGTGGACAACGCCTACGGCGACCGGAACCTGGTCTGCGCCTGCCCCCCCATCGAGGCCTACGCCGACGCGGAATAGGGCGCGCCGCCCCACGCCACCCGCAGCCACATCCACACCCCCGATCCGATCCATCCACGATCCACCAAGGAGACCCCCATGGCGAAGCTCACCTGGCACGGACACTCCACCTTCACCATCGAAGCCGCGGATGGAACGACCATCCTTGTCGACCCGTGGTTCGACGGGAATCCCGTTGCGGACCGCGGGATCGACGACGTGAAGGACGTGGACTGGATCTTCTGTACCCACGGGCACTCCGACCATTTCGCCGACGCGATCCCGCTGGCGAAGCGCACCGGGGCCACGCTGGTGTCGAGCTTCGAGGTGATCCAGTTCGCCGGATCACAGGGGCTCGAGAAGGTCCACGCCATGGGCATCGGCGGAGGGTACGACTTCCCCTTCGGACGGGTCAAGATGACGGCGGCGCTCCACGGCGGCGAGGTCCACGGCGACGACTCGGGTCACTGGACCTGCGTGCCCGGTGGGTTCGTCTTCGAGGTGGACGGCGTTCGCATCTACCATGCAGGCGATACCGCCCTTCTTACCGACATGCAGCTTCTGAAGGGTCGGGTGGACGTGGCCCTTCTTCCCATCGGCGACAACTTCACGATGGGTCCCGAGGACGCGGTCCGGGCCATCGAGTTCATCGAGCCCGACGTGGTCCTGCCCATGCATTACAACACCTTCGACCAGATCCGCCAGGATCCCGGGGCCTTCCGTGACAGGGTCGGCGAACGGGCCCGTGTCGAGGTCCTCGAGCCGGGTGGGACACTCGATCTTGGAAAGGGCTGAGGGCGGTCTCCCGGGAGATCCCCCCGAACGTCCCCCCGGCGGCCTTCCGCCCCTGCGCTGGAGGATCCTTCGGGATCCGCCGGGGTCGGCAGCCCGGAACATGGCGGTGGACGAGGCGCTGGCCAGGCACCGCCTGGAGGGAGAGGCCACGCTCCGGATCTACCGGTGGGTGCGGCCCTCCCTCTCGTTTGGCAGGAACCAGGCGGTGGAGGGGCGCTATGATCCCCATGCCCTCCGAAGCCTCGGTGTCGAGGTCGTCCGCCGCCCCACCGGGGGACGCGAGGTGCTCCACGACCGCGAACTGACCTACGCCGTCGTGCTCCCCGCCGGCTCACCCGGCAGTCCCCGCGGCATCTACCGGGCCGTGAACGGGGCGCTCCTGGACGCCCTGCGGGCCCTCGGGGTCCGGGGCGAGATCGCGGCGCCCGCCCACCGCACGCCCCCCCCCGACGCCGGGGCGTGCTTCGGGGATCCGGCGGCGGGCGAGGTCGTCGTGCAGGGAAGGAAGCTGGTGGGAAGCGCGCAGCTCCGCATGGGGAGAACCCTGCTCCAGCATGGGTCGCTGCTCCTGGACCGGCCGTCGGTGGATCTCGGCGCCGTCGTCAGCGTCGGCGCAGCCGGTTCGCCGCGGTCCGGCCCTCTCGCCTCGGGCACGACGCTCCGGGAACTCGGGGCAGGTCCGGTCTCCTTTGTCGAGATTGCCTCCACCGTCGAAGCCGCCGTCGCCGCGACCTTCGGCGGGAGGTGGCGGGTGGCGGAGGCACTGACTCCCGAGGAAGCGGCTACCGCAGACGAGCTTGAGCCCCGCTACCTGGACCCGCTCCGGACCTGGCGGCGCTGAGCCGCGGGCGGGGGCCGCCATGGCATTTCAGCGGCGTTCGCGGTATCCATGTCCCATGAACCCGGTCCCCCTTCCGGTTCATCCGATCCAAACCTCCTGATGCCATGACGATCTCCCCGTCCCGCTTCTCCGGTCTGCCCGCGCCCGACTCCGGACGGGTCCCGATGACGAAACCGTCCTCCTTCCTGCCCGTCGCGCGGCCGTCCCTCCTGCGCTCGGCCGCGGGATTCCTCGCCCTCTCGCTGGCAGCTGCCGGGTGCGGCGACGGAACGCCGGGCGAACGCGCGCTGCGCGGGATGCCCGCCTTCTGCCAGGAGGTCATGCCTGCCGTGGATGCCTGGGTGGCCGGCTTCGAGACGCCGGTCGGCGAGCGGTACGGCGGGACCGCGGTCGTGGGATCCATCGGGGAGATCGCCGACGGCATGAACGGCCTCGTCTCGTCGGACTACACCGCGAACCAGCATCAGCTTTTCGTGAACCTGATGACGCTGATCCGCCTGGACGCCGGCTACGAGCTCGAGCCCTACCTCGCCGAGTCCTGGTCGTTCAACGAGGCCGGCACCGAGCTCACCTTCCGCCTGAACGAGGGGATCCACTGGCACGACGGCACGCCCACCACGGCGCGGGACGTGGCCTTCACCTACCGAAGGGCCATCGATCCGGCCACCGCGTTCCCGAATTCGGCGTTCTGGACGAACTACGTCCGGTCCGACGACGGGGTCGAGATCCTCGATGACTACACGGTGCGTTTCCACCTGCAGCCCCACGCCGAGCCCCTGGATCCCTGGCGCTCCACCCCCATCCTGCCCGAACACCTCCTGGGCGACGTTCCCCCGTCCGAGCTTCGGCAGCACCCGTATGGCACGCGCTGCCCGGTGGGCAATGGACCCTTCGTCTTTGCGGAGCACAGGCAGGACGAGTCCTGGACCTTCATCCGGAATCCGGGCTTCCCCGACGTGGTCGGCGGCCCGCCCTTCCTCGAGCGCTACGTCTACCGGGTCATCCCGGAACAGACCACGCTCCTCACCGAACTCCTCACGGAGAACCTGGACTACTACGTGGCGCCGGCGCCCGACCAGGCTCCCCAGATCCAGGCCGCCTCCGGCGTGGAGTTCCGGGACTTCGTCTTCCGGAAC
>REBP01000020.1 GCA_007692665.1 Gemmatimonadales bacterium | reverse complement strand
GAAGGTACTCCACTCCCCGGCGCGCGGTGCCATGGAAGAGGCGGATCCGGCCGGGCCCCAGCCAAGCCACGCGGCGAGGCCGAGGAGCACGAGGACCCCGACAGGGGTTGCGATCCTTCGGAGGGCGGTGGGCTCTCCCGGCATGCGGGCCCCTTCCCTGCCCGCTTGCGCGAGGACCGTGGCCAGTACGGTGGCGGTTCCGCCGAGAAGGAGGATCCATCCGCCCCCGGCACCGTCCACGAGCATGGCCGCGAACGGGAGCGCCACGAGAAGGGGGATGAGCGGCGATCGCCGGAACCCCCCGGTGTGCCACACGCACCACCCCACGACCCCGAGGTTCAGGGCAAGGGCGAGGGCGCGGGAGAGTTCCGCCGGGATCGCCGGGACGCGGTCGCCGCCGGGACCCAGGAGGGGGGCCCAGACCGGCTGCAGGGGCGAGGAAAAGAAGAGGAGCCCCGTGGCGATCATGAGAAAGGGGAGGAGGACACGGGTCCAGTCGGCGGCGCCCGCCACATCCCCGGGGTGGATCCCGGACCTCACACCCCGGTCACCCAGGGTCCGGGGCGCAACGAGGTGCAGCCAGAGGATCGCCAGGACGAAGAACTGGAGGATCATCGGCCGCACGACGTCGGCCAGTGCGGGGTCCGGGAGGAGGTTGGTCAGGGATCGGGGGGGACAGGGACGGGATGCCCCGGCGGGCGCCGGGAACGCCGGCCATGATACGCCGCTGCGGAAACGAGGGCAACGGGAACAGGCAGGCCGCTGCCTGGCTGCGGCCTGTTGGCCGGCGGACCAGCGAGAGACGCAGGGCTCTTCGCCGCGACCGGGGCGGAGTCAGCCCAGTCCCTCTCGCACCGATCCACGGATCTCCCACGCAGCGACCACAGTGGCCACCGTGGCGGCCACCAGGACGAGGCCCCCGCCCACCCTCAGGAACACCAGGGCGATCACCTCCGGTGCCCCGAAGCCCTCGGGCACCAGCACGCTGACCGCGAAGAGGGCGGCCCAGCACCCGAGGCCCGCTCCCACCGCGCCGACGCCGAGGCCGAACCTCAGGTACCGACCGACGACCCGGGCTCGCGTGGCTCCCACGGCGCGATGGACCGCGATCTCGCGGGCTTCCTCGCGGATCCGTCGCGCCACGGTCATGACGATGCCGAGCACGGCGAGAGCGCCCGCCGCGAGCCCCGCACCGCGCCAGAGCCTCACGAAACCCGTGGTCCATGCCGCGATGAGGCGGTCCCGTTCGGCGGGCGACGCCACCGCCCGCATGTTCGCGGGGAGCGCTGAAGGCCCGGGCATCCCGGCGGCCATGACCTCGACCCGGGTGGGGGGGAGCTGGGTGATCGGCACGAAGATGTCTTCGGGCGGCTGGGTGCGCGCCGGCAGGCGTGTCCGGGGGAGGGCGTCGACAACCCCCACCACCGTGTGCCAGCGGTGCCGATTGGCGCCGATCCGAACCCTTCGCCCGATGGCCTCGCCGTTCTCGAAATGCTCGGCGGCGAACCCACGGCTCACGATGGCGACCGGCTCGGATTGAGGGCCATCGGCGGAGGTGAAGCTCCGGCCCTCGAGCATCCGGATGCCCGCCATCCGGAAGGTGTCCGCGCTCACCGCATGGTGAACCGCGATCTCGCCCTTGAACGGTGCGGGGACCGGGGGGCTGCCGGGAATGTAGCAGACGCCGCACTCGGTCTGGGCGTACCGGAGGTGGCCGACACCCTCTGCGAAGCCGGGGGTGGTCACGCTCACCAGGCCGCCGCCTCCGGCCCGGAAGGGCGAATCGGCGGCCAGGACGGCCTCGATCGCCCGGGCAGCGCCTCCCGGTGCCGACCTCATGAGAACCCGGGGCAGCTCGGCGAAGGTGCTGCGATCCCCCAGCTCGCCTGCCCGCTCCCCTGCCCGCTCCGCCCCATGGCCCTCTCCCTCCGGTGCCGCGACCCAGAGGCGGTCCGCACCGGCCACGAGCACCCCCGCCGACGCGAGCACAAGGCCCACGGACGCGATCTGGAGGACCGGCACCCCGGGGTGACAGACTTCGCCCCGAAAGGGCTCGGCGAGGCGCGTTTTCGCGTGAAGTGGGGCCCCCGGCATCACCTCTGCGCTCTGTACCACGATGAAGGCGAACCCGGCCCAGGCGAGGAGGAGGCCTGCCGCGACGCCGATCCCGATGGCCATCGGTCCACCGACGCCCAGGCTGGGCGTGGCGACCTCGGGGCTCGCCGTCCACATGGCGCGAAGGATCAGGTGAGCCACCAGTGCTGCGCCCCCCCCGACCACGAGGGCCCTACCGGAGGCGCCCACCGCCCCGTGTGCCAGTTCGCCCAGGAGGCGGTTCCGGGGAGCGCCCACCGCCCGACGGAGGCGCATTTCGGCACGCCGGCTCACCGCGACCACTCCCGCAAACGCCATCTGCCCCAGTGCAGCGACTGCGGCCACGAAGAGGAGGAGTACGGCGGTTGTCCCGTGCATCAGACGCTCGGCGCGGCTGAAGGCCTCCCCTGGACCCCGGGTCTGGTCACCCCACTCGAGCCCATCCACGGGGACCGCGTCCACGGAAAGGTGCGCGAGGGCGTCCAGGCCGATGCGGTCGGCAAGGGAGGGCTGAAGGAGGAAGGCCGCCGCCACAGCCGCCGTCCCCACGAGTCCCGCGAGGAGAAGCACGTCACCTGAGGGGAGGGCGAGCCTTCGCATGGTCGAGGGGCCGGGGTCAAGGCGCGGTGTGAGTGGATGCCGCGGTGAAGCGAGGCGATGGGGGCGGGTCTGTCAACATTCGGAGGAAGCCAGGGGCGCCGCCTGGCCGCGGCGGCGATGGCTCCTCAGCCTCCAGCATCGGCCGCCCTCACTCCACCCGGACCACCCGCTCCAGCGTGCCGCCCCCGGGCTGCCGCACGACGATGGTGAACGGATCGTCGAAGGGCGGGGTCACGCGCTCCTCGTGGGTGAGCGCCACCGGCTCGAGGGTACAGACGATGTTGCCTCCCACCCTGCGCTCGCCGTGGAAGGTCATCACGAGCGTTCCGGGGCCTCGCCCGCGATCCACCCGCTCGAGCCGGTGGCACCCGTCCGAGCCCACGAAACCGTGGAACTGCACGGTGAGTGTGTCGCCCGTAGAGACGGTCGCCGGGGCGGAAATGCTGTCCACGCGCACGAGGAAGGTCTCGCGGTCCGGGCCCAGCAGGTCGCATCCCGCGGTTCCGACCGCGATGGACAGGACCATGACCGCCACCGCGGCGGCACCAGCACCCCTGGCGTCGCCCCGCCCTCGCATCTTCCTGGATCCGTATCTCATCCAGGAAAGCTACGCAGATCGGGAAGGGCATGCCATGCGACCCGGGACGGCTCTCGGATCCGGGATCAACTTGCCCCCGCCGACCGGAGTTCCTACCATCGCCCTACCTCCCATCCCTTACTGGAGACGTCCGATGAGTTCTTCCCCCCTCATGTCCCGTCGAGATGCCCTGAAGACCGGAGCCCTCGCCGCCGCCGGGATCGCCCTCGCGCCCCTGGTTCCGGGTACGGCGCTGGCACGCCTGGCCTCGGCGGCCCGACCCCGCCTCGAACTCATCACGAAGCCGATCCCCTCCACGGGAGAGCGGATCCCGGTGATCGGGCTCGGGACCAACCAGTACAGCGTGGAGACGGCCGAGGAGATGGCGCAGCTCCAGGCGGTCCTGG
>REBP01000060.1 GCA_007692665.1 Gemmatimonadales bacterium | reverse complement strand
GGGCTCGAGAACGCCGAGTTCTTCCGCATGGGCTCGATCCACCGGAACTCGTACCTGAACTTCCCGGCCCGCCTCACCCGCCACGGTTCGCTGAAGGACCGCACCGACCTGATCTTCGCCGGCCAGATCACCGGCGTGGAGGGGTACACCGAGTCCGCCGCCTCGGGGATCCTGGCCGGCATCAACCTGGACCGCATCCTCACCGGACGCGACCCCGTCGTCCCCCCGCCCACCACCGTGCTGGGCGGGCTCTACCGCTACCTGGCCGAGAGCGATCCGAAGCACTTCCAGCCCATCAACTCGAACTGGGGCCTGGTGGAGCCGCTCCCGAAGAAGATCCGCGACAAGGTGAAGAAGCGCGAGATGCTGGGCGAGCGCGCCCGCGTGGAGTTCGAGTCCTGGATGCGCGAGGTTGCGCTCTGACGGCGCCGGGCGAAGGCGGGTCTTCGGCTCCCGACACGGCCCCGGACCCGGCGGCGGCGCTCTTTCTCCGCCACCTGGCCGACGAACGCCAGCTCTCGCCCAACACCGTCGCCGCCTACCGCCGCGACCTGGCCGACCTGGCCGCGTTCCTCACCGGCTACTACGGCACCCCCGACTGGGACTGGTCCCACGTGGACCGCATGGCGCTCCGGGGCTTCCTGGGGTGGGGGCAGCGCAAGGGCCTCGCCCGCCGCTCCCTGGCCCGGAAGCTCTCGGGCATCCGCACCTTCCTGCACTTCCTCCACGCCGAGGGAGACCTCCAGGTGAACCACGCCCGGAGCCTCCGCGCCCCCCGGGCCGAGCGCATCCTCCCGGGTCACCTGGGGCACCGGGGCGTCGGCGCGCTCTTCGACCTGGCCGAGTCCCGCGCCGCCGAGAACACGCTGGTGGCCACCCGGTCGCTGGTGATCCTCGAGTTCCTCTACGGCAGCGGGCTTCGCCTGGCCGAACTCCACACCCTCGACGTGGAGGCCATCGACGGCATCAGCGAGCAGGTCCGGGTGCTGGGCAAGGGGCGGAAGGAACGCATCGTCCCCCTCACGCGCTCTGCCGTCACGGCCCTTCGCCGCTACGAGCCCCGCCGCATCGAGACCGGGGCCTCCGACCGGCGCGGCCCCCTCCTCGTGAACCCCTCCGGCGCCCGCCTCTCGCGGCGGTCCATCCAGAAGGCCGTGCGCGGGCTCCTCGAGGCCGCAGGCGAGGGCGACACGCACTCGGTGCACTCGCTTCGGCACTCCTTCGCCACCCACCTGCTGGACGGCGGCGCCGACCTCATGTCGGTCAAGGAACTGCTGGGGCATGTGTCCCTGTCCACCACGCGCATTTATACTCATACCTCCCGGGAACGGCTGCAGCAGGTGTACCGCGACAGCCATCCCCGCTCGACCTGACCCGTCCACCCGACCCACGCCGCCGCCCAGCATGAACGAGCATTCGACAAAGGATCCGATGATGGATGCGATCTCCCCCACGTCCGGCCTGCACCCCTCCACCGCGAGCGGGGCGGCGATCCACGGTGGCCGCCGGGTTCGCGCGACCACGGTGGTGGCGGTCCGGCGCGATGGCCGCGTGGCCATGGGCGCCGACGGCCAGGTCACCATGGGCGACACGGTGGTCAAGGGGACCGCGATCAAGGTCCGGAAGCTCAAGGGAGACCGGATCCTGGCAGGCTTCGCCGGCGGGGTCGCCGACGCCTTCACCCTCTTCGAGAAGCTCGAGGAGAAGCTCGAGCGCTACCCCGGGAACCTGACCCGCGCCTGCGTGGAGCTGGCCAAGGACTGGCGCATGGATCGATACCTCCGTCGTCTGGATGCGCTCCTTGTCGTGGCCGACACGTCTCACCTGTTCATCGTGAGCGGCGACGGGAACGTGCTCGAGCCCGACCGCGACGTGGCGGCCATCGGGTCCGGCGGCTCGTTCGCCCTCGCCGCCGCCCGGGCCCTCCGGGAGCACACCGAGATGGGCCCCCGCGAGATCGTGCACGAGGCGCTCCACATCGCCGCCGACATCTGCATCTACAGCAACGCCAGCATCCAGATCCTGGACCTGGGAGACGGGACCCCTCCCGCCCCACCTGAAATCGGGACCGAACAGGCCGACGACGCAGGGCGCACCGCGCCCGGAGAGAACGCATGACCGAGAGTACCGACACGACGACCACCCCCGCCGCCGGTTCCGACGCGCCTTCCGACGGGACGGCCCCGGAGACCGCCGCCTGGCTCGACGAACTCACGCCCCGGCAGATCGTCGCCGAGCTGGACCGCTACATCGTGGGGCAGGACGACGCCAAGAAGTCCGTGGCCATCGCGCTGCGGAACCGGTGGCGGCGCCAGCGCGTCGACGAGGAACTCCGCGACGAGATCGCGCCGAACAACCTGATCCTCATCGGGCCCACCGGGGTGGGGAAGACCGAGATCGCCCGCCGGCTGGCCCGCCTCGCCGGGGCCCCGTTCGTCAAGGTGGAGGCCTCCAAGTTCACCGAGGTGGGCTACGTGGGACGCGACGTGGAGTCCATGGTTCGCGACCTGGCCGACACCGCCGTGAACCTCGTCCGCGCCGAGCGCGAGGACGAGGTGCAGGAACTCGCCGAGACCCGGGCCGAAGAGCGCCTCCTGGACCTGCTCTTCCCCGCCGGGGGTGGCCCCGACGGCACGAGCGGAGGCGGGGTCCGTGTGGAGACGGCCCGCCGGCCCGCCACAGGCGAGCCCGCAGCGGGCGAGCCCTCGCAGACTGCAGCCGCCGCATCCCACCCCCCCCACCCGCGCATCTTCGTCGTGGGCTCGGAAGGGGTGCGCACCACCGAGACCGGTCACGAAGGTGACGATACGGGCGATGCCGGCCCCGAAGGCGACGACGCCGGGTCCGCCACCGGACCCGACGGGGCGGAACTCTCCATCGAGGAGCGCCGGGCCCGGACCCGCGAGAAGCTCCGCGGCCTTCTGCGCGACACGAAGCTCGAGGACCGCATGGTCGAGGTCGAGGTGGACCAGACGCCGAACCTCGACGGCATGATGATCCCCATGGGCATGGAGGGCATGGATCCGAACTTCACGGAAATGCTCCAGGACATGATGCCCAAGCGGAAGAAGCGGCGCACCGTGACGGTGTCCGAGGCGCGGCGCATCTTCGTGCAGGAAGAGCTGGACCGCCTCGTGGACATGGACGAGGTCGTGAACGAGGCCCTCGACCGGGTGGAGGAGATGGGGATCATCTTCCTCGACGAGATCGACAAGATCGCCGGCGAGCGGGGTGCGGCGGGCCCCGACGTGTCGCGGGAGGGCGTGCAGCGGGACCTCCTCCCCATTGTCGAGGGGTCGAACGTGCAGACCAAGTACGGCCTGGTGCGCACGGACCACGTGCTCTTCATTGCCGCCGGGGCGTTCCACGTCTCGAAGCCGTCGGACCTGATTCCGGAGCTGCAGGGGCGCTTCCCGATCCGGGTGGAGCTCAAGCCCCTGCTGGAAGAGGACTTCGTGCGCATCCTCACCGAGCCCCGGAACGCGCTCCTGAGCCAGTACCGGGCGCTCATCCGCACCGAGGGGGTCGAGATCGTGTTCAGCGACGACGGCACCCGCGAGATCGCACGGATCGCGGCGCGGCTGAACGAGCGCATGGAGAACATCGGGGCGCGGCGGCTGCAGACCGTGCTGACCACGCTCCTCGAGGAGATCCTCTTCGCCCTGCCGGAAGAGGGCGGGGGCGAGACCGTGCTGGTGGACAAG
>REBP01000109.1 GCA_007692665.1 Gemmatimonadales bacterium | reverse complement strand
CCGAGGCTCCCGCGGCTCCCACCCCCTTCCCGCTCTCCGGCTCCCGCGCCGGGCGCTACCAGGTCATGCTGCACGTGGAAATGGACGCCCTCCGCGAGGACGACCCCACCTGTGGCGCCGGCTGTTCCCACCTCGATGACGGGGTGCGCGTTTCACATGAAACGTCCCGGCGCCTTTGCTGCGATTCGACCGTGGTGCCCCTCTTTCTCGATGCCGAGGGCCGGGTCGCCGACGCGGGGCACGCCCGCCGCGTCGTGAGCCCCGCCCTCCGCCGCGCCCTCGAGGCTCGGGACCGCGGGTGCCGCTTCCCCGGCTGCGGGCTCCGCTACACCGAGGCCCATCACATCCGCCACTGGGCCGACGGGGGCGAAACCTCGCTCGAGAACTGCGTCCTCATCTGCCTGCATCACCACCGCCTCCTTCACGAGGGCGGCTGGAAGATGGAAGCGCTCCCAGGCGGCCGCCTCGTCTTCCGCGACCCCCACGGCGGCACCCACTACGACGGCCGCTTCGAACTCCCCCGCCTCGACGTCGAGCGCCGCCTCTTCCCCGTCCGCGAACTCATGCGCGAGAACCTGCTCCGGCTGAGTGAGTCCTCGAGAGTCCGCCAGGAATGACCTGCAGCTCCCGCCCGGATCGACGAGGTGCCTTTCGGGCGCTGGGGCGCCGTCGTCCGAGGGCTGTGGGCCCCGGCGCGCTCCTCAAGCCCCGCTCCCCAGCCAGACTCCCAGCCCAGACTCCCAGCCCAGACTCTCAGCCCCGACTCTCAGCCCAGACTCTCAGCCCCGACGTTCAGCCCCGGCCCTCCTGGATGCGGCGAACGATGGCGGGGACGATGCTCCGGGGCACGAAGCGCACGGCGGTGGCGAGGATCCGGTTCAGCCGACCGGGGATCACCACGCCCTTCCCCAGAAGCGCTGCCTCCACGCCGAACCGGGCCACCTCTTCCGCCGAAGCGGGGCGGAGTCGCTCGAGCACCGAATCCCCGTGCATCCCCGCGCGCTCGTGGAACTCCGACCCCGTCACCCCGGGGCAGAGCGTCGTCACCGTCACACCGGACGACGCCAGCTCGTTTCTGACCGCCTCCGAGAAGGAGACGACATAGGCCTTCGTGGCATAGTACACGGCCATGAGGGGACCGGGCTGGAAGGCGGCCGTCGACGCGACGTTCAGGATCCGGCCTCCTCCCCGGGCCACCATGTGGGGAGCAAAGCGGCGGAGGAGTTCCGTGACCGCGGTCACATTCACCGCGATCATGGCGTTCGCATCCTCTGCCTCCTGCGCCAGGAGCGGCCCGATCCGGCCAAAACCGGCGTTGTTCACAAGGAGGTCGACGGGAAGGCCCGCGCCCTCGGTCCGCGCCTCCAGTCGGGCCGGCGCCTCCGTATCCGACAGGTCCTCGGAGATCACGTGCACGCCCACCCCGTGCCGCTCGCGGAGTTCGTCCGCCAGGCGATGGAGTCGCTCCTCCGAACGGGCCGTGAGGACGAGATCCCACCCCCGGGACGCGAGTTCGCGGGCGATGGCGTCGCCGATGCCCGACGAAGCGCCCGTCACGAGCGCCCGGCCGGGCGACGGTGCCCCGGAAGATGAAGGGGTTTCGGTCCTGGATGTCATGGCCTCAGTTCTCCCATCAGGTCGTCGAGGGTCAGGATGCGTCCGAGTGAGGTCCGGGCCACCCGCCGGCGCAGTTCGTCGGAGGGTCTCCGGGCCAGGAAGACGAGGGGTGCGCGGGCCTCCCGGCCGATCCCCCACCGGACGTCGCGCATCTTCCGCTCCAGCTCGATGAAGAGGGCCACATCCTCCGCGACGGTCCCACCGGGCCCCGGCTGCGGGTCCCGATCGCCCTCCCCCGTGGGCCCCTGGCAGATTCCATAGCAGACCTGTCCATTGGCAAGTCGGGCGGCCACGTCGAGCTCCACATCTCCGGTCCAGAGGGCCCCCACCTCCCGGGCGGCGGCGGGGAGCCGCTCGGTGGCGTGACCCTCGATCCAGAGTCGCGCCAGTTCCGGCAGCCGGAGAGCGAGGTACCCCGGAAGCGCCGGCGCCAGGTGCCGGTCCCAGACCCGCCCGGGGTCCTCGCGGTGGAGGAGGCTCCGGATGGGGAGGACATGGCCGAACCAGAAGGCGCTGAAGGGGTCCGCCAGGGCGTAGCGCCGCTGGCGCCCCCCGGCCCGGCCGTCCAGGGGATGGAGCACCCGGATCCATCCGTCCGCCTCGAGGCGCCGGAGATAGGGGGCGAGACGGTTCCCCGCTCCGCCGGCGACGCGGGTGGCCATGCCTCCCCACCCCGACGCGCCCCGGGCGAGGGCCACCAGGATTTCCAGGTAGCGCCGGGGCACCTGCACCTGCGCGGCGAGCCGGTGGAGGGGCGCGTCGTGAAGGTCGCCCCCGGGGGTCAGGATACGCTCCACGACAGCGTCGCGGAGTGCGGCCCCGTCAGGGCCCACGCGGTCGCCGCGGCCGGCGTGGCTCCCACGGGGCGGGGTGCGCGGGAGGTGGGCGGGGTGGTGCCCGAAAATGGCCCACCGCTGGAACCCCTCCTCCGCGGTCCGGGCCCCGTGGGCTCGAGCCGCGGCACGGAACGGGTGCGCCGAGAGCTCGAGGGGCTCCCCCTCGCGGCGCCACTCTGCAGGGGGCGGGGTCCTCCAGGTCGTGACCAGGTGCACCGGCAGCCCCCGGTCGCGGATCTCTCCCCAGAGTTCGAGCACCTCGTCCGGAAGGTGCCGGCGCGCGCCGGCCAGTTCCCCCATGCCGTCGAGGACCAGGACCCCTGCCCCGCCGTGCGCCCCGCCCTCCGGTCCCCTCTCCGCCTCGCCCCGCGCCCCCAGCGCCATCAGGGCCCCCTCCAGGCGCTCCCGCCACCGGAGCCCCGCACCGGGCAGGGGGAGGAGGTCGGGGCGTGCACGGACGGAGGGAAGCTCCCCCAGCGCGGCGGAGAGGAGGCGGTCCAGGTCCTCCAGGGCGCCATCCTCCTCCAGGGGCGGGACGTCCCAGTGGAGGGCGGCCGGGTGCCCCGCCAGCGCCTGGCGCAGGACCACGGTCTTCCCCACGCCGGCGGGCCCGGTCAGCAGGTGCAGGGCGGGCCAGGGCGTCCGGATTCGGGCCCGCAGGACCTCGACCACCGGAGATGGACTGAGCAACTCCGCACCCTCCCTGCAAATTAGCAGATCCATGATTACGTTAAACGTGTTTCTGCAAAATAACCCCCACTACCCCCTGCACCAATACTCGACGCCGCGGTACCTTGCATGGGTTCGAACGCCCCGGCCGCCCGGGGCCCCACCCTTACGACGTCAAGGAGTCCTGCATGTCGACGACGAGCATCCCCCGCTTCGACCCCGTATCCGCCGCCACCGCCTGGACCCCGACCGACGGCGCGGGTCGCGGGCAGCAGCGGGCCGGTGCCGCCAGCTTCTTCGGGGTGAACACGTTCGGGCTCACGGAAATGCAGGCCCGGCTCCCCAAGGAGACCTACAAGCGCCTGCTCACCACCATCGAGTCCGGGAACGAGCTGGATCCCGGGGTGGCCGACGCCGTGGCCGTGGCCATGAAGGAATGGGCACTGGACCGGGGTGCGCTGCACTATTCCCACTGGTTCCAGCCGCTGACGGGGCTCACCGCCGAGAAGCATGATTCCTTCCTGTCGCCCTCCGAGGGCGGGAAGGCCATCACGGAGTTCACGGGGCGGGAGCTGATCCAGGGCGAGCCGGATGCCTCCTCCCTCCCCTCGGGCGGACTGCGCACGACCTTCGAGGCCCGGGGGTACACGGCGTGGGATCCGACTTCGCCGGCCTTCATCATCGACGGCCCCGGAGGCGCGACGCTGTGCGTGCCCACCGCGTACTCTTCGTGGGCCGGGGATGCGCTGGACCAGAAGATCCCGCTCCTCCGGTCGATCCACGCGCTCCGCGTGCAGGTGCGCCGGGCCCTCGCCCTTTTCGGAGTGAACCCCACGCGGATCCGGGCCACCCTCGGGCCGGAGCAGGAGTTCTTCCTGGTGGACCAGGAGTTCTACTACCGCCGCGCCGACCTCCTGACCACGGGGCGGACCCTCTTCGGGGCACGGCCTCCCAAGGGGCAGGAACTCGAGGACCACTACTTCGGATCGATCCCGGACCGGGTGCTCGAGTACATGCAGGAGGTGGAGGAGGAGCTCTACCGCCTGGGCGTCCCCATCAAGACCCGGCACAACGAGGTGGCGCCGGGGCAGTTCGAGATGGCGCCGGTGTACGAGGAGGCGAACGTCGCCGCCGACCACCAGCAGATCACCATGTCCACGCTGCGCCGGGTGGCCCGGAAGTTCGGCCTCGTGTGCCTGATGCACGAGAAGCCCTTCGCCGGCATGAACGGGAGCGGGAAGCACCTGAACTGGTCCATGGCCACCGAGGATGCGAATCTCCTCGAACCTGGCGACACGCCCCACGACAACATGAAGTTCCTCTTCTTCTGCACGGCGGTGCTGGCGGCGGTGGAGCGCCACCAGGACCTCCTCCGGGCGACCGTGGCCTATGCCGGAAACGACCACCGGCTGGGGGCGAACGAGGCGCCGCCCGCGATCTTCTCGGTCTTCCTGGGGGACCAGCTCACCGACATCTTCGACCAGATTGCCGAGCTGGGCACGGCGAAGAGCTCGAAGCAGGGCGGGATCCTGGGACTGGGTGTGCAGGTGCTGCCGAAGCTGCCGAAGCATGCCGGGGACCGGAACCGCACGAGCCCCTTCGCCTTCACCGGAAACAAGTTCGAGTTCCGGGCGCTGGGGGCGTCGCAGTCGATCTCGTTTGCCGCCACCATCGTGAACACCATCGTGGCCGAGGCGGTGGACGAGCTGGCGACGAAGCTCGAGCGCGAGATGGAGGGAGACACCTCGCTCTCCGACGCGCTGGGCAAGGTGCTGGCCAACGTGGTACCCGGGATCCGGCACATCATCTTCAACGGCGACGGATACTCCGACAACTGGCAGGACGAGGCGGCCGAGCGAGGGCTCCTGAACCTGCCGGCCACGCTGGACGCCCTGCCGCACCTCGTCCGGGAGAAGAACGCCCGTCTCTTCGAGCGCTACCAGGTTCTCTCGCAGCGGGAGCTGGAATCCCGCTACGAGATCGCGCTGGGGCAGTACTTCCACGCCATCAACATCGAGGGTGAAACCTCCGCCGACATGGCCGCGACCATGGTCCTCCCGGCGGCGATCCGGTACCTGAACGATCTCCTCGAGGCCGGCGCGCGGGTCCGGGAAGCGGGCATCAAGGTCGGGGCGCCGAACCGCATCGCGAAGGAACTGGGGGAGCTGGTGGACGACATGGACGCGGCCATCCGCGAACTCCAGGAGCAGAACGCCGAACTCGGAGGCGACGAGTACAGCTCCAAGGCCGTGCACATGAAGGAGAACATCCTTCCGGCCATGACGCGGGTACGGGAGATCGCGGACCGCATGGAGCGGATCATCCCCGAGGATCTCCGGCCCTTCCCCAGCTACCGGGAAATGCTCTTCATCCGGTAGCCCGGGGCTGCATCAAGCCGGGGGGTGCATCTGGACGAATCCGGGTAACGGGGCTGCCGGCCTCGTTACCCGGACTGGCTTTCCCCCGGGACGTCCAGCGGGCGGGACACGATGCAGGCGTTCACGCCGCCCACGCCCATGCTCAGCTTCCCCATGGGCGCCCGGGGGGCCGGACACGTGTCGCCGAATACCCACGATCCATGGATCTCGGCAATCTCGGTGTTCAGCTCTCCGGGCGTCAGGGGCGTGGGGAAGAGAACCCCCCGTTCCATGCCCAGGTACTGGGCCGTGAGCTCCCACCCCCCTCCGGCACTCATGCCGTGGCCGAAGGTCCCCTTCCGGGCCGTCACGAGGACCTGGTCCGGAACGAGGTCCCGGAGCGTGTCCACCTCCATGAAGTCGCCGGGCGTGGCCGTGGCGTGCAGGTCCCAGCTGCCCAGCTCCGCGGCGTCGACCCCCGCCTGGGAGAGCGCCATGCGGATCGCCTCGCCCGGACCCTCCTTGGAGGGGGTGATGATGTGGTCCGCATCGGACGAGACGCCGACGGCCACCGGCTCCATGCCGAGGGGGCGCATTCCCCGGGACTCCATGAAGTCCCGGTCCCCGACAATCCAGACCACCGAGCCCCCCGCCACGTGCGTCCCGCGCAGTCCGGTGAGGGGCTTGGACGTGCCCCCGTCGGCAGAGAGGACGCGGGCACTGTAGAACGCACCCACGCTCAGCGGGTGAGGGGGCGGATCCGTGGCGCCCACGACGACCACCTTCGCCTCGCCCCTGTGGATCGCGTCCAGCGCCAGCTTCAGGCAGACCCCGAAGGTCGAGCAGGCCGCCACCGGGGCGTAGGCGAGCCCGGTGATGTGGCCCAGCATGGAGATCTGCGAGGCCGGCGTGTTCTGGATGTTCCAGAGGACGTTGGCCGAGACCGAACTCCAGGGCGGCGTGGGCGCCCCCCACCGTTCGATGAGGCGGGCCTTGCTCCGCTCCTTCCCCCGGATGACGGCGATCTTTCCGCCCTCCACCTTCCCCCCGATGGAGATCCCCTCGATGGCGCCCAGCTCCGTCAGGAACTCCCGGAGTCCTTCGGATCGGGCGGCCCACCAGGCGTACCAGGCCACGCGGGCGTCGGCGGCGTCGTCGGCATCCTCGAGGCCCGCCGGGTCGGTGGGCATGGAGGGATCGTCGGCCCGAGCCTCTTCGGGCGCCTCCAGGTAGCGGGCGTGCGCCGGATTCCGCGCCGGGTCGGTCCAGAATCGGTCCCAGCTCCGCTGGGCCCTCGCCAGGGCCAGCGAGGCGTCGTGGAGGGTGGGGAGGGCCCCCAGGCCGGTTCCCACGTACACGTGAGCTTCGGTCCCCAGCTCCCGGAGGAGCGCCTCCATTCCCTCGTTCTGCTCCAGCGACTGCAGGAATGCCCCCACCGCGTAGAGCGTCGTGGGGTCCATCTTGCCGGTGAGCTGCGAAAAGCGGTTGGCCGGAAAGCGTGCCTCGATCCACGCCCGGTAGCGCTCGAAGTCGAACGTGGGCTCACCCACCAGGAAGTTGTCCGGACCGAAACCGTTGAAGGGGGTGAGCCAGCTCTCGGCCCCGGCCAGGTTGCGGGCGAAGGTCTCGATGTCGGGCGATCGGGGCGCCACGATGCCCCACCCGTACACGCCGACCGCGCTTCTGCCGGTGTTGCCGCCCCCGTTGCTGCCGCCGCCGCCGTCGCTCCTGCCTTGATCTGCCGTCACTCCGCCCTCACTCTGGCCAGGTTTCCTCGCGTTTCCCCCGGTCCGCGCCCGACGGACCACCTGGCTCAAAGTCACAGTTTTCGGGCCGAACCGCCACCCGTGGACGCGGGGCACCAGCCCGCACGCGACGGTTGGAACCCGGGCCGTCGAACGGGGTCCCGGGGGGCTGTGCCCTGACCTGATTCACATCCGTTTCACGTACCCGGAGTCTGCCGATCCATGGATGACACCTCGAACCTCTCGCTGGACACTGCTCTCGCCACCCTTACCGCCTTCATCACGGAGTTCGGGCTCAAGATCGTCGGTGGCGTGGTTCTCCTGGTCGTGGGCGTCTGGATTTCGAAGCGTGTGCGAAACCTCGTGCAGAACCACCTGGGCAGGGCCAACGTGGACCCGACGCTGGTCCCCTTCGTGGCCAAGCTCCTGTACGCGGGGCTGATCGCCTTCGTCCTCATCGCGGTGGTGGGAGTGCTCGGGGTGCCCATCGCCCAGTTCGTCGTCGTATTGGGCGCCGCCGGCCTTGCCATCGGCCTGGCACTCCAGGGGACGCTGTCCAACTTCGCGGCCGGGGTCATGCTCCTCCTCTTCCGCCCGTTCAGCGTGGGGCACTGGGTGGAGATCGGCGGCACCGCGGGCACCGTGAAGGAGATCAGCATCTTCAGCACGATCCTCCACACCGGCGACAACATCCGGGTTGTCGTTCCGAACTCGCAGGTCTACGGGCAGACGATCCGGAACTACTCGGCGAACCCGACCCGGCGCATCGACCTGGTCATCGGGGTGGGATACGACGACAACCTCCAGGTGGCGAAGGAGACCATGCTCCGGGTCCTGACCTCCGACAGCCGGGTCCTCGAGGATCCGGCCCCCAACGTCCAGGTGGCGGAGCTGGGCGACTCCTCGGTGGACTTCATCGTGCGCCCCTGGTGTGCGGCCACCGACTACTGGGCCCTGAGGTGGGACCTCCTCCGCGCCCTCAAGGAGGAGCTCGAGGCGGCAGGCTGCAACATCCCCTACCCGCAGCGGGACGTGCACCTGCACCAGGTGCCGATGCCGGTGCCGGGAGACGCGGCCTGATCGGGGGATGCAACCGGTTCAGCCGCGTGCCCGCGCGGGATCACCGCCTCCCGGGCCCCGGCGAACGGGCCGTCAGTTCCCGTTCGGCACCGTGGGCCCGGGGCGATCGGGGCCGGGGCGATCCGGTCCAGGGCTGCCGGGCACGGTGGGGCCGGTGCGGGTGGGCGCCAGCTCGTCCGGCGTCACCCCTTCCGGCGGCATGATGTCCACGGCGGCCCGGTCCAGGCGCCCGGCGTAGCGCTCCACGACCATCCGCTCTCCCTGGCGGGCAAAGTCGATGGCCTCGCCCAGGATCCGGGCGGATTCCTGGGGAGCGTGGAAGCCCCGGGACCCCTCGGAGAAGATCCAGTCCAGGCGCCACTGGGCGCTGCGCTGCATCTGGATTGCCTCGGCGAGGGCCTCGTCGTCGGCGCCCAGGGCACGGGCGGCGGCGAGGACGGTGATGAGGTCGGTGACGGCAGCTGCCGAGCGATCGACCAGGGCCGTGGTGCGGTCCTGGATCGCGGCCACCCGGTTCATCAGCTCCCCTTCGGCAATGCTGTGACAGGTCTGGCAGGAGCGGTTCACGTTCAGCATGGGGCTCCGGACATGGTGGTCCGAGACCTTTCGCGCCCCTTCCCGCTGGTACGGCATGTGGCAGTCGGCACAGGCGACGCCGGCGGCGGCGTGGGTACCCTGGCTCCAGAGCTCGAACTCGGGGTGCTGGGCCTTGATCATGCCGCCCCCGGTGGCCCCGTGGGTCCAGTCGCTGAAGCCGATGGCGTCGTAGTAGGCCTCCTGCTCCTCGACCCGAATTCCCATGGACCACGGGTAGGTGACGGCCCGGTTGTTGTCGGGGTCGAAGTAGTACTCGACGTGGCACTGGGCACAGACGAAGGAGCGCATCTCCTGGCGGGAAGCATCCCGGTTCACGTCGTAGTTCGCCTGCCCCTCGTGGGCCTTGAGGGCGGCGATCCCCACCTTGAAGGCCGGGCGGGTGATCCGGAGTTCCATGGTCTCCGGCGTGTGGCAGTCCATGCAGCTCACCGGGTGCTCCACGAGCGGATCGCCGTGGTCGTCCATCATGAAGCGGGCTTCCTCCCACGACATGCCCGACACTTCCACGAAGCCGGCCATGATGTCGCCCCGTCCCACGTACTCGTACAGCGGAATGACGGCGGCATGGCAGTGCAGGCAGGCGCCCGGCTGCTCCCGCTGGAGCACCCGCTGCGTGTGGTCCTGGTCGTGGAGGGTGAAGGCGTGCCCGCGGGACTCCCGGTAGTCGATGGAGAAGGCATAGCCCGACCACATGGCGCGGAGCCAGGGGTAGGTGTTCAGCTTCTGCACCGGGATCGCGTCGCTCCCGCCGTACCGCGTGCGCTCCCAGTCGGTGGTGCGCAGGTAGCTCTCGTACTGGCTGGGCCAGTTGATCCCCCAGACCGCGGGATCGGTGGTCTGGTCGTCCACGGGGACCAGGAGGTCGTAGGGCTGGCGGCCCTCTCCCTTCCGCTCGCCGATGGTGACGAGGAGGGCGCCCACGACCACGGCCACCAGCACCCCGCCCAGGAAGACGGAGGCGAGGAGTGTGGTGTTCGAGACACCCCGCCGGCCGGCGGGAAGGAAGCTCGCTCTATCGCCAGGCAGCATGTCCGACATCCTTGTGGCAGTGAAGACAGGTTGCACCCCGACCGTCGAGCTGGTCGGGGAGGACCTCGTGCACGAGGTCGGCATGACAGGACACGCAATTCGCGTGCACGATGTTCCGGTTCCTCGGCTTGATGCGGATCGGATCGGGATGATTCCGGAAGGTGAAGGCCCACGAGTGGAAGAACCCGTTGTCGGCCTTGGAGACCCATTTGTGAATGGGTCCCTCGGGGAGGTGACAGGAGTTGCAGGTGGCCGCGATGTGATGGGAACTCTTCACCCAGGAGTCGAATTGCTCCTGCATGATGTGGCAGTTTACGCAGGCCGCCGGATCATCCGAGAGGTAGGCCGTGCCCTCGCCGTAGTGAAACGAGAGCCCGCCCATTCCCAGGGCCAGACCCACCGCTGCAACCGCAAGCAGGGTCAGGACCGAGACCTCTCCGGTTCTCCATGTCATCGGGGTACCTCCACCCTTCCGCCTCACCTCTCGGAACGCCCGAAACGCTCAGATAGCGATATCGGGACGTTTCACGACCGCATGTCCCCTACTCTAATCCCGAGGAAGCCGCCGTGCAAATCGCCCCCCCGTCAGTCCGGAGGTCGCCGGTCCGGACGGTTCCGCAGCGCATCCCGGACGAGGAAGCCGAAGACCACTGCAATCACCAGGAGGGTCAGGCCCGCCTTCAGTGCCGCGAGGGAAAACGAGGAATCGATCACGGATGAATCCCTTTTTCTGCTTGCAAGTATCGCCTGGCGAGGTTCGCTCGTGGCGGATGGCTCCAATCTTGCGAATAAATGCGTGGCAACAAACAGCGATACTGGCCGTGCCACCACCGGAACGCATGCTGCGGCAACGAGTCCCGCGACTTTGCAGCACAGGGTCTCGCCCCACCGCACTGCCCGGGGTGCGGACAAGTGCCACAGAACTGTGGCGGCGTTACCACGTCCGCCTCAGGTCGCCACACCTCATGCGAAACGCTGGCCGCTCACCCCGACCCGACGCCGACGCTCCACGGCTCCGGCTCACATTACCACTTCAGACGCGCCGGGATCCAACGGAATGCCCCACCAGAAACCCTGGGAACTGCCTCGTGTCCCCAACCGGCATTTCGCCGTGCTTGGGGAACCGAACGAGTGGACGTTCCGAGCGCTGGTCACGGTCCTCGAGCCCGACGGCTTCGAGGTCCTCCAGGCGCGCAGTTCCGACGAACTCCTCGAACATGTGAGTTCCCTCGGACCCGACCTGGTGCTGGTGAGTGACGCGCTCCCGGACCTCTCGGCTCCCGAGATCATCTCGCTGCTGAGGGCGCACCCTTCCTTCAACCCTGCAACGCCGATCCTCGTCACCTCGTCGGAACTCATCGACGAGACCGCCCACATGAAGAACCTTCGCGCCGGGGCCTGGGACACCATCCGGCTTCCGGCGAAGGCGGAGGAGTTCCGGCTCAAGATCGCCCGGTTCGTGGATGCGAAGTCACTTTCCGATGTGGCCCGCGATGAGCGTATGCTCGACGGGATGAGCGGCTTCTACAACCTCAACGGCCTCCTTCGGCGAGCCGAGGAGGAGACGGCGGAGGCCAACCGTTTCCAGCGGGCCCTGGCGTGCGTCGTGTTCGGGCCCTCGCTGCCTGCCGGCGGGTCGGCGGACCCCGCCATCACCGACGAGATGCTCCGAACCTCCCCGGAACTGGAAGCGGGCCTCGAGCGAATCTTCCGCCGCATGGGGAGAAGGTCCGACGTGATCGGCCGCCTGAATCCGAACGAGTTCATCGTGGTGGCCCCCTCCACGGACGAGGAAGGGGCGATCAAGCTCAGCCGGCGCATGCTCTCGGAAATGCAGGGTCTCAGCATCCCCGCCGGCGAGGGAGAAACCGCGGTCGAAATGCGGGCCGGCTATTTCGCGCCTCCCACCCACGCCCCTGCGGCCATGAGACCCTCCCAGCTCGTGGGTCGGGCGGCGGGAGCCCTGCGGCGGAGCCAGACCCGGCAACTCCCCGGTGAGGAGATCTCCGCCTGGCAGAAGGAATCCGTTGATGTCGAGTGGGAATGGGGCGCGGATCCCGGGGCGGGGGTTTGAATCCTCCCCCCCGGGGGAGGGCGTCGGGCTGGGTGCCTTTCCCGTGAGTCGCCTTCGCACGCTTCCCCCGGCCGGTACGCCGATCCGGGCGGCTGAAGTCGCCCGGTGGGCGGCCCGGGCGCTGTCCCCCTCCCTGGGGCCGTCCCTCCGGGCCCGCTCCGCTTTCGAGGAGGGCGTCCGGCAGCGGTTCGAGGTCCCCCACGTCCTCATGATGTCGTCGGGACGGGGCCTTCTGAGCCTTCTCCTCGAGGAACTGGCGCGCCGGCGACCCGGGCGCATGGAGGTGGCCATCCCCGGATATACCTGCTATTCGGTGGCGGCGGCCGTCGTGCGCGCCGGCCTCAGGGTCCGCCCGCTGGACATCGATCCGGCAACCCTGGACTACGCCCCGGAGGCGCTGGCCGGCCTCCAGGCCGATCGGGTCCTGGCCATCGTCAGTGGAAATCTCTTCGGTATCCCGGGCGACCTCTCGGCGCTGGAGGCCTTTGCCCGGAAACGGGGAATTTTCCTCGTCGACGATGCCGCGCAGTCCATGGGTGCCACCGTCGATGGAAGACCCGTCGGCACGTTCGGCACGGCGGGACTCTTCAGTCTCGACAAGGGGAAGAACATCACATCGCTCCGCGGCGGAGTGCTGGTCACCCGGGACGACGACCTGTCGCGGCGGCTTGCCGAGCGGATCGACGCGCTCCCGGGAGCCGGGTTTGCCGAGGTCGGAGGGGACCTCGTGCGCCTCGCCGGATTCGCATCGCTCCAGGAGCCCCATCTCTTTGGAGTCGTGCGCCGGATCGTCAGGCTCGGAGAGACCGTCTACGATCCGGACTTTCCGCTCGAGCGCTACCCGGACCGTCTTGCACCCATGGCGCTCCTGCTCTTCCGACGGCTCGACGAGCTCAATCGGGACCGGGCGGAGCGTGGCCGCTCCCTTCGGAACCGACTGGAGGGCCTTCCCGGCGTCCACTTCCCTTCGGCACAGGGGAAGAGTGCCGGCGTCGCCCTGCGCCTGCCGGTCCTCGCGCCGAACGCGGAAGCCAGGGACCGTCTGCTCGACGCCCTCACCGCCCGCGGCCTGGGTGCGACGGCGTCCTACCCCCGGAGTATTGCGGACGTTGATGCGCTTGGCCCACACCTTGCGACCGGCATGCTTCCGACGCCCGGCGCCGTGGATGTCGCGGCCCGCATCCTGACGCTCCCCACCCATTCCGGCGTGGAAATCAGTTACCAGGAACAGATCTGCGAAGTCTTCGGGGCCATGCTGGAGGATGCCTCGGTCCCCACCTGAGACTGTCTCCCGGAACGATGAAAGGCACGCCGTGCACCCCCCCCTTGCGCAAAAGTGTTGCGAGGCTGCATCATTATCCAGTTCGGTGTCGTCTCCCGTGATTGTCTCCCGTGATTGTCTCCCGTGATTGTCTCCCCTGACGGTCTCCCGGGTTTGCTCGCGCAGCCCCCCGCGCGGGTGAGCCGGCCCCCACGTTCCTCCTCAGCCGAGTCCTGACCGGTGACCTCCCCTCCTGGCGCCTCCCCGCCCCCTTCCAAGGCCGGCGGACTTTCGCTCCCGTCCGACAGGGAGGTCACGGGCTCGATCAGCGTTCTCATCGTCGACGATGAACTGACGGTTCGCGAGAGCTGCGCTTCGCTTCTCCGGCAATCCGGCTACCAGGTGTCCGTCGCGGCGAAGGGAGAGGAAGCCCTTCAGATGATGCGACGTCGCACCTTCGACATCGTTCTCCTCGACCTCTACATGAAGGGCATGGGCGGCATGGAAGTCCTCCGGGAGATCCATGGGCGGTCCCCGGCCACGCTCGTGATCGTCATGACGGGCAAGCCTTCCGTCGATTCCAGCATCGAGGCCTTCCAGGCAGGCGCCTGGGACTATCTGTCGAAGCCCTTTTCCGCCACTCAGCTCAGCATCCTCATCGGAAGAGCGACACATTCCGTCCAGATCTCGCGGGACTCGGAGGTCGCCCGGGACGAGTTCCGTCAGGCGCACGAGCTTTCGGACCGGGTGCCGGTGCTCGGAAAATCGCCGGCCTTCCGCAAGGCCATCGAACTCGCGCAGAGGGTGGCGCCCACCGACGCGTCCGTGTTCATCACCGGCGACAGCGGCACAGGCAAGGAACTGGTGGCCCAGCTGATTCACGCCTACAGCCGGCGGAGCGCCCGGAAGATGGTTGCCATCAATTGCGCCGCCCTCCCCGAAACGCTCCTCGAGTCCGAGGTCTTCGGGCACGTGAAGGGCGCCTTCACCGGCGCCGTGAGCGATCATCCGGGGCTGCTCGAACAGGCAGACGGTGGAACACTGTTCCTGGACGAACTGACCGAAATGTCCCTGGCCATCCAGGCGAAGCTCCTTCGCGCGATCCAGGATGGGGTCGTCCGCCGGGTGGGAAGCAGCGTGACCAGCGCCCTCGTGAACGTCAGGTTCGTGGTCGCCACCAACCGTGATCCCGCCGAGGCCATGCGGGAAGGCCATCTCCGGAAGGACCTGTACTACCGACTCCGCGTGGTCCCCATTCACCTTCCGCCACTGCGGGAGCGGGCCTCGGACATCCCCATCCTTGCCGAGCACTTTCTCGCGCAGTTCTGGAAACGGCACCGCTCCCACGAGGGCTTTCCCACCCCCGGGATCACACCGGAAGGCATGGAGGCGCTTCAGCGGCGGCCCTGGCACGGCAATGTCCGGGAGCTTCAGAATGTGCTCGAGCACGCCGTGGTCGTCCTCGAACCGGGCCGGGACCTCGGCCCGGATGACATCCCGGTGCTCGATGGAGGAGAGTCCTCGTCCCGGGGGAGCGTCGCCATCGACGATGTCCTGGGAGAACCGTACCACGAGGCTCGGGACCGGGTCGTTGCGGAATTCGAGCAGCAGTACCTGAGGGAGATCATCCGCCGGGCCGACGGCAACAAGTCGGAGGCCGCCCGAATGGCGGGTGTCGACCGGACGACGCTGTATCGGCTCATGCAGAAGCATGAGCTGTCCAAGGACGACATGCCGGATGACTGAGCCCCGGGGCTCACCGGCGGCTTCGCTCGAGGATTCTGCAGCTGCCGCCAGGCAGTACTGGAACCGCCGATATCCGGGCACGATTACCGGCCCGGCGCTGGATGCGTCTCTCCGGACGCTCGTCGAAGCCGCCGCGGGTCCCCCCGGCTCCCCGTTGCCTGAAGGGCTGCGCTCCCCGTCCACGCTTCTGCACGTGCGCAGGGAACTCCTCGACTGCCTCCGCCG
Organism: Gemmatimonadales bacterium; assembly: GCA_007692665.1. Taxonomy (GTDB): domain Bacteria; phylum Gemmatimonadota; class Gemmatimonadetes; order Longimicrobiales; family Gaopeijiaceae; genus SKNW01. The sequence goes on along the minus strand of REBP01000109.1, from coordinate 84,898 downwards.
GAGCTTCGTGGACGAACTGCAGCGTCCGGGCCGCGATCCCGGCGCCCCCGGGGCAGGTGACGCGATTGTTCGACAGATGGCTCGCTTCGAGGAGGTCCGGGACGCCCTCGACCCGAGGCCCGACGAGCAGGTGGGAGCTTCCCTGTCCGGTCCCCACGCCCACGAGATCCTGGCCGAGGTCGGCCACGACCTTCGGTCTCCCCTGACCTCGGTCCTCTTTCTCTCGGAGACACTGCGAGATTCTCCCGGCATTCGCGACGACGCCCAGCAGGTCCGGCAGCTGAGCATGATCTACAGCGGTGCACTGACGATGCTCAACGTGGTAAACAACTTCATGGAGCTGTCGGAGAGTCGGGACGGCCAGGTCGAGGCCGACCCGACGGTGTTCTCGGTGCAGGATCTGCTGGAGTCCACCCGCCGCACGGTTCAGCCAATGGCCGACGCCAAGGGGCTGGCCCTTCGCACGCGAATGGAGCTGGCGCACTCCGACCGACGCAGGGGGCATCCCACCGTGCTCACCCGGATCCTGCTGAATCTCACGACCAACGCGGTGAAGTTCACGCGCGACGGGGAAGTCCGGATCGAGGCGAGAGAATGGGATCCGGGCATCGTGGAGATCCTGGTCGAGGACACGGGCCCGGGGATCGATTCGGCCCGGGAGGAGGCGATCTTCGATGTTTTCGAGCCCGCTCAGGACCGACACGGTGTTCGCTTCATTGGATCAGGGCTGGGCCTGGTGATCGTCCGACGGCTCCTCGCGACCCTCGAGTCTGAACTGGTCTGCGATTCGACGGTGGGTGAGGGGACGAGAATGTCCTTCCGCGTTCGGCTTCCCAACCACTGAATCCGCCGGAAGTCCCTCGCGAACTCGGGGACGGGGGTCTAGTTTCCGGGGATGACTCTCCTCTTCGCCCTCACCGCCTTCCTCTGTCTTTCCGGTCCGGCGTCCTTCCCGGAGTCCTCCGCGGCCCCCGCGGCCCCCGCGTGGCAGGATGCGGCGATCCCTGACACCCCTGGGCCATCGGCGCTTGGCGAGGACCTCGAACAGGCCCTTCCCGAAGGCTTCGGCGAAAGTCCGGACCTCACGGACGAGGAGAGGGCCCGGCTCGAGGGGGTCCAGCGACTCCTCGCCATCTACCGTCGGATGCCGGGGCTCAGGGATGTTCGAATCACCCTGTCCGGCGGGATCCTCGAGATCTGGGGCACCGCCATCTCGGCGGACGTCCGGGAAGCGGCGGTCGAGCGGGCCCGGGAGGTGGTCCCGGATGTCGCCTTCGTGGACGCAAGCGCGCTGGTGGTGGAGACCGACCCTCGCCGTCGTCTCGAGCCCGTGGTGGATCGGATCCAGGAAAAGGGACTCGCCTTTCTCCGGTTCGTGCCCACCCTGATCCTGGGGTTCCTGATCCTCGTCCTGGGCGCTCTTGCGGCCGCGTGGCTGAGCAATCGCAAGTTCCTCTTCGACCGGGTGGCGCGGAATCCGTTCGCTCGGAACCTGCTCCGCCAGGCGGTACGAACCGTCGTCTTTCTCACCGCGCTCCTGCTCGCGCTCGACCTCATGGGTGTCACCGCCCTCGTGGGCGCGGTCCTGGGCGCGGCGGGTGTCGCCGGGATCGCCATCGGGTTCGCCTTCCGTGACATCGTCGAGAACTACCTGGCCGGAATCCTGCTCTCCCTCCGGCAGCCCTTCGCCCCCCATGATCATGTACAGATCGCCGGCGAGGAGGGCAGAGTCGCTCGCCTGACCGGACGGGAAACCGTCCTCATGACGCTGGACGGCAACCATGTGCGGATCCCCAACGCGACCGTCTTCAAGTCCGTCATCACCAACATGACCCGGAACCCCCGCCGCCGCTTCCTCTTCGACATCGGAATCGCCCCATCGGAGCGCGTTGGGAGGGCCATTGCCACCGCTCGGGATGCGGTGGCAGGGGTACCCGGCATTCTCGAGCATCCGCCGGTTGCCGTGCGTCTCCAGGAACTCCAGGATTCGGCCACCGCGCTCCGAATCAGCGGGTGGGTGGATCAGACCCAGAGTGACTTCGGCAAGGTCCGAAGCCGATCGCTTCGGGCCGTGAAGGAGGCCTTCGAGGACGCCGGCATCGAGACGCCTCCCCCCGAGTTCGGAATCCGGATCCTGGGGAACTCCCATGAGGACGCATTCCGCGCGGGAACCCCGGAGCGTCCCGCCGGTCGCCCCGCAGACCCCGGCGCCGTTCGCCCTGCGGGAGAAGCGGCCGCTTGCGCAGGCGATCCAGCGCGAGACCTGGAGCCTGATCCGAATGCGGATATCTCGCCCGACACCACCATCGAAGAGGAAATCGCGCGGGAGCACCTCGAATCCGACGAGGAAGATCTCCTTCAGCCGCCCCCGGGTCGTTCCTGAGGACTCCCATCCCGGCTGGGCCTTCCTCCCTGAAGTGCGACCGCGATCCCCAGCAGGATGAGCCCGCCGCCGATCAGTGTCGGAAGAGGCGGACGCTCTGCGATGGCGGGCAGGAGCCACGCGATGACCGTGGCCCCGATAGGTTCTCCCAGCACCGCGAGGTTCGCGATGTAGGCTCGGACATAGCGCAGGGCGTAGTTCACCCCGGTGTGACCGAGCAGCATCGGGCCAAGCGCCAGCGCGAGGAAGACCCACCAGTCCCGACGCTCGTAGCCTTCCACCAGGGCAACGCCAGGGTGGAGGAGGACGGCAGCCAGCAGAACGAGGGCCGCTGTTCCGTACACCAGGAGCACATAGCTCCAGATATCCACGTGAGGCCGCAGGGCGCGCCCCACGATATAGTAGGCGGCAGCGAGGACGGCGGCCGAGAGGGCGAGGGCATCGCCAAGCAGGGCGGTACCCCCGATGGCCAGATCCCCCAGTCCGATCCATGCGGCGCCCACGACTGCGATCATGAGCCCGACCCACTCGCGACGTCGCGGATGCTCCCTCAGGAAGAGTGCCGAGAGGAGCGCGACGCAGAGGGGCTGAGTCGAGACCAGCACGACGGAGGAGGCGATGCTCGTGTACTGGACCGAGGCGATCCAGCTCCAGAAGTGAAGGGCAAGCAGCCCTCCGGCGAGTGAGCCGAGCGCCCACGCCCGCGGGGGGAGCTTCCGAAGCGGCCCCCACCCTTCCCGCCGAAGGCTCACCACGACGGCCAGGATCCCCACCGCGATGAGCAGGCGCCAGAGCGAGATCGCGAGGGCCGGCGCCTCCGTAAACCGGACGAGAGGCCCCGCCCACGAGAACGCCAGCACCGAGACCCCCAGGGCCAGCGCCGGAGGTACGGGGGGGCGGGATACAGGAGAAACGTCTTTCATGCCGGGGCCGGACCGGGGGAAGAAAGCACGGGACGGAAAGGACCTCGCCGATTTCGTGGCGCTGGTGGTCGGAGAAGCTATCATTCGGCCGGGCGAATGCGAAGATTTCGCCGGGCGTCCCTTCCAGGGAGAACTGTGGGCGTCCTGCAACATTTCGGGCTGCGAGCACCACGCGCCAGGCCGACATCGGGCCCGGCAGGGTGCTAGGCTCGGTCGACACAACGACGATACGGGATGGAGCCTGGCCGCCCCCCCCCCGTGCGGAACGTCCGGATAATGACTACCATCCGGCTCACGACGCGAGGTACCCGACACCGTGCCGGGGTATCTCGTCCCGGGCACCCACCCGTCGTTCCAGGCAGGAGCAGCGCTCCCGGTCCCGTCCTTGCAGCGAATCTCACGCGTGTGATTCCCCACTCCCCGTCTCGAGGTATGCGAATGACAAGTCGACCTCCCTGTCTCCCGAATCCGGCCCGTCTCGTAGCCGCGCCCGCGCTTCTTCTGGCGGGCGTCCTGGGCTCCTTCAGCTGCGTGGAGGCGCAGGCGCGATCACTGACGTGGACCCAGGTAACGTCGATCGAGATGCCGGGGGCCATGGGCACCATCCTGCGCGCCACCGGCGCCCTGGGCGAACGGCGAACGGATCATGGAATGCACCTGCACGGGTCGATACTCCGCCAGGACGACGGGTCGACTTCCGTGATCTTCGATGCGGAGAACCGGAGATTCGTCTCCGTGGATCATGAGGATCAGACTTACATCGAGTTCACGTTCGAGGAGTCGGCGCAGCTTGCCCGCGACATGGGGGAGGTCCTTTCCGAAGCACGCGCCGGGGCAGATGACGCCCTTCGTGAAGCCCAGGCCGAGCGCGACGAAGCTCTGGCGGAACTCCGGAGCAGCATGGACGCGATGCAGGAGGCCATGACCTTCAGGGTCCGGTCGGAGGCCACGGGCGAGCGGCGCACGATCGGGGAGATGAGCGCAGAGCGTCACCTGATCACCGCCGAACTTGAAGCACGGGAGGGGATCGAGGGGATGGAAGAGGCGGCCGGAGGTCAGATCGTGTTCGTCGTCGACCTCTGGCAGAGCCCGGATTTCCCGGATCTCGATCGTTTCATGGAAGAGTGGGCTCAGGAAATGGCTTCGGACCCTGCCATGCAGGCGCTGGCTCGTGACCTTTCCGAGTCGCTGGAGCCCGTGACAGGTGACGCGAGCGCGGAAGTTCTCGCCGTCTGGGACCCGCGGATTGCCGCCGGAGTCAAGCAGGTGATGGAAGCGATGGAAGCCATCGAGGGCACCACTGTCGAAAGCAGGACCCTGGTGGCCCTCGTGGAGCCGGGCGCGACCTTCGACCGAAACGAGCTCCTCGCCTGGGAGCCGAATTCCATGGGAGATCAGCTCCGTTCCCAGGCAGGCGATGCAGCGCGCGGGGCAGCACAGGACGCCGCCCGCGGTGCCGTCCGGGGCCTCACACGCGGCCTCATGGGACGTGGCGGTGCTGACGAGGAGCCGGAAGCCGCGCCGCCCCGTGTCCGACCCATGCTCCGCATCACGTCCGTGAAGGAGAACCCCTCCTTTTCCACTTCGGCGGCGCCAGGGGATCCTCTGGCGGAACTCTCCACCTACCGGGCGATTTCCCTCGCAGACCTGATGAGAGACCTTCCCACGGGTCTCTAGAGGTCCTGAAGCCCCGGGCTCGACGCCGGGCGTTCATGCGGCTCCGGAGAACCAGGGGGCTCGGCGAGGGTTGGCTCTCGTCGAGCCCCCTTCCCTTTTGCTTCTGTTGCACATCCTCGGGGCACTGGTGAGGGGAACCCTGAAGGCGATCGATGACTGGTGGCGGAGACTGTTGGGGGAGAGTGCGGGCCGTTCCCGCCATTCAGACGCCCCTTTCCGGGGAGGAGCTTGATCTGACCGCTTCGCGTCCCCCCAATCCAGGCCCGCATCGTGACCTCCGAGCCCGTATCTCGAGACCTGCTGCTTGAATGTATTCGTCAGCTTAGATTCGGAGGTTTCTCTTCACGATGCATTCGCTGCGGGCACACCGGGGTGGTCCGGTGGGGCAGCTTCGCCGGCCGACAGCGCTATCGATGCCGAGGGTGCCGTCGCACCTACAGCGACTTGACGGGCACCCCGCTTGCGCGGACCAAGCGGCTCGCCCGCTGGCCTGCGCATCTGGTCGAAGTGGATCGGATCGCCACGGTGCGCGCGGGATCGAGGGCTGCGGGAATCCACCCATCCACGGGGTTTCGGTGGCGTCACCGAATTCTCGAAACCGTCTCGAGCAGGGCGATTCGACCGTGGGCGTCCACGGCGGTTCTTCACCGGCACGCCCTGCCGTTTGTCGAGCCGGCCGGGATGGGCTCCCACGGCACGATTTCTTCCCGCTTCTACCCTCCCCCCCATGGCCGTGCCAGGAAGGGGAGGTTCTGGATCGTCGGTGTGGTGGGCAGGGATCGGGATCGCCAGGCGGGCGGACTCCACCTCGGTGCGCTTGGGCGGGATCGCCGGAGCTGGCTCTCCGCCGCATCCGGCCGGTTCACGGACTTCGTGGGAGCCCAGGGTACGGTCTGGGCACACGAGGGCCCCCTCGGACCCACCGCGGTTCGTGCCCGCAGGAAACGCTTCCGGTACCGGAGCCTTGCGCCATCGGGCGACTCGGGTCGGTGGGGCGCCTGCGGAATCACCGGCGCACCGCTCCACCGGGACGCCGCAGCGGCAAGGTCTGCCTGCGAGGGATTCCGCCGGTGGATCGGAAGATTCCGGGGGGTTTCCGCCAGATACGCCGACCACTACCTGCAGTGGCGACTGCTTGGGCGCAGGGATCTCATGCGGCCGGCGGGCGTTTCGGTCTCCGCCGGCCCCATCCCTTTTCGCAGGGGGATCCGGATTCTCGCCTGCCTCCTCCAGCCCTAGCTCCCGAATGTGTTGGACCGAAACCGGGGGACCGCGCGACTCCGACGTCGCCACCGCAACGGCCAACACTCTCCGCGATCAGTCGCCCAGCTGGATGAGGATCTCCACCCCCTCGACGGGAAGGCAGCGGGGCGGCAGCCTCCAGCCCGTGCGGGGCGGGGACGCCCAGGCGCGAAACCTCACTCGAGAAGGCGCCGGTGCCAATGCTCTCGGACGGGACCCTCGAAGCGACCTTTCCGGAAGTCCTCGAGACGGGTGAGACTCAGATCGAAGACACGGGAGGAGAGGTCCACGATCCCCTGATCGGAGAGGTCGCGGAATTCCCGGCGAGTAACACGAACCGGTTCTCCCCTGGCTCCGCGGTACCAGACAGGTGCGTTTCCCACGATCTGCACGTCGAGCTCGGTCTCGAGGCTGCGGAGCTCCCGAATCAGGGAGTCCGTGGAACATCCGGAGGGCGGCGTGAGGCTGTCGTCCACCGCCACGATCAGGAACCGGCCGTCTCTCCAGGCCCTTCCCGCCGCCAGGGGGTGACCATGCGCGGCCCAGTGGGCGACGAAAGCGTCCACTCGCTTCAGAAGCAGGGCCTCCTCGCCCACGTCCAGAGCGCGGCTCACGCCGAAGATCCAGATCCTCGACGAGTCTGGCATTCCGCTGAATTCCGACGCGACCACATCGGGTGATTCCACGTTCATCAGGTCCATTCCTTCCTTTGGTTTACAGTCCTGTCGCGGGATCGGGCGCTGGTTCCGCCGACCTGGCGGGACCGGGCACCTCTCTGCGGGGATCCTGGGGGGCCTCCTTGTCCAGCAGGAGCGCGATCCAGCGCAGGTCCTTCGTGTTTTCCAGCATGATCTTGACGACCATGGTCAGCGGAACGGCGAGGAGAGCGCCGACGGGGCCCCAGATCCAGGCCCAGAAGAGGAGAGACAGAATGACGACCAGGGTAGACAGGCCCAGTCGACGTCCCAGGAGATGGGGCTCGATGAAATTGCCGAAGATGATGTTGATTCCAAGATAGCCCAGGGCCACGAAGGCGGCGGGTGCGAGGCCGCCGAACTGGATGAGCGACAGGATCACCGCCGGGATTGCAGCCAGGATCGACCCGATGGTGGGGACGTAGTTCAGCGCGAAGCCGATCAGGCCGAGAAGGACGGGAAAGTCCAGGCCCATCACCCAGGCGAAGAGACCAATGGCGAATCCCGTCGCCAGGCTCACCAGCGTCTTGATGGCGAGGTACCCCAGGACCTCGTCGAGGATCTTGGCGAACCGGCTCACGTCCCCGTTTCCGTCTCCCGCCTCCAGTGCCGCACGGAACTTCCCCGGGAACACCGAGGCCTCCGCGAGGATGAAGACCATGATCAGGATCACGAGAAAGGTGTTCGAGAGAAAGGAAGCGATTCGGGAGATCGTTCCCCCGGCAAGGTCCATGATCGCCGAAGCGGACACCAGTTCGGAGGAGACGTACTCTCCCGCAGGAATTCCCCTGGCCTGAAGCCCGTCGATCCAGGACCGGAAGAGATTCTGGAGTCGGGCGGCATACATCGCGCCGCGTTCCTGGAAATCCGCCACCGACTGCATGACCAGGAAGACCAGGATTCCGATCACGGCGAGATCCGCAAGAACCGCCATCACGATGGCAAGACCGGGTCTCACCCCCTGACGCTGGAGCCAGAGCATGATGGGAAGTGACAGGACCGCGATGAACAGGGCCAGGGAAAACGGCAGGAGGATCGGGGCCGCTGCGCGCAGGCCCGCAACCACCACCGTTGCACTGGCCATGACCACGAGGAATCGTGCACCCGGGCCCAGGAACTCGGATTTCTCCGTCATGAGGTGTGGGATGACTCTGCCCCCGCCGCTGCGTCGGGCGGGAATTGGAGGGTTGCTGGATGATGTTCGAAGGTATCACTTCCGACGGTCCGGCGCACCGGCCGGGGGCCCGTGCGGGGCCGCAGGGGGCCGACAGGAAGCCTTGCGGGAACCGCGAATCCGGCTCGCCTTCCCACGCAGCCCCTCTTCGGCGTACCTTGATGCAGGTTTGGAAGATCCCTGCTCACCGGTAGGTGCTGCGGCGGTGGGTCCAGACGCATCGTCCACGGTTCCGCCGCCGCCGCACCGGGTGCCACCATCCACCCGGCCGGCCCTCCTCCGCATCCCTCCCAGAGACCCCCGGACATTTCATGACCACGGCCACCCTGCGTGTCCTCCTCGTCGAGGACCAGGAGGAAGACGCCCTCATGACGCGAGCCCTCCTCCAGAACCTTCCGGACACACGCACCGACGTGGAGTGGGCACCCACCCCTGCCGGGGGCCTGGGGGCCCTTCTCGAACGGCGTCACGACGTGTGCCTGCTCGACTACCACATGGGAGAGGAAACGGGGCTCGACGTGCTGAAGCGGGCCCGGTCCCAGGCCGTGAGGACGCCGGTGATCCTGCTGACCGGAAAGGGGTCCCGGCGGGTGGACCTCGAGGCCATGCGCGCGGGAGCGGTGGACTACCTGCAGAAGGGAGCCATTGATCCCGAAGCCCTGGAACGCGCCCTGCGGTACGCAGTGGAACGTCATCGTGCCCAGGAGGAACTCCGCAGCAGCGAGGAGCGGAATCGGGGAATGTTCGACCATCTTCCTCTCGGACTGTTCCGGGTGACGATGGACGGGGAGTACCTGGAGGCGAACCCGGCCCTCATCCGGATCCTCGAGAACCCGGACCGCACGACCCTGGGGGACCGGCTGGCTCGCCACTGCTTCGTCGGAGAGCGGGATCATCCGCGACTGCTGCGGACCCTGGAAGAGAAGGGCGAGGTCACGGGTTTCGAGTCCATGGTGCAGTCCGGCAGCGGGCGAACCCTGCGACTCCGCGTCAGCGCCAGGGTGCACCGCGGCTCCCTCGGGTCGGCGGAGTACATCGAGGGGACCGTGGAGGACCTGACGGGATCCGCCTCCGAGCATGAGATGGAGGAGGACGCCGGGTGTTTCCGCACGCTTTCCGCGATCACCCCCAGCGCCCTCCTTCGAGCAGATCCGGATGGCCAGATTCGGTGGGCGAACCAGGTGGCATTGGACCAGCTCGGAGAGGATCTGGATGGACTCGTGGCGAGTGGGCTCTGGACCGTGGTGCACCCTTCGGACCAGGACCGGGTGGCCCGAGCCTTCGAGGAGATCGCCGGCGGGAGCCGGGACCGGTGCGTCCGGGAAGTCCGGATCATCCGTGAGGACGGCTCGGACGAAGTGCAGAAACTGACGCTCGCCGCGGTCACGGGCCGGGGTGGAAGCCTTCAGTCGGTGCTGGCCATGCTGGCACCCGGCGGCTGATGAACGGAGGGGAAGGAAGCACCTCGGACGCCGAGCTTCTGGCACAGTGCCGGGTGGACACCTTCCGCTCCGGCGGCAAGGGAGGCCAGCATCAGAACACCACGGACAGCGGCGTTCGACTGACCCATCTTCCAACGGGAATCGTGGTGACGGCCCGCGAGCAGCGCAGCCAGCTCCAGAACCGGCGCGTGGCACTGGACCGGCTCCGACGAAAGATCCGGGAGCAGCAGCAGCGGAAGAAGCCCAGGCTCGGCACCCGTATCCCGAAGAGGGAAAAGGCCCGGCGGCTCAGGGAGAAGCGGGCGCAGTCGGAAAAGAAGGCCAGGCGGAAGCCTCCGTCCAGGGACGAGTGAGCCCCCACCCTTCCCCGCCTCCCGGTCGGCGGCCGGCGCTCAGCCTGCCATTCGCTCCATGAAGGCCCGCTCCTGGAGGCTCAGGGCGCTGACTCCCTGTCCCTCTGCCTTGGAGAGGATCCGCTCGTATTCCTCGCGGTTCAGGGGATGCAGGCCGCTCGCGTCCACCGCCTTCCAGCGCTTCAGGTCGCCTCCCAGCCCTCCCAGCCCCGGGGGCCTGGAAGGCACCGCCGCCTCTTCGACCCGGCGCCGGAAGCGCTCGGCAGGGGAATATCTTTCCTGGATCCTGAGAAAGATCCACCCCCCGACGAACCCTCCCAGGTGGGCGAAGTGGGCGGTGCCCGCCTGCGCGCCCCCGAACCCGGCCCATAGCGAGAAGACCGCGAGGAGGATGACCAGGATGCGTGACTCGATGGGAAGGATCCCCCAGATGAAGATCCGTTCCTTCGGGTAGTACCGCGCGAAGGCCAGGAGCACCCCGAAGACGGCGCCGGAGGCTCCGATGATGGCGGAGGTCGGGGTCAGGAGCGAAAGCATTGCCCCCCCCATGCCGCTTACCAGGTAGAGGCCAAGGAAGCGGGAGCCTCCGAGCCGCGCCTCCAGCCTCGGCCCGAAGAAGAAGAGCGCCAGCATGTTGAACGCAAGGTGCCAGAGCCCGCCATGCAGGAACTGGTACGTGATGATCGTCCAGGGCCGAACCGGCAGGAGCGCCGGCACCAGGACAAGCGAGTTGAGGAGACCGGGTGACATCGCCCCCTGGAGGAGGAAGACGATGCAGTTTGCGATGAGGAGACGGAGAACCCAGGGCGTCATGGCGCTCGGGGTGGAAAGCTGGATGACGGTGGCCCGCCGACACCGGGTGCCGGCGGGCCTCGAGTGATGGGCCCGGCAGGGCTCGAACCTGCGACCGTGGGATTATGAGTCCCCTGCTCTGACCAACTGAGCTACGGGCCCTTGAAGAACATCGGCAAGAGGGAAGCCGGGGGCCCCGCAAGGTTGTTGCGAGAGCGGGCCCCTGTCAACGCTGGGGGGGTAGAGCCCTCGTGAAGCCGGCGGGGATCCGCGATCTTTGACTCGTGAACGTTCTCCCTTCCCGCTCCCTTTCGCGCCCCCCGGGGGGGCACGCCGTTCGGAACGCCACGGCAGCAGATCTCGATCGGCTGGTGGCCATCGAGGAGGCCGCCTTCCCGGCGGACCGGATCTCCCGACGATCGTTCCGGGCGCTCATTGACCGGGAGACGGCCGAGACCCTGGTCATCAAGGCCCGTCCGGGCGCCGGTGAGGACGCGGTTGTCCTGGGGTACGCCATGGTCCTCTTTCGCCGGGGTACGGCCCTCGCGCGGCTGTACTCCATCGCCGTTCACCCGGACGCGGCGGGCCGGGGGTACGGTGGCGTCCTGCTCGAGGCCGCGGAAGAAGCCGCGTTCGACCACGACCGGATGCTGCTGAGGCTGGAGGTGAGGGAGGACAATCCCGGTGCCATCGCGCTCTACGAGAGCCGCGGGTACCGTCCCATCGGCCGCGCCCCCGACTACTACGCCGACGGGACGGCCGCGCTCCGGTTCGAGAAGACGCTTCGCGGCGACACCCCGCTGGCCTCGGGAACCCCCTACTTCGAGCAGACCACCGACTTCACCTGTGGCCCCGCCTGCCTGATGATGGCGCTGGCCCGGGAGAACCCCGCCCTGGACGCAGGTCCCGTGCTCGAGATCCGGCTGTGGCGGGAGTCCACGACCGTGTTCATGATGTCGGGGATGGGGGGCTGCGAACCGTTCGGCCTGGCGGTGGCAGCCCACGAGCGGGGCCTGAGGCCCAGGATCCTCGTATCCACCGGGGACCTCCTGTTCATGGACTCGGTGCGGAGCGTGGAAAAGAAGCAGGTCATGGCACTCGCGCAGGCGGATTTCCGGGTCCGGGCAAAGGCGTACCGTATTCCGGTGGAGCGTCGCGCCTTCACGCTGAACGAGATCCGGGGAGTGATCCGGGCGGGGGGCATGGCCATCGTCCTCGTGAGCGGATACTACATGTTCGGCAAGCGGGTGCCGCACTGGGTGCTCGCCCATGGCGACGACGGGCGCCACATCCTGATCCACGACCCCTGGGTCGACGACGAGGAAGGCGAGACCACGGCCGACGCCGCAAATCTCCCCGTGCCCCACGCGGTGTTCGACCGCATGGCCCGGTTCGGGCGGCCGGGGCTCCGGGCGGCCGTCCTGCTGGATGGTGGGCGCTGACATGGCCATCTGGGTTGTTCTCACGGGCAAGCTCACCGATCTCGACTCCGGTTCCACGCCGCACAGGGTCATCACGAGCCGCGAATACCTCGCGCAGCCCGGGCTCTTCCGGGGCCAGCGCCCCAAGGTCATCAACCTCTCGAGATCCTACAGCTACCAGAGCCGGGGCTATTACGCATCGCTTCTCGCCGAAGCCCGCGGACACCGGGTCATCCCCTCGGTGGAGACGATGATCGATCTCTCCGAGCGGAAACTGTACGAAAATGCCCTCCCCGAACTCGAGGCTTCGCTGAACCGCGCGCTGAGCGGCGAGATGAGCCCGGCACCGTGGACGCTCAGAATCCACTTTGGGTACGCGGCGGATCCCAGGTTCGAGCGGTTCGGGAGGCTCCTGTTCGACTGGTTCCGGGCGCCGGCCCTCGAGGTCACCGTCGTTCCGGGAACGTGGGCGAAGATCCAGAAGATCGCCTTCGTTCCCCTGATGAAGATCGGGCCGGAGGAGAGGGTCCGATTCATGGCCGCCATGGCGACGTTCACCGCTCGCCAGTGGCGGGACCCACGACAGCGCACGCCGGCTCGATACTCTTTCGCGACGCTCTGCGACCCGAAGGAGGAGCTTCCGCCCTCGTCAATGGCTTCCCTCAGGCACTGGGCGCGCATCGCGGCGCGCCTGGGGGTGGAGGTGGAACCCATCGGACGGCGGGACCTTTCGCGCCTCGCTAATTTCGATGCGCTCTTCATCCGCGAAACCACCTCGATTTCGAACCACACCTACCGCTTTGCCCGGCGGGCCGTCCAGGAGGGGATGCCTGTCATCGATGATCCCGCCTCCATGATCCGCTGCACGAACAAGGTCTACCTGAACGAGTTGATGACGGCGAACGGGATCGCGGTGCCGCCCACTCGAATGATCGCGGAGGAGGAGGATTTCCAGCGGGCGGCGGATGAACTGGGCTTCCCGCTGGTGCTCAAGATCCCCGACTCCTCCTTCTCGCGCGGCGTGAAGAAAGTTGGATCGATGGCCGAGTTCACGACGCTGGCCCGGGCCTGGATGGAGGCTTCGGATATCCTCATCGCGCAGAAATTCATGCCCACGTCGTTTGACTGGCGCCTGGGGGTCCTCGATGGTCGCCCTCTCTTCGCAGTCCAGTACCTCATGGCGAAGCAGCACTGGCAGATCGTGAACCACCGGGCGGGCAGGGCTCCCATCGAAGGGGGCTTCCGCACCATTCCGCTCTCCGAGACGCCTCCCGAGGTGCTCGACGTGGGGCTCCGGGCCGCCCGCTGCATCGGGAGCGGCTTCTACGGGGTGGATCTCAAGGAGACGCCGGAGGGGGTCGTGGTCATCGAGGTCAACGACAACCCCAACCTGGACCACGGTGTGGAGGACGCGGCGGAAGGGGATTCCGTCTGGATCAGCCTCACCCGGTGGTTTCTGGACCGGCTGGAGACCTGAGACGGCTTGCACGGTTGTTGCATCTGGCAGGGGTGAGCACAACATCCCGAACCAGAAACCGGAGAACCGTCATGCTGAGCAGAATTGCGAAGCTCGTTGGATATGCCAAGGCACCGAAGGCCACCTTCATGGTCCGCCACCCCATCAAGGGGACCAAGGCACTGGTGGCAGCGAAGGGCGCGAAGGGCCTGTTCACGACCCGAGCCGGCGCGGCCCTCGCGGGCATGATCGCGATCCCCGTGGGCATGATGGCCCTGCGGCGCAGGCGGAACGGCGACGACTAGGCCGCCCGATCAGCGGGCCCCGGCCCCCGGGTCGAGGAGCGCGTCCACGATGCGCACGGCCGCCTTTCCGTCCCATCCGTCGGGGGCAGGCCTCCGCTCCGCGCCGTCGGCCATGGCGGCGGAGAACGCCTCGAGTACACCGGCCTCGGAAAGCGGCCAGGGCGCGAGGCGGTTCGTACCCTCCGTCACCGTGATGGGGCGCTCCGTCTGCTCGCGCAGGGTCACACAGGGGATGCCGAGGGCCGTGGTCTCCTCCTGGATGCCACCGGAATCGGTGAGCACCACCCGGGCCTGGTCCAGGAGGCCCAGCATGTCGAGGTAGCCCAGCGGCGGGGTGATGGTGAGGGGCTCCAGGAGTCCCCCCAGGCCGTGCCGTTCGATGCTCCCCGCGGTGCGAGGGTGCAGGGGCAGAACGACCGGGAGACTCCGGGCCACGGCACCGAGCGACTCCAGGATCGTGCGCAGCTCCCCGGCACCGTCCACGTTCGAGGGACGATGTACGGTGGCCACGGCGTACTCGTGGGCGCGGAGGCCGTGGGCGGCGGGGGTCGCACGTTCCCGGGCCGCCGGAAGCCGCCGGAGCAGCGTGTCGATCATGACGTTTCCGACAAAGCGAATCCGGGCCGCGTCGATGCCCTCCGCCTCCAGGTGCTGGCGGGCGTCGCGGCTTGGCGTGAGCAGGAGGTCCGCCAGCTGGTCGGTGAGCACCCGGTTCACCTCCTCGGGCATGCGCCAGTCCCGGCTCCGGAGGCCGGCCTCGACGTGGGCAACATGGCAGCCCACCTCCGCCTTCAGCTTCGAGGCGACCAGGGCCGTCGCCAGCGTCGAATTCACATCCCCCACGACGACGACCCAGTCCGGCGCCTCGTCGAGCAGTACCGGCTCGAAGGCCTCCATGACCCGGGCCGTCTGGACGGCGTGGGATCCCGAGCCCACCTCCAGGTGGTGATCCGGCGCCTTGATCTCCAGGTCGCGGAAGAAGGCGTCGGAGAGCGCCGCGTCGTAGTGCTGCCCCGTGTGGACCAGGATGCTCTCGATCCCGCGAGATTCCAGGTTGGCCAGGATGGGGGCGACCTTCATGAAGTTCGGCCGAGCGCCGGCCACGAGCATCACTCGCATTCGCGTGACTCCGGAGTATGGAAACACGGCTGACACCGTGGGGACTGCGGAGCCCCCACGGTGTCAGGACCGGTAGATTCGAGGGTATGGGTCAGATCGTGTATCTCAGGCGGGCGGCCACGCCCTCGCCGGCGGTGTCGAGGCGTTCGGCGCCCTCGAACGAGAGTTCCTCCACCTCGGCGTGCTGCTCGAAGGCGGTCCCCACCATGTGATCGGCGTATTCCGGGTTCGCGCGGATGAATCCGCGGGTCAGGAAGAGCGTGTCCACGCGAGACTCGCGGAGCGCCTTCAGGACCGGGTCGGCACCAAGTGCGCCCTTGCCCCCGCTTCGCGCCAGGTCGATGACCTCCGAAAGGTGGCGCTCCTGGTGGGCCTGGTTGAGCTTGGACGCGGCAGCTTCCACCGCTTCGCGAACCTCCGCCTCGGGCATCTCCACCCGAAGCGATGACCATTCGATGGTCCGGGTGGCGAGCCCGTCGGGGAGGTGGTCCCGGGCCTGGGCCACGGCCTCCGGAGTGCCGCCCACCACCAGGTGGCCGTCGGTGCCGACCCGCTCCACGACCCGCTCCGCCAGCTTCTTCATCATGCGCTCCGAACCGACGCCCAGGAATTTCTGTGCCGCGTCGGTGCCGGTCTGCCCCCGCATCCCCGAGTGGCCCGTGGGGCGCTTGGACTGGTTGATGTCGGTAAGATCGCCGAGGAATGTTTCGGCGTTCAGGTTCTCCGGCTCGGTCAGTTCACCGCCCACGTACTCGAAGATTCTCGCGCGGCGAGAATCCACGAGAACCGTGACCACCATGCGCTCCTGCTTGAGCGCCCGGACGTACGGAGCCACCCGGATGCCGTTTTCCCACCGGATCAGGTCCGGCATGGGCACCCGGACCGCCCCGGAATGGATCATCCCGTCGGCCGTGGCAAACCCCACCCATCCGCGATCGGGAAGGAAGTTGGAGTACTCGGCGAGGGCACCCTCCACCGCCTTCTGGGCCTTCTCGAAGGCCGACGCCTCTTCGGGTTCGCCGTTGACCGCGCCTCGTGCCTCCACCAGCGCCTGCTCCAGCCGGCGGCGCCAGGCATTCCGTTCGGCAAAGTCGGTGGCCTTGCCGTCGAGGTAGACGCTCAGGACCCTGCGGTCGCGATTGCCTCGGTAGATATCCACCAGTTCGTCGTGGTTAAGCATGGCACTCCTTGGTCGTGAGAACAGGTCTGGACTTGCGTTCTGTCCGGGACGGGCCACGGGCCCCTCCCATGTTCAACGCGTCCCGAACAGTCGGTCCCCGGCGTCGCCCAGCCCGGGGAGGATATAACCCCGATCATCCAGCTGCCGGTCCAGTGCAGCCGCGAAGATCGGCACGTCGGGGTGCGCCTCGGAGAGGAAATGCACCCCCTCCGGCGCCGCCACCAGGCACATGAACCGGATGGAGGTTGCACCCCGAACCTTGAGGAGCCGGACCGCTTCCGCAGCCGAACCCCCGGTGGCGAGCATGGGGTCGACAACGATGAAGTCCCGATTCGCTGCACCGCCCGGAATCTTAAGATAATACGTCACCGGCTCCAGGGTTTCCTCGTCCCGGTAGAGCCCGACGTGCCCCACCCGCGCGCCCGGCACGAGGCGCAGGATCCCGTCCACCATGCCGAGACCCGCCCTGAGAATCGGCACCACCACGAGCTTCTTCCCCCGGATCCGCCGCGTGGTCGTCCGCTCCAGCGGCGTCTGGACTTCCACCTCCTCCAGCGGGAGTTCGCGGGTGACCTCGTAGGCCATCAGGGTGGCGATCTCGTCCACGAGTTCCCTGAACTGCTTCTTGGTCGTGGAGCGGGCCCGGAGATGGGAGAGCTTGTGCTGGACGAGGGGGTGATCCAGGACCGTGAGGGCATCGGTTCCGTCGGGGTTCCGGGTCATGACCCTTTCCTGTTCGCCGGCTTGTTCGCCGGCTTGTTCGCCGGCCGGGCCGACATCCCTCCGGCCTGGCGGAGGGCCGAGATCTCCTGGGGAGTCAGGTCCCGCCACGACCCCGAGGGAAGATCCCCCAGCCGCAGGGGGCCGAAGGCTGTGCGCCGGAGGCCCCGAACCGGGTGGCCCACCGCCTCCATGGCCCGCCGCACCTCCCGCTTTCGACCCTCCCGGAGCGTCAGCTTCAGGAGCGCGCTCTCCTCGGAGAGCTTCCGAACGACGGCCACGTCCTCGAACCGGGCGATCCCGTCTTCCAGCTCCACCCCCGCCTCGAGGGCCTGGATCGCTCCCGCGTCGGGAACCCCAACCACGCGGGCGAGGTAGCGGCGCGGCACCCGGGACGACGGGTGCGTGAGCGCGTGGAGCGCATCGCCCGAGTTCGTGAAGACGAGAAGCCCCTCGGTGTTCCGGTCCAGGCGCCCGAGGTACGGGAGGTCCCGGGCATTCTCCGGCAGGAGGCTGTACACGGTGGGCCGCCCCTCCGGATCCCGCCGGGTCGTGAGCACGCCCCGGGGCTTGTGGAGGAGGATCCAGCGCGTGGCCTGGAGCCCCACGGCCTTTCCGTCCACCTCCACCCGGTCTGTCGCCGGGTCGACCCTGGTCCCCAGCTCCACGACGCGCTCGCCATTCATGCGCACCCGACCCTGGAGGATCAGTCGCTCGGCCTCGCGGCGCGACGCAACGCCCGCGCGGGAGAGGTACTTCTGGAGACGCATTTCTTCGGTCATCGGTGTTCTCCGGTCGGGTCGTCGAGGGGGAGTTCCTCCTGGTCCGGATCCTCCGGGCTTTCATCCGGGAGGATGGTCATGGACCGGTCGCGAAGGACCACCGGGAGTTCGTCGGGTCGGGGTAGCGATTCCATGGACTCGAACCCGAAGTGCTCGAGGAATCGCTGGGTCGTCCCGTAGAGGAGGGGGCGCCCGATGCCTTCCCCCCGGCCGACCACGTCAACGAGCCCCCGTTCCTGGAGCGTGCGGATCACCCCCGAGGCCCCCACCCCCCTCACGTACTCGACCTCGAGGCGCCCGATGGGCTGCCGGTAGGCAATGATCGCCAGCGTCTCCAGCGCAGGCCCGGAAAGCCTGGAAGGCCGGGGGATGGTGTCGAAGCGCTCCAGGTACCCGGCAAACTCCGGGCGGGTCAGGAGCTGGTGGCCGCCGGCCACCTCCACGAGGTCGAATGCCCGTTCGGATTCCAGATAGAGCTGGCGCAGCTGCTGGATCGCGACCTCCACCTGGTCCTCGTCCAGTGCTTCGTCGGCCCGGGCGATCTCCTCGGCCCGGAGCGGCGCATCGCTGGCGAAGAGGATCGCCTCGACGATCTGTTCGGGTCTCATGCTGAAAGCCTCACGCCGGCTCCTCCTCTGCCAGGACCTCGGGGTCATCGTCCTCGCGGCGGTAGAGCCAGAGCTCGTGGAAGGGAGCGGTCTGCCTCAGAAAGATCGCACGACGCCGCGTGAGTTCCAGCCCGGCGAGAAGCGTCATGACTCCGTGCATGCGGTTCTCGCCGGCCCCGAGGAAGCTCGTGAACGGGAGCCCCGCGCCCCGGCCCAGGCGGTCCAGGATCAGTGCGACCCTGGAATCCATGGACACGGTGCGGGGGGTGACCCGGTGCTCGCTCACCCTGGATTCCGGGAGCGAAACGCCAAGTGCGGCTTCGTAGACCTCGTCCCATGTCGTCTCGAGCGGAGTCTCCTCCACCACCGCCCGTGGCCGGGGCGGGACGTAGCCGCGCACCCTTCGCCGAGCCCGATCGGCTTCGGCCCGTTCCAGGCGCTGGGAGATCTCACGGATCTGCTCGTACTCGAGAAGGCGACGCACAAGTTCGGCCCGGGGATCCTCGTCGTCGTCCGACTCCGGCCGGGGGAGGAGGAGCTGGGCCTTGATCCGGATCAGCGTCGCGGCCATCTCGAGGAATTCGCCGGCCTGATCCAGGTCGCCGGGCCCGATCCCCTGGATCGCCTCGAGAAACTGCCGGGTGATCCGGGCAATGGGGATGTCGAACACGTCGATGTCCTGCTGCCGGATCAGGTGCAGGAGCAGGTCGAGCGGCCCGTGAAAGCGCTCGATCTCGATGACGTAGACGCCGTCGTCAGCAGGGGCGAAGGTAGATGCGGAGTTCGTTGCCATTGGATGCGAAGCTACCCGGCACACCGGCGGGAAGCCACCCCGGGCCGGCCGGATGCGGACCTTCCAGCGCCCGCCCATGGTTCACCGCCGGCCCCGGCCGCTTGAACTGCTGACCCGAGGCATGTATCTTTCCGGACTCTGCATTAACCCTGCACATCGGAATGTTGTCGAATGCCCAATATCAAGAGTGCCAAGAAGCGGATGCAGCTCAGCCGCGACGCCCAGGCCCGCAACCGCGCCGTCCGCTCCCGGATCCGCACCGCCATCAAGCAGGTGCGCACTGCGGAAGACCTCGAAACCGCCGAGGCGCGCCACCGGACGGCGGTCGCGCTCCTGGACCGCGCCGCCCGCCGCCGGCTTTTCCACCCGAACAAGGTGGCCCGCGCCAAGTCGCAGCTGCAGACGTTCATGAACGAGATGCGCGCCTCCGCCTGACGCCTGCTCGAGGATCCGCACAGGATCCCGCACGAACCCGGTCCCTCCCCGCAGCCCCGGTCTCCATCAGGGTTGCCACAGGGACCGGGTTTTCGTGTACCCACCGGCGACCGGCGCTGACGAGGTCAGCTCGGACCGGCCCCCGCCTCCGCCTTCGCCTCCGTCTCTGCCACGAAGACGCTCCGGCCCCCGACGATGGTCCGCACGGCCCGACCCCGCAGCTTCCACCCGGTAAACGGGGTGTTCCTGCTCAGGGAGAGGAACCGGCTCGGATCCACGGTCCACCGGTGGTCGAGGTCGAGGATCGTCACGTCGGCCGGGCTTCCCTCGGCCAGCGTCCCCCCGGGAAGATGAAACGCGCGGGCCGGCGCCGCGCTTGCCCGCTCCACGAAGGTCGAGAGGTTCATGGTGCCGGGGTGCCGCGCGCCTGCCTCATCCGCTGCCTCCTCGCGCTCGTGCACGAAGTGCGTCAGAATCAGGCCCACGACGGTCTCCAGCCCCACGATGCCGAAGGGCGCGTCATCGAAGGCCTGTTCCTTCTCGTCGTAATGATGTGGCGCGTGGTCCGTGGCAAGGGTGTCGAGCGTCCCATCCAGGAAGCCCTCCACCACCGCGAGGCGGTCGGTTTCCGTGCGAAGGGGGGGGTTCATCTTGGCGTTGGTATCGTACCCCTTCACGGCATCGTCCGTGAGGAGGAGATGGTGCGGCGTGGCTTCGGCGGTGACACGGACCCCCCGGGCCTTCGCCTGACGGATCAGCTCCACGCCGTGGCGGGTGGAAACGTGCTGGAGGTGGATGTGACCCCCGGTGAGCTCGGCGACCACCAGGTCGCGGGCCACGTGGACATCTTCGGCGGCGTTGGGCTTGCCCCGCAGTCCGAGGCGTGCAGACACGGCGCCCTCGTTCATCACCCCTCCGCGGGACAGTCCCACGTCCTCCGCATGGTCGGCCACAGGAATGTCGAAGGCGAGCGTGTATTCGAGCGCGCGTCGCATGAGCCCGGAGTCCATGACGGGAAGGCCGTCGTCGGTGATCCCCACCGCGCCAGCCTCCACCAGTTCTCCGATCTCGGTGAGGCGTTCGCCCTTCTGGCCCATGGAGAGCGCCCCGACGGGATACACCCGCGCCGCGCCTGCCGCCCGCCCCGCGGCGGCCACGAAGCCCACGGTGGCGGGGGAATCGATGACCGGGTCGGTGTTGGGCATGGCACAGATGGCCGTGAACCCCCCGGCCGCCGCTGCCCGGGCCCCCGAGGCGATGGTCTCCTTGTGTTCGCCGCCCGGCTCCCGGAGGTGCACGTGGACGTCCACCAGCCCCGGCGTCACGACGAGGCCGGCGCACTCCACCACCTCGGTTCCCTCCGGCAGATCCCCGTCCAGGGAACCCGAGGGGGCGAGGCGGGCCACCTTCCCATCCAGAAGAAGGAGGTCATGGACGGCGTCGATCCCCTGCGAGGGATCAACAACGCGGCCACCGCGAAGCAGAACTGGACGATCGGACATGTGGCGTTCCCGGTTTCGGTCCCGGAGGACCTGTTCAGGGCGCGGCAGGTGATGCCGGGGCCCCCTCCGCGACTGTTC
Organism: Gemmatimonadales bacterium; assembly: GCA_007692665.1. Classification (GTDB taxonomy): domain Bacteria; phylum Gemmatimonadota; class Gemmatimonadetes; order Longimicrobiales; family Gaopeijiaceae; genus SKNW01. Next base: position 63,818 of record REBP01000109.1, on the reverse strand, counting down.
GCGGAAGCTGTTGGCGAGGGTTCCTGAGACTTCAGTCGGATCTTCTGTCCATTCCGGAGCGTGCCGCGCAGGCCATCGTCATCACCCCTTCTTGGCGGCTTCCGCCCCCTCGGGGACGCCGCCGGCCAGGAGGTAGAGCACGGCCATTCGCACAGCCACACCATTCGTGACCTGCTCCAGGATCAGGGAATGGGGTCCGTCGGCCACGTCCGAGTCGATCTCCACGCCCCGGTTCATGGGACCCGGGTGGAGAATCAGCACGTCGCGGGGGGCCGCTTCAAGCCGGGCCCGGGTGACCCCGTAGATCCGGTTGTACTCCCGAAGCGACGGCACGAAGCCGCCCTGCATTCGCTCCAGCTGGAGGCGGAGGATGTTCAGGGCGTCGGCCCACTCGATGGCTTCCTCGATCCGACGGAACACCTCGACGCCGAAGGATTCGATGCCCGGCGGAAGGAGCGTCCGCGGCGCGCACACACCCACATCGGCACCGAGTTTCAACAGTCCCCAGATGTTGGACCGAGCGACCCGGGAGTGCAGGATGTCGCCCACCACGCAGATTCGCTTCCCCTCGAGATTACCCAGGTGGTCACGCAGGGTGAGGAGGTCCAGAAGTCCCTGCGTGGGATGCTCGCTGGCGCCGTCGCCGGCGTTGATGACGTTGGAGGCGATGCGTTCGGCGAGAAAACGTGCGGCCCCGGACGCCCAGTGCCGGATCACCACCATGTCGATCCGCATGGCTTCCAGGTTCCGGGCGGTGTCCACCAGCGTCTCGCCCTTCTGCACCGACGACCCCGAGGCAGAGATGTTCACGGTGTCCGCGGAGAGCCGCTTCTCGGCGAACTCGAACGAGATCCGCGTTCGGGTCGACGGCTCCATGAACAGGTTCACGATCGTCTTCCCCCGCAGCACCGGGACCTTCTTGATGCGCCGCTCCGAGATCTCCTTGAAGGGCTCGGCGGTGTCCAGGATCGACAGGATCTGCCCTGCCGAGAGATCCTGCAGGCCGATGAGGTCCTTGCCGAGGGATGCAGCCGCCCGGGAGGGACCCTGGGGCGAACCCTGGGGCGAACCCTGGGACGGGCCGTCGTTCAGGCCCTGGTTCGGGCCCTCCCTCGGAGAGCTCGAAGGGGGCGTGGGTTCACTCACGCCGTGCCTCCCCGCGTGGCAATTTCCACCGCCAGGCGCCCGTCTTCCTCGGGGACCAGGACCTCCACCCGCTGGCGCGGGAGCACGCTTACGGTCCGACCGACGATATCCGCCTGGATGGGGAGTTCCCGCCCCTCCCGGTCCACCAGGACGCAGAGGAGGATGCGGGCCGGGCGGCCCCAGTCCATGAGTTCGTTCAGCGCGGCCCGAACCGTTCGCCCGGTGAAGAGGACATCGTCCACGAGAACGACCGTCTGTCCGTCCACCCCTTCTAGGGGGAGCTGGGACTCACCGACCACGGGGCGGAGCCCGATCTCCTGCAGGTCGTCGCGGTAGAGCGTGATGTCGAGGATGCCGAAGGGAACCCGCCGGCCTTCATCCTTCTCGATGGCGGCGCGGAGCCGCTCGGCGAGCTCCACGCCGCGCCGCCGGATCCCCAGCAGGATCAGGCCATCGGTGCCACCGGCAAGCTCCACGGCGCGTCGCGCCATTCGGCCCAGCGCGAGGCGGACCGCCTCGGCGTCCATCAGGACCGTGCGATCCTCGGGGGATTCCGCCGGCGTGGTCATGGGCATTCCGATGTCGTTGGGGGAACGTTGGCCGGGCAAAGATGGCGGGGGGCCACCGGGAGAGACAAGGCCCCTGGAGGCCGGATCGGCTGGACAGGGATTTGCGGTGCGGCGGAAGATCCGCAAACTTGCGGTCCGAAACCACCGCCGGGTAAACGGGTGGGACGCGACCGAAGACCCTCGGCGAACCCGGGGCGTCGCATCCCCCTCCCCCACCCCACCGCATCATCCTGCAACCGGACGACGCTTCATGCCGCCACACATCGAGCCGGGGTGGCTCAGCCTGCTGCCGCCCCTTGTGGCCATCGCCCTTGCCCTGCTGACGCGGGAGGTGGTGCTCTCGCTCTTCGCCGGCGTATGGGCGGGTGCGCTGATCCTGGCCGGACTCAATCCCCTGACGGGGACGGCGGGCGCGCTGGATTTCCTGCTGGATGCGATGATCGACCCCGATCACATGGCCATCATCGTCTTCTCGCTCTTCCTGGGCGGGATGGTGGGCGTCATGGCCAGGAGCGGCGGCACCCAGGGAATCGTGGACAAGCTGGAGATTGTCGCCACCAACAGGACCCGCGGACAGTTCCTGAGCTGGATTTCGGCAGGGTTCATCTTCTTCGATGACTATGCGAACACGCTGATCCGGGGGAACGCGCTGCGGCCGATGACGGACCGCCTCAGCATCTCCCGCGAGAAGCTGGCCTACATCGTCGACTCCACGGCGGCCCCGCTGGCGGTGAGCGCGGTGGTGACGACCTGGATCGGGTTCCAGATCACGCAGGTCCGGGACGCCATGGGGAGCCTTGCCGAGCGAGCCACCGATCCGACGGAGGCGGCCATGCTGCAGGCGGGGGCCGACAATGCCTTTCTCATGGTGCTCCACTCGATCCCCTACCTCTTCTACCCGATCCTGGCGCTGATCTTCGTGCTCATGGTCGTACTGATGAAGCGGGATTTCGGCCCCATGTACCACGCGGAGCGACGGGCTGCCAGCGGCGGGGGGCTCATTCGCCCCGGCTCGGTTCCGGCATCCGACCCCACGGATCCCTCCCTCCAGCCGCCTGCGGACGCGCCGCGCCGGTGGTACAACGCGGCGGTCCCTGTCCTCGTCGTGGTGGGCGTCGCCATCGCCTCCCTCTGGGGGACGGGAGCGGCAGGGCTGGCCCCGGAAGACCGGACGATCGTGGCGGTCATCGGGGACGCGGACCCCTTCAAGGCGCTGCTCTGGGCCTCCTTTGCCGGATGCGTCGTCGCCATCGCGCTCGTGGTCGGACAGCGGATCCTCACCGTGCAGGGTGCGCTGGCCGCGTGGCTGGGCGGGATCCAGTCCATGCTCATGGCGGTGGTGATCCTGGTCCTGGCGTGGGGACTGGGCGGGGTGACCGGAGCCATGGGAACCGGGCCGTACCTCGCTTCCCTCCTTCAGGACACCCTTCCCCTGACCCTCCTCCCCGGACTGGTCTTCCTCGTGGCAGCGGTCACCGCCTTCTCCACCGGGACGTCCTGGGGGACCATGGCCATCCTCTTCCCCGTGGTGATCCCGCTGGCGGTGGCCATGGGCGCGGGGGTTGGCTTCGCCGGAGGAGAGCACTACGCGATTCTCCTCGGCACCATGAGCTCCGTCATGGCGGGGGCGGTGTTCGGCGATCACTCGTCCCCGATCTCGGACACGACGGTCCTTTCGTCCATGTCCTCGGCATGCGACCTGGTAGACCACGTGCGGACCCAGCTCCCCTACGCTCTCGTGGTCGCCGCCGTGGCGCTGCTCGTGGGAGAGATCCCGGCCGCAGCCGAGTGGATTCACCCGGTCTGGTCGATCCTCATCGGAATCGTGCTGCTCTACGGGATCCTCCGCATCTTCGGGAAGGACCCGGCTCCGGAAGGGACGGTCCCGCAGGGGATGGCCCCGAGGGATGTGGCACCGTACGGTGCGAGGCCGCAGGGTGCGGCTCCGGCGGGTACGGGCTCGCCGGGGCTGACCCCGGGCGGGTAGGACACCTTGTCCCTATCGGGGTTCTTTGTCCCACTGAGGAGTCGGAGCACCCGGACGGGGCGCGGAGGGGCCGGGGTGGACCGGCGTGCTTCGCAGGACCGGGAGACGCCGCGAAATGGTCCCGGGGCTGGGTTTCCGGGAGGCAAGGGGGCCGGATACGGTCCCGACGGGCATACGACGTGGCCGTGGCACAGACCTTCCAACCAGGGGTAGGCCGCCACGCCAGTCATCAGCAGAGCCTGATGCACCCTGCCCCTTCGAGGAGTAAACATGTTCAAGCGCGCCCTGGTCTCCATGGATCTCTCCCCGGCCACGGAGGCCCTCGTGGCCGGATTGCCCGGCCTTCGGGACTACGGCGTGGAGGAGATCGTCCTCGTCCATGTCGCCAAGCCGGTGACCTATCCGGTGTCCCAGTCCATTGCCGAGGTGGACCTCGTGCGCCAGCGACTGGGTCGCCTCCAGGCCTCCCTCGAGGCCCAGGGATTCCAGGTCGTGGTCGACGTGCCCATCGGCGCTGCTGCCGCCGAGGTTGCCCGGGAAGCGGAGGAACGAGCGGTCGACCTGATCGTTGTCGGATCCAGGAGCCACGCCCGGATCCGGGATGCCTTCGTCGGATCGGTCGCGTGGGAAGTGGTTCGGCGCTCCAGGGTTCCGGTTCTTCTGAAGCGCATCGAGGCGTCACGTCACGACCCCGAGGGCGCCCTGGAGATCCGCGGGAGCGGGCTTCCGGAAAAGGTGGTCCACCCTACCGACTTCTCGGAAGTCGCGGAGCGTGCCTTCCCCTGGGTCCTCGGAATGGCACGCGCCGGGGTCCCGAATTTCACCCTCCTGCATGTACACGCGGTAGGGAATGACGAGGGGAGGGCCGAGGGGCGCGTCCGTCTGGAGGCACTTGCCCATCAGATCACCGAAGCCGGCGCGACGAACGTCGAAGTCGAGGTCCGTGGCGGCACGGCGGCGGAAGAGATCCTGAACGTGGGAGGGAGGGACTACCACAGCCTCGTCATCATGGGGACCCAGGGCCGGGGCTTTCTTCCGGAGATCGTTCTCGGGAGCCAGAGCCGCCAGGTGGTTCGCCAGGCGTCGGCGACCGTCCTTCTCGTCCCGTCGGCGGAGCCTCCCCGGTAGCGGAACGGACAAACGCCCCGACCCGAGCGAAGTACCCGGCCCCCATGGTCATCGGGAGATCGTTGTGTCCCGCCCCGGGCACGCCGAGGAACGGTCGGGTTTCGAGGGCGGGGTTCTCACGTGCCACCTCGTGGAGTGCCCGGCCCATCTCGACGGGGATCAGCCTGTCGGCCTCGCCGTGGATCACGAGGAGGGGCATGGGCGCCGGAGGCTCCCGTTCACCCGGAGCCCCCGGCCCCGACCCCGGCCCCGGCCCCGGGGTGGGAGAAAACTCGGCCAGGGCTCCCCGCACGTCGAAACGCCCGTGGATCCGGCGCAGAAGGAAGGAGGGAAGAACTCGAACCAGCCACGGGTATACGGCCCCGGCGATCCCCTCCAGATCGGTGAAGGTGGATTCGAGGATCACTCCGGCGGGCGCGACCTCTGCATCCCGAAGGAGCCCTCCCGCCACGGCGCCCCCGACGGACCGACCATGAACCACCAAGCGGTCCGGGCCACCCACCCGGGCAGCCAGCCACCGGTAGCCTGCATCCGCATCCAGTCCGACCCCTCCCTCGGTGGGCCGGCTTCCCACCCCCGATCGCCCGTACCCCCGGTACCCCAGGAGAAGGACCGACACCCCTTCCCCGAGCATGCCCTCGGCCTGGAAGACGCGGTGTCCGTAGTGACCGGCGTTGCCGTGAAGGAAGAGGACGGCCGGCGCACCTTCTCCCGCGTCGAACCACCAGGCGCGGAGCGACACGCCGTCGGCGGCCTCCAGGATCACCTCTTCACCGATCACCTCACCGGTGACCCCGCCCCTCAGGGTCGGAGGCGCCCCGGGATCGGAAGCATCGGGAAGGAAGATCAGCCGGTCCGTCATCCATGCGGAGGTCATGAGCACCATGAACGCCGCCACCAGCAGGATCAGGACGAGCCATCGGTAGACGGCCGGCTCCACGGACATTTCCCCTCCCCCCCCTACCGGTCGTCCCAGACTTCGCGGGCCCAGCGTTCCAGGTAGCTCCCTGCCCCGCCGCCCCGCGCTGCGGACGCCGCACCCTCGGCGCCCACGGCCCAGTCGTAGGAGAAGAGCACAACGCCCCCCGCGCCCTCCCGGAACGCCGCCCTTCCCTTGCTCGTGGATCCTGCGAAGGTGTTCCGGTAGATCCCGACGCCGGCCCATACCCGTCGGGGTCCCGCCACCGCCGAGGCCCGACGCACCTGGGTCAGGAAGACGGCGTCCGAGTCCGTGTAGGCCATGGGAACCACGACGTCGATCCATCCGTTGGCAAGCCAGCTTTCCCAGGCCTGGTGGCGACCGGTACGGGCATCCTCCGGATCGGGAAAGACGGCGGTGGAGAGGAGCGCGTGCGGGGCGCGCTCCCGGATCATGTGCGCCACATCGAGGACCAGTTCGGTGACCTGCATCTCGCGGAAGCGGGCCCACTCCTGCGGGAAGGCATCGGCGAGGGCAACGGGGTCCCTCGCCGCTCGGGCCTCCGCCTCCGCGAACCGGTTTCGCTCCGGGGACTGCCCCGCGAGCCAGAACCGGAACGAGCGCAGTGCCTCCGCCGAGTAGTCGAACTGTGGGGACGGGAACCGCACGTAGTCCAGATGGATCCCCTCCAGCGGATACCGGTCCAGGAGTTCCTGCGCAACCGCCGCCACCCGCTGCCTCACGGCGGGATGCGCCGGGCTCGAATAGAGCCCTTCCACCTGCGCCGCATTCGCCCGCGTCCACCGGAGGAGGGTGTCCAGGTAGCGGGGATCCCGGGGCGAGACACCGTGGAGTTCGCCCACCAGGGCCCGGGGCAGCGCCAGCCACTCCGGATCCGTCCGCATGAGGTGAAGGGGGTCGAGGGGGGGCATCTCCGCACTCGCCACCACGTGGACGTTGATCCAGGCGTGGATCTGGATCCCCCGGGGTCGGGCCTCGTCCAGGAGAAGCTGGAGCGGGTCGAAGTCCGGTGAGAGATGGGCAAGCTGCACGGCCCTGGGCTCCCAGCTCGAGCGGTACCAGGCGTCGCCCCGACCTCGGACCTGCACGAGGAGGGTGTTGAAGCCCCCCGCCTCGGCCCTTCGGACCACGGCGCGCACCGAATCCGGATGGACCAGGGCGGTCCGCACGACCCACAGGGCCCGAACCTGCGAGGGGAGGCCGGCGGGAAGGGGCCGGGTTGTCAGCGTGGTTGCCCCAGGGCCCCGCGGGGTCCCTGCCGGAGACGCGGGGGCGGTCGAGGGAGGAGGCGGCGGAGCGGGGGCCGCGACCGGGGGCGGAACGGGCTCCCGCTCAGGTGCCGGCGGCGCCTCCGGACGGGGACGGTCGCTGGAAGGTGGCGGGAGATCGGGGGGAGCCGTCGACGGAATCGGGGTCGTGGCGAGGGTGCAGGCAGAGACGAAGATGAGCACGGCCGCGCCCACCCCCCGGGTTGACCTTCTCCTCCAGAGCCTCGTCATTTCGCATCCAGTTGATTTCGTCGAGCGCGGAAGAAGGATCGGAGAAGCCGGCTCGCTTCGTCGGCAAGCACCCCCGCCGTGAGCTCCGCCCGGTGGTTCAGCCGGGCGTCCTGGAGAAGGTTGCCCAGGCTCCCGGCCATGCCGGCCTTGGGGTCGGCAGCCGCGTAGACGACCCGGTCGATCCGCGCGAGCACGATGGCACCGGCGCACTGGGCGCAGGGTTCGAGCGTGACGAAAAGGGTGCAGCCCCCGAGGCGCCAGTCCCCAACCCGCGCCGCCGCCCGCCGGAGCACCTCCACCTCGGCGTGGGCCGTCGGGTCCGGGCGGGTTACCGTACGGTTGTGCCCCTCCGCCAGGAGAACCGAGCCCCTGACCAGGATGGCGCCCACCGGGACCTCCCCGACGAGCGCCGCCCGCCGGGCCTGCTCGAGGGCCCGGGCCATCCAGCCCCGGTCGCCGGGCCGCGATGGTTCGAGGCGTGCAACCTGCGGGCCACCCGGCCGGTCCAGGGGCTGATCGACACCCGGGAGCCGTGGGTCCACCCCGGACACCGGAGGCGCCCGGCCCGTCAGTGGGTGGTGGTCGAGGTCGGGAGCGGGGTATCGTCGAAGCGGCGGTGGAGCCCCGCCACCCTGCCCCCCACCACGAGCCGCGCAGGGTCCTCCACGGCCATGGCCTCGCCCCGATCCCCCACGGCCTGCAGCCTCAGGGACAACCCCGCCCGCTGGACCCGGTACAGGTCCGGGCGCTCCCCCAGGTGCACCATGGCGAGGTCCCTGTCCTTCAGGTCGGGGACAGCGGCCGGTTCCACCAGCAGCAGATCCCCTACCTCGACCCCGAAGCCCTGCCACCGGGGCTCCCGAACCTTCAGGAAGTAGGACCCGCGAGCCGCGCCCAGTCGCCGGTCCACCGAGAGCCACGATTCGACGCCGTCGGACTCGAATCCGCGGGCGGAAGCGGGGAGCTCGGAGAAACAGGGGATCGAGACGGTGTGGGGGTTCAGGTCCACGCCGAGGATCCGGATCCCGCGCGACCTCGACGGGTCCCGCTCCAGGTACCCCTTCGCCGCCAGCGCACTCAGGTACTCGGACACGGTCTTCGTGCTCCTGATGCCGAACTCCTCTCCGATTTCGCGAATCGAAGGCTGGTACGTGTGGGTCCTGAGGTACGTGACCATGTACTCCAGGATGTCACGCTCCAGGTCGCTTAGTACCGCGGGCATGGATGTCTCCCCCCAGGGCCCGTGCATCGGGCGCGAATCGAGAAAGCCTAGAACAACAGATGTTTGCCAAGGTCACGGTAACGCTCCCGGAAAGGTCCAGTCAAGCATGCTGTTACCGTGTCCTCACCCCTCCGGCGCTTCGAGGCGCACCCGACGGGCGGCGCCCGCGATCCGGGCGAGGCTCCGTTCCCGCCCGAGCAGGGCCATGACCTCGAAGATCCCGGGGCTCGAGGCCTGCCCGGTGAGGGCCACCCGGAGGGGGTGAATGAGCTTCCCCGCCCCCACTCCCCGCGCCTCCGCCACACTCCGGACCGTGACCTCCAGGGGCCCGAGTTCCCAGGGGTCGAGCGCTGCCAGCGCCGCCTCCAGCGCCTCGAGATGGCCCCGCGCCGCCCCCGGGTCCCGGAACAAGTGCTTCGCCGCGGCGTCCGCATCCACCGGGGGTTCGTCCCCGGTATAGATCCGCGCCACCTCCGCGATCTCGGTGACGGTACGCGCCCGCACTTTCAGGAGCTCGACCAGCCCGAGAAACCAGGCGCCGTCCCCGGCGCTGACCCGCGTCCCCTCTGCGGGGGGAAGCTCCCCCATGAGGGCGCGCACTTCGGCGGCCACGCGATCCACCGGCGCCGCCGCCAGGTGCCGGCCGTTCAGCCACTCCAGCTTCGCCAGGTCGAAAACCGCGCTCTTCTTCTGCACCCGGTCCAGCGAGAATCGCTCGCAGAGTTCCTCGGCCGGGAAGACCTCCTCCTCCGTGCCGGGGTTCCAGCCCAGGAGGGAGAGGAAGTTCACCATGGCCTCGGGCAGAATCCCCTGGGACCGGTAGTCGCCCACCGCCGTGGCCCCGTGCCGCTTGGAGAGACGCTTGCCGTCGGGCCCGAGGATCATGGGCACGTGGGCGAAGTCGGGCACCGGGTTTCCCAGCGCCGCGTGAAGCAGGATCTGCTTGGGCGTGTTCGAGAGGTGGTCATCGCCCCGGATCACGAGGGTGATGCGTCCGTCGGCGTCATCGGACACGACGGCGAGGTTGTAGGTCGGCGTTCCGTCGGAGCGCAGGATCACGAGGTCCTCGATCCCCTCGTTCCTGAACCGCATGGACCCGTGCACCCGGTCCTCCCACGTGGTCTCGCCTGCGGGAACCCGGAAGCGGATGGCGTGGGGCTCACCCCCTGCCGCCCGGGCCTCCGCAGCCTCCGCTCCCAGCGCGTCCGCCGCCTCCCGGGGAAACCGGATCACGCGGTCGGGATCGCTCTCCCGCAGCGCCGCCAGCTCCGCCGGATCGGCGAAGTCCCGGTAGGCCTTCCCCTCGGCCAGGAGCCGGAGCGCGTCGGCGCGGTGCCGGTCGACACCCTCGCTCTGGAACACCGGACCCTCGTCCCAGTCCATGCCCAGCCATCTCATCCCGTCGAGGATCGCCCGGGTATGCGCCTCCGACGACCTTGCCTGGTCCGTATCCTCGATGCGGAGCATGAAGACGCCCCCGGCCTGTCGGGCCACGAACCAGTTGAAGAGCGCGGTCCTCGCGCCCCCGACATGGAGGTAACCGGTGGGAGACGGGGCGAATCGGACACGAAGGGACATTGCAGGGAACCGGGAAGGAGCAGTGGAGCCTGGCCCTGGAGGCATGCTCCGGGGATGGGGGGGTGTCGGCCCCGCCGACGGTACCCGTCCCGGAGCGGTCTTACGATCATCCCGGTCCCACCGGCTGTAAAGTCCCGCTCCCCGGAGGGGCCGGTTTCGGGGGGGGCACGACGGCGGGTGCCTGCACCTCGTCGGGGGCGCGACCCATCCGCTCGAAGATCAGGTAGAGCGCCGGGGTCGTCGTCAGCACGAAGATGGTCGAGGAGAGGAGCCCCCCGATGAGCGAATAGGTCAGTGCATTCCAGATCGTCGAGTCCGCCGACTGCGTGAAGAGCACGAGCGGCAGGAGCCCCAGCACGGTGGTGGCCGTGGTCATCAGGATGGGGCGCACCCGTTCCAGCGTCCCCCGCAGGATCGCCGCCGCGAGGTCCGCCTCGGACTCCAGGCGCACGCGGTTGATGTGGTCCACCAGGAGAATGGCGTTGTTCACGACGATCCCCCCCATCATGATCACCCCGATGTACGCCTCCCGGGTGAACACCGCCCCCACGAAGTAGAAGGTGAGGAAGACACCGATGAGGGCCATGGGCACCGCCAGCAGCACGGCCAGCGGCTGACGAACCGACTCGAACAGCCCGGCGGTGACCATGAAGATCAGCCCGATGGACACGAGGAGGAGGAAGGTGAACTGCCGGGCCTGGTCCTCGGGAACGCGCCAGGGAGAACGCTCCCGGATGGAATACCCCGGGGGAAGGATCGTCAGGGCGACCTGCTCGTCGCGGACGATGTCGCCCAGGGGTCTCGGTCCCCGGAACTCGTAGGCCACGGAGCGCTCGTACTGCTGGTTCTCCCGCCGGATCTGGGTGAGGACCCGGCGCTCCTCCACCTGCACGAGGTCGCCGAGGCGGATCTGGTTCCCCCCGGAGGTGGCCACGACCGTTTCCTTCAGGTCCTGGACGTCCGCCTGTCGGTACCCGGCGAGCTTGACCTCGAACCGTACGGGCTCCTCGCCCAGCACCACGCTCCCCTGGGGGCCGGTTCCCCGAAGCGAGGAGCGGACCAGGTCGGTGGCCTCCCGGACCGTGATCCCGAGGCGCGCCGCGGACTCCCGGTCGATGTGCGCCACGAACTCCGTGGCCCGGTCCCGGACGAAGAACCCGGCCGAGGCGTTCGTGTCCACCTCGTGAACCCGGGCATTGCCCTCGATCCGCCGGCCGAAGTCCTCGGCGATCTCGGCCAGCCGGTCGTAATTGTACCCGAGGAAGGTGATGGTGTAGTTGGGCGCAGCTCCCCCGCCCCCGCCACTCCCGAACGACGGACCCTGTCCGATGACGCGGACGTTGGCACCGGTGAAGGTCACGGCATAGGCCCGGATCTCCTCCTCGATGACCAGGGGCACCGCCGTGTATTCCATCTCGACGGGAAAGTCCACGCGGATGGACGCGCGGGTGTCCATGACGTTGGCCGTGAATTTCTCGATCTCGGGCATGCGGGCCAGACGCTCCTCGAAGTGCCGGGAGAGGTCGTCCAGGCGCTCCAGGTCCGAGCCCCGGGGCATGTCGATGAAGATCTGCACGAAGGACCGCTGCTGCCCGAAGCCGCCGGCCCAGATCTGCCCTCGGCTCACATTGTTGTCGAAGACCCACCAGGAGGCGGCAAAACACACCGCGGCCACCGCCACCGTGGCCCACGGGAACCGGAGCGTGGCTTCGAGGAGCCCCGCGTAGAACCGGATGTAGAGCGGAGGTGTCCGGTCCCGGTAGGCAGGGAGCGCCAGGAGCGGGTCGGCGGGCGCGCGGGGCTCCCCATGCACGCCGGGCTCCGCCGGGGGAGGCACCGGTACCGTTCCCGTCGACGCGAGGGCCGCCGGCCGCTTCGGACCACGGTGCCCCAGCAGCCGCGCCGCCAGCGCCGGGATGAAGGTGAAGGCCACGAAGATGGAGGCCACGAGGGTCAGCCCCACCACGATGGCGAGGGGGAGGTACATGATCCGGAGTTCACCCCGGAGGTAGACGAACGGCACGAGCACGATGAGGGTCGTGGCCGTGGAGGCGAGGATCGGGAGAATCACGTCCCGCGCCCCCTTCTCGGCGGCCCGTTCCGGCGCGTCCCCCTCCTGCCACCTGCGGTAGATGTTCTCCAGCACGACGATGGAGTTGTCCACGATGAGCCCGAACCCCAGCGCGAGTCCCATCAGCGTCAGCAGGTTCAGCGTGAGCCCGCCGAAGTAGATGAGGTTCAGCGTGATGAGGATCGAGAAGGCGATGGTGGCGAAGACGATCCCTGCCGTCCGGAAGGACCGGAGAAAGCCGAGCAGGACAAGGAAGATCACGACGGCGGCGAATCCCGCCCGGGTGCGCAGGTCCGTGATCTCGCGGTTGATGTCCTCGCTCTGGTCGTCGACCAGGATCAGCTCGGAGCCGGGCGGATTGCTTCGCTCCAGTTCGTTCATCCGCGTCTTCACCGCCTCCGCCAGCCGGACGGTGTTGACGCCCGCTTCCTTCTGCACGGTGAAGCGCACCGTGGGCATGCCGTTGATGCGGAAATGGGCCCGCGGCTCCTCGAAGGTGTCGCGAATGACGCCCACGTCCTCCACGCGGACGAGGGTGGCGCCGGCGCCGCCCCCCGGCACCGTGAGGAGCGCCTGCCGGATATCCAGCGCCGTCGCGGGCCGGGAGCGGATCGTCATGGCCCATTCCTGGTCGCCCTGGCGCACCGACCCCGCCTCCCGGACCAGGTCGAGACCGAGGAGGGCGTTCTGCACGTCCTCGGGCCGGAGCCCCAGCGCCGCGATCCGGTCCGGGTCCAGCTCCACCTCGAGGAGTCGGTTCCGCGCACCCTCGATGACGATCTCGGACACACCCCGGATCTGCAGGATCTCGGGCTCCACCACGTCCTCCAGGTGAGCCCGGAGCGCCTCGAGAAGGAAGGGGCCGGTCAGCGTGTAGGCCAGGAAGGGACGCTCGGCCTGCCTTCGGAACTCCTGGGGGATCCAGGTGGAGACGCGGAGAGGCTGGACCCCCGGCGGCAGCTCCTCCTCGAGGTTCGCGATCCGCTCCGAGAGCTCCAGCCGCGCAAAGTCCATGTCGGTCTCGCGCGTGAAGCGGATCTCGATGCTGGCCCCGTTCTCGCGGCTCGTCGACGAGAGTTCCTCCACGCCGCCGATCTGCTGGATGGACGCTTCCACCGGCGACGTTGCAAAGGCCTCCACGGTCTCGGGCGAGGCGCCGGGCCACGAGATCGCGACGTTGAGGCGGGGAAACTCGGTGCTCGGAAGGAGCTCCACCGGGATCCCGCGCCACGCCGCCACCCCGAGCAGGGCCACCGACGCATAGACCATGGCCACCGCCACCGGCCGACGGATGGAGAGCCGGATCATCCCAGGGGCTCCGGGCTCGGGCCCCCGCCCGGCTCGGGGCCGGTGCCAGGCGGTCCGGCGGTCCGGCCCGCACGCTGGCCCGCACGCTGGCCCGTCATCGGGCCCGGAACCGGGTCGACTCCCGCCCTGGCCATGGCACCCGCGGGCTCGGGGGCGCCGGCCCGCCCCGCGTCGTCGGCTCCCCGGATCCGGAGGCCGTCACCCACCAGCGCCAGCCGCGCGGTCTCCACCACCGAGAAGAGCACCGGCACGATGATGAGCGTCAGCAGGGTGGCCACGATAAGCCCCCCGATGACGGCGATGGCGAGGGGGGCGCGGAGGTCCGCACCCCGGCCGATCCCCAGCGCCATGGGGGTCAGCCCCAGCACCGTGGTCACCGTGGTCATGATGATGGGCCGGAGGCGCACCCGCCCGGCCTCCAGGATGGCCTCGCGGAGCTCGGCGCCCCGGGCCCGGGCCTGGACGATGAAGTCCACCTTCACGATGGAGTCGTTCACGACGATCCCCACGAGGATCACGATCCCGATGAGGGACATCGTGTTCAGCCCCTCCCCGGCCACGAGGAGCGCCAGAACGGCCCCGATGAGCGCCAGGGGGACGGCCGCGAGGATCGTGCCCGGGTGAAGGAAGGATTCGAACTGGGCGGCGAGGATCATGTAGACCAGGATCATCGCCAGCCCGAAGGCGAAGGCCAGGTCCCGGAACGACCTGCGCATCTCCTCGTTTTCGCCCCCCACCTCCACGCGGAAGTTCTGCGGCACCGCGATGCCGGCCAGCGCCTCCTCCACCTCGCCGATGGCCCGGTCCAGCCCTCCGGAAGCCACGTCGGCGAGCACGGTGACCACCCTGCCCTGCTCCTCTCGGCGGACCTCCGACGGAGCGCGCACCTGCTCCACCGTGATCAGCTGCCGAAGCGGCACCCCGCTGACGCGGATGCGGTCCAGTGTTCCGGCGCTGAAGCGCTCGGCGTCGGGGAGACGGACCGTCACCGGCACCTTCCGGTCGAAGGCCACGTACTCCGTTGCGGGAATGCCGCGCATGGCCTGGTCCACGGCGCCGGCCACGGCCGAGGCCTGGAGCCCGTACCGGGCGATCTCCTCCCGGAGCACCTGCACCTCGATCTGGGGCTGCCCCCGCTCCGTCCCCACCCGCACGTTCATGACCCGCTCGCTCCCCTCGAGGGCCGCCGCCACCTGGTCGGCGTAGTCGAAGGCCGCCTCGAGGTTCTGTCCGCGAACCCGGACCGAGATGTCGGCGTCCGACCCGCCGAGGATCTGGCCCAGCGCCGAGGACTGCCCGGCCTGGATCGTGACCTGGCCCTCGCCCCCGGCGGCCACCAGGGGTCGCCGGAGCCGTTCCAGCACGGGCTGGGTGGCCACCCCGTCGCGGATGCGGACCTGGAACCGGGCCGTGTGCAGCCCCGACGCATCGTCGGACTGCGCGAACCGGCGAACATCCCGGCCCACGGTTCCGAACACCGCCTCCACCCCGTCGTCGGCGAGGAGGATCCGCTCCAGTTCCGCCGCCACCTCGTTGGTCCGGTGGAGCGCTGTTCCCTCGGGAAGCTCCACGGCAACGTCGAAGGCCCCCTGGTCCACCCTCGGGAGGAGGTCGCGGTCCAGGAGCAGTGCGCCGAGGATCGTCACGGCCATGGCACCCCCGGCCATGGCGAGGACCAGTCCCCGGTGGTCCAGGGCCCAGTCCAGCGCCCGGTGGTACCTCCCGGCGAAACGGTCGAATCCCCGGTCAAAGGCCCGGAGAGGGGGGCCGAACACGGTGGAGAGACCACGGCCCGCGCCGTCGCCCCAGAAGCGGACGAGGGAGCGACCCACACCCCACCCGCCCCGAAGGGCCCAGAACGGAGCGCGCCAGGCCACCCGCCCACCCCACGCGGCCGTGCGGAGGAACCCTGCGGGCCGGGGGCCGGGGCGGAGTTCACCGGGTCCCCGGATCTCCGGGCGGGCGCCGATGCGGAAGCGGGCCGCCACCGTGGGGAGGAGGGTGAGGGCCACGGCGAGCGACGTGAGGAGCGAGAAGGCCACCGCCAGGCTGAGGTCCCGGAAGAGTTCTCCCGCCACGCCTTCCACGTAGATGATCGGGGCGAAGACCGAGATCGTCGTGAGGGTGGACGCCGTGATCGCCCCCGAAACCTCCTCCGCCCCCGTGGCCGAGCCGTCCAGGGCATCCGCACCGGACTCCCGGTGTCGGAAGATGTTCTCGAGGACGATGATGGAGTTGTCGACGAGCATCCCCACACCCAGCGCCAGCCCGCCCAGCGACATGATGTTCAGCGAGACCCCGAAGGCCTCCATCAGCGCGAAGGTGCCCACCACCGAGATCGGGATCGCCAGCGCCACCGCCACCGGGTACCGGGGCTGGCGCAGGAAGAGGAAGAGGACCAGGAAGGCCAGCATCCCTCCCAGGATCAGGGCCGAGAGCACGTTGTCGATGGACTCGGCAATGAACCCCGCCTGGGAGTTCGCCACGTCGATGGTCACCTCGGGGAACTCCGCCTGGAGGAGGCCCACCACTTCCTCGACGTCGCGGGCCACCTGCACGGTGTTGGCCCCGCTCTCCTTGAAGACCAGGAGCCCCACGGACTCCCGCCCGTTGTACCGCGCAAGCACCTCCCGGTCGGCAAACCCGTCCACGACGACCCCGACGTCGCTCACCCGGATCGTCCGGGTCCCTCCCGCGGCGGTCCGCTGCTGGGCCACGACCACGTCGCTGATCTCGGCCACCATCCGGAACTCGCCCAGGGTCCGGAGAGGGTACCGGGTTCGCCCCTCGAGGATCGTTCCGCCGGCGCTGGCACGGTTCGCCTGGTCCAGCGCCGTGGCCACCGACTGCATGGTGAGCCCGTTGGCCTCCAGCGTCTCCAGGTCCACCTCCACGACGATCTCGCGGTCGAGCCCCCCCGAGACCTGCGCCTGGGCCACGCCGTCGAGTTGCTCCAGGCGCCGTCGGAACACGTTCTCGGCGAGTTCCTTCGTTTCCCACAGATCCGGCCCCGCCACCGAGAGCGTCATGATCGGCTCGGAATCCGGGTCCACCCGCAGGATCTGGGGCCGGCTCGCCGTGACGGGGAGGGTCTGCCGGACCTGATCCAGCCGTTCCCTCACGTTGAGCATGGCGAAGTCCATGTTCGTCCCCCACCCGAACCGGAGGGTGACGAGGCTGACCCCGTCGCGGGAGACCGACGTGATCCGCTCGATCCCCGGCGCCGAGGCCACCTGGGCCTCCACGCGCTCGGTGACCAGGCGTTCGACCTCGGTGGACGAGGTCTGGGGCATGGCCGTGTAGATGACGAGCCGCGGGTAGCTCACGTCCGGAAGCAGGTCGATGGGGAGCCGCGTCAGGGAAATGAGCCCCAGCAGGACCACCGCCAGGAAGAACATGGAAACGGCGACCGGGCGCCGCACCGACAGGCGGGAGAGGGACAAGGGTCAGCCCTCCGGGAGACGGGAGGCGTCGCCGTCGGCTCCCGCCTCGCCGCCGGCCACCGGGCCCTCCCCCTCGCCCCCCGTCTCGCGGGAGGTGAGCGGACGCCCCAGCGAACGCTCCAGGTTGATCCGGGCCCGCTCGAAGGCGTAGCGGGCCTGGAGCGCCGAGCGCTGGGCGCTCGCCGCCTGTTCCGAGGCGTTCTGGAGCTCGAGATAGCTCCCCCGACCCATGCCGTAGGCCTGGAACTGCAGTTCCCTCCGCTCCTCCGCGAGTTCGGCCCGGCGCTCCTGGAGGCGGAGGGTGCGCTCGGTCTGGCGGAGTTCCTGTGCCAGGGTCCGGACCTCACCTTCCAGCTCCAGGCGGGTCTGCCGCATGGCCTCCTCCTGGTTCCGCACGTCGATGCGGGACCGACTCGTGCTGTTCCGGATGCTGAAGTACTGGCCCAGGTCCGGGAAGTTGAGCTGTACCGCCACGTTCCGACTCCAGTCTCCCTCGGGGAGCGGGCTCAGGAAGGCACTGCTTCCTCCGCGCTCGAACTCCTGGCGGGCCGTGTTCATGGAGAGCGACAGGGTCGGGAGCCACTGGGCCCGCTGGGTGGACACCCCGCGACTGGCACTCTCGATGGAGGCCCTGGCCTGCTCCACCCGGGGGCTTCCGACCAGGGCTTCCGCAACCAGCACGTCGTCGTCGAGGCCTGCAGGGTCGAAGACCCGGATCTCCCGCGGGACGATCCGGATGTCCGCCAGCGTCTCGTCGCCGATCAGGTTCCGGAGCGTTCGGCGAGCGTCCTGCAGGTCGGTCCGGGCGCTCTCGAGCTGGCTCTCCCGCTCTGCCAGGTCGAGTTCGGCCGAGAGGAGATCCATGCGGTCGCGCCGAGCCAGCCGGTACAGCCGCATGGTGAGATCGAGGTTCTGCTCCGCCGTCTGCAGGAGCTCCTCTTCCAGCGCCAGCGTCACCTCCCGCTCCTGCGCATCCAGGAAGGCACGTGCCACGTCGGCCCGGAGCCCGCGCACCTGCGTGAGCGCCGTGATGTCGCGGAGCGCCGCCTGCGTTTCCTGCTGCCGGAGGTTCAGCAGGTTCCGGAAATCGAACTGGAATGCGACGCCGACTCGCTGGGTGGAGGTGGAACTCTGGATCATGCGGGCCTCGGGGTTCCCGATGGGGTTCCCGAAGTTGTCCGTCCCCAGCGTCTGGAGGTTCCATGCCAGGCCGGTGGAGAGTGCGGTGACCTGGGGCGTGGGAAGGAGGGTGAGCCAGGCATCGGAGCGGTCCAGCCGGTTCCGCTCCAGGTCGTTCACGGTCTGCCGGTAGGCCGGGTTGTTCCGCTCCGCGAGGCGGATCGCTTCCTCCAGCGTCAGGGTGGTCTCCTGCGCCCGGGCCTCGGCAGGTCCAAGGGTCGGGCCCGCAACGCCCAGGGCCAGGAACGCGGCCAGGAGGACCGGCGCTCTCCGCATCATCGACCCGGTCTCCCGCCCGCCACCACGACGTTTTCGACAAGGCGAATCCTCACCTGGTGGGCCAGCGTGTGATGCCCGTCGACGAGCACGATCTCGCCGGGCTGGAGGCCCTGGGTTTCATCGGTGGGCACGATCTCCACGTGGGTCTCGTTCCGGTGCCCCGGGGTCACGTAGCGCCACTCGGAGACACCGTTCCCCTCCTCATCCACGTTGTTCGCCATGAACACCACCGGCCGCCGGTCCCGCTCCACCAGCGCCTCCCGGGGAACGATGACGCGGTCCGGGTACGAGCGCGCGTCGAGGCTGGCCCAGGCGTACATCCCCGGCTTGATCCGTTCGTCGGCATTGTTCAGCACGAGGGTCACCCTCGCGGACCGGGTCTCCGGGTCCACCAGCGGGTTCACGGATTCGACGCGGCCGGTGAAGTTCTCCCCCGGGAGACCGGCGAAGCGGACGCGGGCCGTGCGCCCTGCATCCAGAAAGGCGATTTCGGCCTCGCCCACGTTCACCTCCACCTTGATGGGCGCGAGCTGCGCCAGCGTGAGCGCCTCGGCCCCTCCGCCCAGGAACGCGCCCTCCACGACCCGGAGGTCCGCCACCCGGCCCGCGAACGGTGCACGGACCTCGGTGTTGGCCATGCCGAGTTCGGCCCGCTGGATGGAGACCTCGGCCTGGTCGAGCCCCGACGAGGCCCGGATGATGCGCTCCCGCTCGAGGCGGGCCTGCTCGTCGAGAATGTCTCCGGAGAAGAGCATTCGCTCCTGGAAGTCGGCCTGCGCCTGGACCATGCCTGCGCGGGCCTGGGCCAGCTCCATCGCCGCCTCCAGCGTATCGAGGCGGACCAGGAGGTCACCGGCCTGGACGCGCTGGTTCTCCCGCACGAGGACCTCCATGACAATCCCCGAGCCCCGGGTCGCCACCGTGCTCCTCCGGTACGCCTCGGCCTGCCCCGAGGCCACCACGTGGATCCAGAGCGTATCCTGCACCACGGCCTCGCCGCGCACGGGCTGGGCACCACCGAACTGTCCGGCAGATGCCACCTCGACCCCCTCGGTGTCGGGGAGGTCAGGGCGGGTCGCCGCCGAGGCGGTGTCATCGGCCATGAGTTTCCAGACCACTCCGCCACCCACCACGGCAAGAACGAGGAAGACCGTCAGCAGACTGAGCACGGAACGCGAGAGCTTCATGGAAGACACCGGGAGAGGTGGGAGAATCGCGAGAGGGATGGCAGGGGATCGGGCCACGATCGAGGAGCCCCTGGAAAACGCGGCATGAATGTCATCCCGTGGGGACCGGGAGGTGCGATGCGGAGGTGTCCCCATCCGGTTGCCTCCGGGCCCGCCTCCATCTCCGAAGGTTGCGCCCCCGGCGGGGGCATGACCATGGAGGGCGGGGCCGCGGCTCCGACGTCATTGTGCAGGCGGGTACGGGTCCTGTCAACGAACGAGACCGTATTTCCTCCGGTCCCCGCGCGTCCAGCGCCCCCGGGCCCTCCCCATGCTTCCCCATGCACTACATTACGGACCACCTCGCCGTTGTCTTCAAGCCCCCGGTTCCGATGGATCTCCCGACCCCGAACTCCCGTCGCCTCGCGCCCCTGGGCCGCCCCGCCGCCGCCGCGGCCTTTCTCGCCGTGATCGTGCTGGCCGTGGCCTGTGACTCCGGAGAAGAATGGGCTCCCTTCGAGGAGGGGTGGGATCCGAACCACCCCATGGCCGCCCAGGTCCTGGCGGCGCCGGACCGCGGTGACCCCATCGACATGGAGATGGCCGACGCCGGAGAACGGTGGTTCCGCGTGCGGGGGTGCCTCGCCTGCCACAGGGTGGACGGGGTGGACGTGGCCGGGCCCTACCTGAACGGGGTCACCATCCGGCGCGACTACGAGTGGTTCCGGGCCATGGTCCTCCGCCCCGACTCGATGATCCGCATGGACCCGGTGGCCCGCGACCTCGCCGAGATCTACCGCGTGGCCATGCCGATCCAGGGGGTGAACGACCTCCAGGTACGTGCGCTCTGGGAGTACCTCCGGCGGATCGACGGCGGGGCCGGGCCGGGGGGAGCGGGACTGCCTCCGGGGGACTGAAGACCGGAGAGGATCGACTGAGGAACCGGAGGTCCGGAACGGCCCCGGGACCTTTCCACGGCACCCGCGTCAGTAACCGCCTCCGCACCCGCGTCAGCATCTGCGTCAGAGCCCGCGTCAGAGCCCGCGTCAGAGCCCGCAAGATTGTATCCATATCTGCGTGCGATTACGCATTCCGCACGGGATGCAAGCGCATCCAATGCTTGTGGGATCTAAATGATTCGCCCTATGTTTCCTGCATGAGACCTCACGGGGACCCCAGGGTTCCCGCAACGCTCCTGCATCCAGGAGGTGCAATGTGCATCCCCCGTAAGTCCCCTGTGAACAACGGGAACGGAGGCGGTCGCCGACTTCGATTCGGCGTTCCCGCGCTCTGTTCCTCGCTTCTCCTCTCCCTCGGCCTTCTCTCTCCGCCCCTCGCCGGCGGCGTGGAGGCGCAGACCGGAACCGTCACCGGAACCGTCCAGTCCCTCGACGGGCAGGCGCTCGTGAATGCACAGGTGTCGGTGGTCGGCACCGAACTGCGCGTCGGGTCCTCCACCGACGGATCCTTTCGCATCCCGAACGTGCCGGCAGGCGAACGCGAAATCCGGGCCGAACTCATCGGGCACCGGACCACGACCCGGACGGTGAACGTGCCCGCAGACGGCAGCGCCGAGGTCGTCTTCGTGCTACCGACCCGTGCCGTGATGCTCGATGACATCGTGGTCACGGGCCGTGGAACCGGAACCGCCCGACGCGAGATCGGAACCTCGGTGGCACGAATCAGTGCCGCCGAAATGGAAGCGGCTCCCATCACGAGCATGTCCAACCTGCTCCAGGCCCGTTCGCCGGGCGTGCACATCCACGGCAGCGGCGGTCAGCCGGGCCAGGGAAGCCGGATCGTGCTGCGGGGGCTCGCGAGCCTCTCCCAGTCCAACACGCCGGTCATCTACGTCGACGGCGTCCGGATGGACGACTCCCCCTTCCGGGGGATCGAAACCACCGGTGCGTCCTGGGCCGGCTTCGACGACATCAATCCCGCCGACATCGAGAGCATCGAGATCGTGCGCGGGGCCTCGGCCGCCACCCTCTACGGCACCGAGGCCGCAGCCGGCGTCATCAACATCACCACCCGGCGCGGGACCACGGGCGCCCCCGTCTGGCGCCTGCGCTCCGAGGTCGGGGCCAACCGGGTTCCCGACGCGTACTGGAGGGAATCGGGGTCGGTCTTTTCCGACTACTACGCGCAGGAATTCGCCCAGAGGGGCGATTACCTGAGCAACCAGCTGTCCGTTTCCGGGGGCACCGAGGGAATGGACTACTACGTGTCGGGCACCATGCGCGGCACCGGCGGGATCGAGCCGAACAGCCAGGAGGACTACGCTGCCTTCCGGGCGAACCTTGGAATCCGGGCCACCGACAACCTCACGGTCAACGTGTCCACCGGGTACAGCTCCCGCGAGGTCATGGTTCCGGGACAGGGCAACAACCAGGAGGGGTTCCTGATCAACGCGCTGATGCAGGGTGCCGACGGTCAGTTCACCCCCACGGAGGGCATCCGCCAGCTGGAGATGTTCCAGCGCGGGTACCGCTTCACCTCGAGCGTGAATGCGACCTACCGCCCCGGTGATCAGTGGACGCACCGCCTCACCCTCGGCGGAGACTTCTTCAACTCGGACAATACAGAGTACCTGCCGCCCGAGGTTGTCGCCCGCTGGAGCGGGGGCTACGCCGGAAACTATCGGCGTCTCGCCCAGAACCTGAACGTGGACATGACCAGCACCTTCGCCACCGACATCACCCCCGACATCAGGTCCTCGACCTCGGCAGGGGTTCAGTGGTTCCAGACCCAGTCGAGCATCCAGAGCGCCTACGGCCAGGACTTCGCCTTCCGCGGCCTGCGGGTGGTCAACGCGACGTCGTCCGGCTTCGTCGCCGGCGAATCGCGCTCCGAGGAGCGGATGTTCGGCGTGTTCATGGAGCAGCAGGTCGGCCTCGGCGATCGGTTCTTCGTGACCGGAGGCCTCCGGGCCGACGGGCACAGCGCCTTCGGAGAAGAGGTGGACTTCGAAGTCTACCCCAAGGTTGACGTTTCCTACGTGATCTCGGAGCACGACTTCTGGAGCCCGGACTGGGGCTCGATGCGGCTTCGGGGGGCCTACGGCATGGCCGGCATGCAGCCCGGCGCCTTCTCGGCCGTCCGGACCTACGGCGCGGTCTCGGGAGCCGGCGGGTTGCCGGCCATCGTGGCCAGCAACGTGGGGAATCCGAACCTCCGCCCCGAGGTGAGCCAGGAGCTCGAACTGGGCTTCGATGCCACGCTGTTCGGTGACCGGGTCGGGGTGGAATTCACCTGGTTCGACCAGACCACCAGGGACGCCCTCTTCCAGGCACGGAACATTCCGTCGCAGGGCGTGCTCGGAACGCAGCTCCGCAACGTCGGAGAGGTCCACAACTCCGGCATCGAGCTCGGCCTGAACGCGGCGATCCTCGAGATGGAGGGCTTCCGCTGGGATGCACGGGCCAACATTTCCACGACCCAGAACGAGGTGGTGAGCCTGTCCGGCGAAGCTCCCCTCACCGTGCGCTGGCTTCAGCACATCCGGGAAGGCTTCCCCATGGGTGGCTTCTTCGCCAGCAATCACCTCATCGAGGTGGATGGCGAGGTCGTGAACAAGCAGACCCTCTGCGCCGACCCCGGCAACTGCACCGACGCCGAGGAATACATCGGGCCCGCACAGCCGACGCTCTCGCTACAGCTGGGGAGCGACTTCTCTGTCGGGAACCAGATGAGCTTCGGGTTCTCCTTCGATCACCAGGGTGGGCATTTCCGCCACGATCACACCATGCGCTGGACCATGGCTCCGAACCGGGTCGTGAGTGAGGACCAGGCTGCCCGCCACGCACAATACGGGGTTACCCCCGGGCCGGTATCGAACCGGTGCCGAGACGCCGCCGAGGGCTCGCTGGATGAGGCCATCTGCGGCCGGAACTCCGTCCTCGGCCACGGCGAGTTCGCCGTGCCCGCCGACTTCTGGCGTCTCCGCGAGGTGACGTTCTCCTACCGCATGCCGTCGGCGTGGCCGGAGCGGGTAGGTCTCAGCGCCGCCACCGTGACGATGGCCGGCCGGAATCTCTGGAGGACCCAGACGACGCCGGGGCTCGAGCCCGAGGCCAACCTGAATTCACAGTCGACGCTCCAGCATCACTCCTTCTTCCCCACCCCGATGCCGCAGCAGTTCATCCTCGGCTTCTCCATCGAACTCTGAGGAGACCATCATGCCAAATGACACAACGAGAAAATCGACAAAGCGAACCCGACGCGGGTTCGGTCCGATGGTCGCGGCCAGCGTGGGAGCGCTGCTGCTCGCCGGCTGTGACCTGGGCGTCTTCGATCCGGGCACCATCGAGGGCGACGACCTCTTCGATCCCGCCGCCATCCAGCCCCTGGTCATCGGGGCCGAGCGGAACCTGGGTCGAGCCATCAGTGGCGGGGCCGCTCCCCATGGCGGCGTCTTCGGCGCACAGGCCTACCTGACGGACGAAATCGTCCACTCGGGCCAGTGGGTGGGAATGGAGGAATGGAGCGCCGCCGTCGTCGTGAACGACGACGTGGCCGAAACCGTCACCCGCTGGAGCCACGCCCAGAACGCCCGCAAGACGGCGGAGGAGGCGGCGGACATCATCCGCGTGATCCTCGAGAACGAGGGGGGCAATCCCGGGGCAAGCGTCCCCATCGCAACCTCGCTCGCCTGGGCCGGGTTCTCGAACCGGCTCCTGGGTGACAGCTTCTGTGATGCGGTCATCGAGGGCGGGCCCATCGAGCCGGTCTCCGCCTTCTACGAGCGAGCCGAGCAGCAGTTCGGCGAGGCCATCACCATCGCCCAGGCGGCGAACAACACCCAGCTGGTGAGAGCCGCCCACGCTGGCCGCGCCCAGGTCCGGATGATGCTGGGCAACTGGAGCGGTGCCGTGTCGGACGCAGGGCAGGTGCCCACCGACTTCGTTCACGATGTCCGCATGTCCGACAACACCACGGTGGAAAACAACGGCCTGCACGTGGCCTTCATGATCGAAAACCAGGCCTCCCTCTGGGGAACCCCGTTCGCCGCCTTTGGAACGGACCTCTCCGGCGTGCAGGACACCGACGGGGACCCACGCCTCGAATACCGTTCGCGGACCCCGGCCGGCGATGTCCTCATCGGTGGTGACGGGCGCAGGGAGACATGGCGGGTTCTGAAGTACGAGTCCCGGAACAGCAACCATCCCATCGCCCGGGGAGCCGAGATGCGGTTGATCGAGGCCGAGGCCCTGCTGGTTGGTGGGGACGTCAACGGTGCGATGGGCAAGATCAACGAACTCCGCAGCTTCCACGGCATGGCCAACGTGAGCGCGGCCTCCGAGACCGAAGCCTGGTACGTACTCCAGCGGGAGCGGGGCATCGAGCTCTACGCGGAAGGGCGCAGGCTTTCCGATCTTCGCCGCTGGGCCTCCACGCCCGGCTACGCCGACTTCGACGTCGTGAGGGTCGAAGCCAGCGCGGATCAGCCGACCACGGCCGACCAGGTGCGGAACGTGCTCGACAACCCCATGGGCGAACTGTGTCTGCCCATCAGTCGGGACGAGCGCAACTCCAATCCGAACATCGGCAACTGAGCAGGGCCGACGGGCCGCGCTTCTGATCGGCCCGTCGGCGGTTCCGCCGCCTCGCGAGGTGCGGGGCCAACGATTCGATCCGAAATCCTTTCACCCCCCGGTGGCATCCAGCCGCCGGGGGGTGAAACGTTTCGGGTGACGGGACCCCGTGCCGGAACCCCGTGCCGGAACCCAGCCTGTATACATGTTTGCGTGCGATCTCGCGCACCGCCTCGGATGCAAGGCTGCGGAGGCTTGTGGCATGCGAATGTACCGTCGTATGTTGCGCGCTTGTTCCCCTGGGGAACCCTTCCGGTTCCCTGTCCGCTCCTGCATCCAGGTGGTGCCATGTCCTACACGGGTACGCGCCCCGTCCGCGAAGGGAACGGAGGCGGTCGCCGACATCGATTCGGCGTCCTCGCCCTCTGCTCCGCACTTCTCCTCTCTCTGGGTCTGCTCGCCCCGCCCCTGGCCGGCGGTGTCGAAGCGCAGACCGGCACGCTGACCGGCACGGTGGTGAACACCTCGGGCCAGCCCATTGCCAACGCCTTCGTGACCATCCAGGCGACGAACCGCTCCGGAACCACGAACGCCCGCGGTCAGTACACGTTCCAGAACGTCGCCACCGGATCGCAGGAGATCCGTGTCACGTCGCTCGGTTACCGCTCGGTCACGCAGACCGCGACGATCCAGGCCGGCCAGACCGCGACCCTCGACTTCACGCTTTCGGTCAGCGCCGTGGCGCTGGACGAAGTGGTCGTCACGGGTCAGGCCGCGGGCATCGCCCGCCGCGAGATCGGCACTTCCATCGCCTCCGTGGACGTCACCGCCCTCGAGTCGGCCCCCATCAACAACCTCTCTCAGCTCCTGGCAGCCCGTGCACCCGGCGTGAACGTGATGCCCGGCGGCGGAAAGTCCGGCCAGGGGAGCCGCATCGTGCTCCGTGGTGCCGCATCGATCAGCCAGTCCAACGAGCCGCTGATCTACGTGGACGGAATCCGCATCGACAACTCGAGCTCGAGCGGAATCGAAACCACCACGGCAGGTGCCTCCTGGTCGGGACTCGACGACATCAACCCCGCCGACATCGAGCGCATCGAGATCATCCGCGGGGCGTCGGCAGCGACCCTCTACGGCACCGAGGCCTCGGCCGGCGTGATCCAGATCTTCACCCGGCGAGGCCGGGAAGGCATCACGCAGTGGCGGTACAACGCCGACTACGGGGTCCTGTCCACCCCCCTGGACTGGTGGGACATCTCCGCCTACTCGGCCTGGTTCCACGACGAAATGGTGCAGCGCGGCGCTACCCAGTCGCACCAGGTTTCGGTCACGGGCGGTGGTCAGAACTTCTCGTATTACGCCGCACTGACCGGTCGTACCGAAGACGGGATCCTGCCGAACGGGGGTGAGGACGCGTACTCCGCCCGGCTGAACCTCTCCGTCGTGCCCCGTCAGGATGTGACCCTCCGCCTGAGCTCCGGGTTCACCCGTCGCTCGGTTCAGCACACGCCCGACGCCAACAACACCCGGGGCTACACGATCAACGGTCTCGTCGGTGGCCCGGCCGGACAGTTCGGGACGCCCACCCGCGACCACACGGTCATCGAGGCCTTCCAGAACGGCAATCGCTTCACCGGCGGTCTCACGGCGGAACACCAGCCGACCCAGGCGCTGTCGCACCGTCTGACCTTCGGCGCCGACATCTTCAACTCCGACGAGTTCCAGCTCTTCCCGTTCGGGGCCATCAACAACTTCATCGCGGGGTACCGGAGCAACTACCGGAGGCAGAACCTGAACCTGAACGTCGACTACGCCGCGACCCTCCGCGGGCAGCTCACCGACGGCATCCGGTCCACCACCTCCGCCGGGTTCCAGTACTTCAACCGCGACCAGGGCTGGAGTTCTTCCATCGGGAACGGCTTCCCCTTCATCGGCCTCGAGACCGTGAGTGCCGCCCTCTCCACGAGCGGCGCCGAGGGGCGTCTCAAGGAGCGGAGCGCAGGATTCTTCGCGGAACAGCAGTTCGGGTTCGGCGATGCCCTGTTCGTCACGCTGGGCGCTCGCGCGGACGGACACTCCGCCTTCGGGGAGGACGTGGACTACGCCATCTACCCCAAGGCCGACGTTTCCTACGTGCTGTCGGACCAGGTGTCACTCCCGACGGTCTTCTCGTCCCTTCGCGTGCGGGCCTCCTATGGAACGGCGGGTCAGCAGCCCTCGAACTTCTCGGCAGTCCGGACGTGGCTCCCGGAGTCGGCCGTGGGGGGGCAGCCCGCTGTCCGCCCGGGCAACCTCGGAAATCCGGACCTCACCGCGGAAATCAGCACGGAAATCGAATTCGGGATCGACATGGGGCTCCTCGAGGATCGGATGCGTCTCGAGGTCACCCGGTTTGACCAGAGAACGACCGATGCCCTGTACGCGGTGCGCGAACCCCCCTCGCTCGGGTTCCTCTCCACCCAGCTCCGGAACGTGGGAGAGATCGAGAACAAGGGGTGGGAAGTGGGACTCCGGGGCACGGTGATCGAGGCCCGGAGCTTTGGATGGGACGCCACGATCAACTATTCCACGAACGAGAACCGGATCGTGAGCCTGGGCGGTGGTGCGCCTATCCAGCTCCAGTGGCTCCAGTTCATGCGCGAGGGCTACCCGGTGGGATCCTTCTTCGGTGATCGGTTCATCGAGCTGGACGGCGAGGTCGGACTGGCCTCGAACCTGCTGCGCGGCTCGGACGGGGAACTCCCCGAGGGGTGGGACTACCTCGGCCAGCCCCTTCCCACCCGGCAGGTCCAGTTCGGCAGCAGTTTCTCCATCGGCCCCCGTGTCGGGTTCAGCTTCCTGCTGGATCACAAGGGCGGCCACATGAACCACGACCACTCCATGCGGTGGCTGGTGCAGGCGCAGCGTCAGGTGCTCGCCGACGCCACCACCGGAGCCACCCGGCAGGGGGTCGAGCGCGACCGGCAGGGGAACCTGATCGAGGGTCAGGTCGGGTCGACCACGGCGGGACCCATTGCCCACTACTGCCGTGACGCCCAGCCCGGCACGGTGGAAGCTGCCCGGTGCGGCCGGAACTCGGCACTCACCCACGGCGACTTCGCCTTCGCATCGGATTTCATCAAGCTCCGTGAGGTCACGCTGACCTACCGCATGCCCGACGAGTGGCTTGGCCGATTCGGCGTCCAGAGCACCACGCTCTCGCTGGCAGGGCGCAACCTCCTGCGGTGGACCGACTACCCCGGACTGGACCCCGAAGGCATGTACCGCAACGACCTGGCGGACTCGGCGCTCCGGGCCCACAACTTCTTCGATACGCCGACCCCGAGACAGATCGTCTTCGGAGTCAGCGCCCAGTTCTGACCGGCCGAGCCCAAGGAGAATCGCACATGCGTATCGAACGAATGAGGTGGAGCCCGGCTTCGACCGGATCCGCCCGCACACGGTCCCTCGGACTTCTGGCAGCAGGAGGGTTGATCCTGCTTTCCGGTTGCGACCTGGGGGTCTCGAATCCGGCCCTCATCGAGGAGACCGACCTGGACACCTCGAATGCGGTCCCCGCCATCGTGAACGGGGCCCTCGGCAGCTTCGGGATTGCCACCACCATCAACGGCGGCGGCGGGATCTACTCCGCCAGCGCAGTCCTCTCCGGCGAACTGGTCCATTCCGGATCGTGGGTGCCGGTGCGGGAGATCAGCGAGGGGATTCCGAACAACGAATCCCCCGAGAACCAGTCCCACTGGGGGAACACCTCCCAGGCCCGCTGGCAGGCAGAGGATGCTGCCGCGAAGGTGCAGGGGCTGGTCAGCGACCCCACATCCAACCAGTGGGTCGCCCTCGCGCAGGTCTATGCAGGATTCACGAACCGCATCATGGGCGAGATGTTCTGCGACGCGGTCATCGACGGGGGACCGCGCCAGATCCACACGGCCTTCAGCGAGCGCGCGGTGACGTACTTCGGTGATGCCGCGCAGACGGCGCAGGCGGGAGGACACGCCAACCTCCGTCTCGCGGCCCTCGCCGGGCGGGCGCAGGCCCGGCTCATGCTGGGGCAGGTCGACCAGGCCGTGGCCGATGCCTCGCAGGTTCCGACGAACTTCGTGTACGCCCATGTCCACTCGGAGAACTCCACCTCCGAGCACAACGGCGTGCACAACTGGGCCTTCCGTGGCGACAACGGGTTTCAGTACAGCGTATGGGGAACCGAGTTTGCCGGGTACGGGCGTGACAGCTTCAACCCGGGAGCAGGCGGGGACCCCCGCGTGGGCTTCCGCAGCGTGAACGCCGCCGGAAACAACCAGGTCGGCGGAGACAATCGCCGGCCCGTGTGGCGGGCCGAAAAGTATCCTCTCCGGAACTCCTCCATTCCGCTTGCCAAGGGAACGGAGATGCGTCTCATCGAGGCGGAGGCGCTCCTGCGCTCGGGCAACGTGCCCGGCGCGGTGGGGAAGATCAACGAGGTCCGGGCGCACCACGGCCTGAGCAGCGCCAGCGCCGCGACGCCGGCCGAGGGCTGGGCGCTCCTCGTCCGCGAGCGGGGGATCGAACTCTGGCTCGAGGGCCGTCGCCTGGGGGACCTTCGGCGCTGGGGGCAGGATGGCACGACGTCGCCCTTCGCCCAGGTCCAGGTCGTGGGCCGGGTGGCCACGGGGCAGCCTGCGACTGCAGATCCCACTCGGAACGTGCAGGACGGTGATCCCTTCTGCCTTCGGGTGAGCACGAACGAGATCTTCTCGAACCCCAACCTCTTCACCAACCCGCCGCGGTAGATCGGAACCGAGGACTCCCCGCCCCCGCCCCCGCGGCGGAGGGGGGGATCGCACTGCGGCACAGAGACCCCCCGGTGGCATCCAGCCACCGGGGGGTCTCTGCATTTCGGGGCGCAAACACTGCGCCTCGAACACCTTCCGGAACAATAATCTTGTATTTCCGGGTGCCTGTATCGTAACGTTTCCGGAGCGACTCCCCGTCCCGCCGCCTCCCCCCACCGCCATTTCTTCAAGGGAGCCCACCATGATCCGATCCAGGTACGCAGCCCGGCCTCCCGGCCGGGCAGGACTCCGAAGCACCTCCACCGCGCTCCTCCTCCTACCCGTCCTTCTGCTCCTCGGCATGTCGCCCGCGTCTGCCGCTGCCCAGACGGGGACGGTGACGGGGGTGATCAGCAACCCGGCCGGGAACCCGCTCAGCGGGGTCCAGGTCGTGGTCGTCGGAACCCAGCAGGGCGCCATCTCCGGGGCCGACGGGCGCTTCACCCTCACCGGAGTGGCCACCGGCGAGCGGCAGATCCGGGCCATTTCCCTCGGCTTCCGCTCGGAGACCCGGACCGTCCAGGTCAGCGAGGGCCAGACCGCCACGCTGAACTTCCAGCTCGCCACCTCGGCCGTGGCCCTCGACGAGGTCGTCGTGACGGGGACGGCAGGAGGAACCGAGCGACGGGCCATCGGGAACGTCGTTTCGTCCATCCGGGCCGCCGACGTCATGGAGCTGAACCCCGTGAGCGACATGCAGTCCCTGCTGAATGCCCGCGCTCCCGGGGTCACGATCACCCCCGGCACCGGCATGGTCGGGAGCGGTTCGCAGATTCGCATCCGGGGCTCCTCCTCCATCTCGCTCTCCAACACGCCGCTCCTCTACGTGGACGGCGTGCGGGTGGACAACGCGCAGAATTCCGGCCCCGTCAACCAGGCCTTCGGGTCCAGCGTGATCTCCCGAATCAACGACTTCAACCCCGACGACATCGAGAGCATCGAGATCATCAAGGGGCCCGCCGCAGCGACGCTCTACGGCACGGAGGCCGCCAACGGCGTGATCCAGATCATCACGAAGCGGGGGGCCCAGGGCATGCCCGAGTGGAACTTCTCCGTTCGGCAGGGTGCCAACTGGTTCGCGGATTCGGAGGGCCGGGTACCGACCAACTACTGGCGCAACCCGAACACCGGCCAGGTTGAATCGCTCAACTTCGCCGCCACCGAGGCCGCGCGCGGAACCCCTCTCTGGCGCACCGGACACGTTCAGAACTACAACCTGAGCCTGAGCGGAGGGAGCGCCGATTTCCGCTACCACGTGTCCGGCAACTGGGATGCGGAGCAGGGGGCGGACCTGGACAACTCGGTCTCCCGCAGGGGGGCCAGGGTCAACCTCTCCGTCATGGCCTCCCCCCGGCTGGAGCTCACCGGCAACGTCGGCTACACCCGGGGCACCTTCAACCTCGCATGCGAAGGCGGCTGCGGAGGGGTGACCTGGGCCAGCTACTTCTCGACGCCCTTCCACTTCGGGACCAACGACCCCAACCGGGTGCAGCTGGAGGACGGTACCGACCGCCGGCGGGGGGGCCGGAGTTTCGCTCCCGAGTACTACTGGAATGCCACCAGCCGTACACAGGAACTGGGGCGGTTCACGGGGAGCATCCAGGCCAATCACCGGCCCACGGAATGGTTCACCCAGCGCGTGATCTTCGGCCTGGACGACACCCGCGAGGATGACCAGACCCTGACCGAGATCAGCCAGATCTACCGTGAGTGGTCGCCCACCGGGCGCGGCGGAAAGGACGTGGGCCGCCGTGACATCACGAACTACACGCTCGACTACAGTGGAAGCATCTCCCTGTCCGTGAGCGAGAACCTGACGTCGCAGACGTCCTTCGGGACCCAGTACTACGACCGGATGCTCAGGGCCGTCAGCGCATCCGGCGTCGAGTTCGCGCTCCCCGGGCTCCGGGTCATCAATGCGACCGCCGAACGGAGTTCGGGCGAGACCTTTGTTCAGAGCGTGAGCCTGGGCGTGTTCGCCCAGCAGCAGTTCTCCTGGAACGACCGCCGGTACATCACCCTTGGGCTTCGGGCCGACGACCACAGCGCCTTCGGTGAGAACTTCGAACTGGTCTACTACCCGAAGATCTCCGGAACCTGGGTCCTCTCCGAAGAGGATTTCTGGGACGTGGGCTGGATGAGCGACCTCCGGCTTCGCTCCGCGTACGGACGGGCCGGAGAACAGCCAGGCGCCTTCGACGCACTTCGGACCTTCAGCGCGGTGGCCGGCCCCGGGGATGCGGCGACCGTAACCCCGGGCGGCGTGGGCAATCCCGACCTCGGTCCGGAGAAGGGCGAGGAGTTCGAAATCGGGTTCGAGGCAGGCATCCTGCGCGATCGGGCCGGAATCGACTTCACCTACTACCAGCAGCGCACCCGGGATGCGATCCTGCTCCAGCCGGTGGCGCCATCAACCGGGTTCCCCGGTTCGCGGTTCATCAACGTGGGAGAAGTCCGGAACTCGGGCTTCGAGGCTGTGCTCACGACCCAGCCGGTTGAGACCCCCACCTTCCGGCTCGAGACGACGTTCTCGATTTCCCGGAACGACAGTGAGGTCATCAGCCTCGGCGAGCAGGACGAAATCGGTCTCGGGTTCGGCGTGACCCACAAGGTCGGGTACCCCATCGCGAGCTTCTTCAACCAGCGCATCGTGTCGGCAGAGTTCAACGAGGCCGGACAGGTGCAGAACGCCTCCATGATGTGTGATGACGGCGCGGGCGGTACCACCCCCTGCTACGACGGCAACACTGTGGTCGCACCTGCCGTCTTCATCGGGAGGAGCGAGCCGCTCTGGCAGGGCGCCTTCGGCGCGACCGTGACGCTTCACAACCGGGTGCGGCTCTACGGCCTCATGGACTTCAAGGCCGGGTTCTACAAGTGGGACCATGTCACCCGGGTGCGCTGCTCCCTCTTCAACATCTGCGAGGAGAACGCCGACCCCACCGCCTTCGTGGACTCCCACCCCACCCGCCTCGCCGCCTACCAGCGCGGAGACGTCTTCGGAGCCGAGTACACGAACAACTCCAGTTTCCTCAGGTTCCGGGAGGTGTCGGCGAACATCGCCCTTCCCACGGATCTGGCCAACCGGATCGGCGCTTCCCGCGCCTCGGTCAGCCTCTCGGCGCGGAACCTGGGGACGATCACGAACTGGACAGGGATGGACCCGGAAGCCCGCTTCCTGGGCGGTGCCCGAGGGCTGTTCGGGGGGCTGGAGCAGAACCACCTCCCGCAGCTGACCTCGTTCGTCACCTCCGTCAACATCACCTTCTGAAGGAGGGCCGAACCATGACACGTCAAAACAGCGCGATCCGTTCCGCGGCTCTCCTTGCTGCCCTGGTAACCTTCGCGGGATGCGAAAGCATCCTGAACGTGGAGGCACCCGGGGTCGTGGACGCCAACGACCTGAACGACCCCCAGAACGCCGCCTTCCTGGTGTCGGGGACCATTTCCGATTTCGACTGCGCCCTGGGCGCCTACATCGTGAACTCCGGCGTCCTCGGCAACGAACTGCAGGACGCCTCGGTGACGGCGGGCCGGTTCCCGCTGGACCAGCGAACCATCACGGATTCTTCGCCCTATGGCCTGAACTCCTGTGCGGGCAACCCCCCCGGCATCTACCGGCCGCTCTCCACGGCCCGGTGGTCCGCAGACAACGCGCTTGCGCGCCTGGACGAGTGGAGCGATGCCCAGGTGGCGAACCGGACCCGGCTCATCGGCCAGGCCGCGGCCTATTCGGGCTACAGCCACCTCCTCCTGGGCGAGGGATTCTGCTCGGTGGTCATCCAGGAAGAGGGCCCGGAGGTGCAGCCGGCCCAGGCCTTCGAAGCCGCCGTCGCGCGGTTCGGTCGGGCCATCGAATCCGCCCGCATCGCAGGGGACCAGCCAACGGAAGCCATGGCCCTGCTGGGACGCGCCCGCACGCACCTGAACCTGGGGAACGGGAGTCTGGCAGCGGCGGACGCCCGGGCGGCCCTGGGGCTGAACCCCCGGTTCCAGGTCGTGGCGACCGCGTCAAGCGCCTCGGCCCGGCGGTGGAACCGGGTGGGTGACGAGTTCTTCGGGGGCCGCGTGACGGTGGCCCCTGCCTTCCGCGACCTCATGGTGGGTGGAGTGCCGGACTCCCGCGTGAACGTGATCAATACCAACACCGTGGGCCACGACAGCCAGACTCCGGTCTGGCTCGTGACCAAGTACGGAAGTTCACGCGCGGCGACTCTTCGCGATTCGTCCCTCCCCATCGCCACCTGGCGGGAAGCGCACCTCATCATTGCCGAGGTCGAGGGAGGCCAGGAGGCGGTGACCCGGATCAACCTCCTGCGGAACCACCACGGGCTGCCGACCTACGCCGGCGGAACGACGGCCGAGATCGCCGCGCAGGTAAGGGTGGAGCGCGCGAGGGAACTCTTCCTCGAGGGTCACCACCTGAACGACATGCGGCGCTTCGACCTTCCCCAGGTACCGGCCTCCGGTACGGCCTATCGCCAGGGTGGTGTGTACGGTGACGTGCGGTGCTTCCCCCTGCCGGAGGTGGAGCGAAACGCCAACCCCAACGTTTCCTGAGGCAGGACTGCCTCACGGACCGACGTGCGCGAACGACGAACCCCCCGGTGGCATCCAGTCACCGGGGGGTTCGTCGTTCCAACCGGGTCCGCGGCCCGGGGGCTTCGGGAAGGCCGCAGTCAGCCGCCGCCGCCGGGGACCGTCACCGCGGGTTCCCCGGCTCCGAGGGGGACCCCCGTCGACGCCTCTGCCCTGCCGGCCCCTCCGACCCCGTACCGCCGCTCCACGTACGCCTCGAGGATTCCCTTGAATTCCTCCACCAGCCCCTCGCCCTTGAGCGTCGTGTAGTGCTCGCCGTCGACGTAGACCGGGGCCTTGGGCTCCTCGAAGGTACCGGGGAGCGAGATGCCGATGTCCGAGTGCCGGGACTCGCCCGGGCCGTTCACCACGCATCCCATGACCGCCACCGACAGGTCCTCCACGCCGGGATAGCGCTCCCTCCAGACGGGGAGTTGCTGGCGGAGGTACGCCTGGATGTCCTGGGCCATCTCCTGGAAGAAGGTGGAGGTGGTACGGCCGCATCCGGGGCAGGAGGTGACCTGGGGCTCGAAGCTCCGGATGCCCAGCGACTGGAGGATCTGCTGGCCGACCTGGACCTCGAGGGTCCGGTCGCCTCCGGGCTCGGGGGTGAGCGAGATGCGGATCGTGTCGCCGATCCCGGCGATGAGGAGGGGGGCGAGGGCCACCGAGGACGCGACGATGCCCTTGGCACCCATGCCGGCCTCGGTGAGGCCCAGGTGGAGGGGATACAGGAGCCCGGAGGCGTCGAGCCTGGCGGCGAGCTGCTGGTAAACCGCCACCAGCTCGGAGACCTCCGAGACCTTGGCCGACAGCAGGATCTGGTCGGGACGGAGCCCGGTGCGCTCCGCCAGCTCCGCCGACCGCACGGCGCTCTCGATGATGGCGGCCCGGAGCACCGCCGGGGCATCCAGCGGCTTCGGCTGGGCAGCGTTCCGGTCCATCATGTCGGTGAGGAGATCCTGGTCCAGCGACCCCCAGTTCACGCCGATCCGCACCGGCTTGTCGTTCTCGACGGCGATGGCAACGATCTGCTGGAAGTTCTCGTCGCGGCGCTTGGTCCCCACGTTGCCGGGGTTGATGCGGTACTTGCCCAGCGTCCGGGCGCATTCCGGGTGATCCCGGAGGAGGAGGTGCCCGTTGTAGTGGAAGTCCCCGACGATGGGCGTGGTGACCCCCCGATTCCGGAGGCGCGCCACGATCTCGGGGACGGCCCTTGCCGCCTCGTGGTTGTTCACCGTGACCCGGACGATCTCGCTCCCGGCGGCGGCGAGGGCCTCCACCTGGGTCACGGACTTTTCCACGTCGGCGGTGTCGGTGTTGGTCATGGACTGGACCACCACCGGGTGCTCGCTTCCCACCTTCACGCCGCCGATGTCGACGGTTACCGTCTGTCGTCGCTTCCAGTTGCTCACGCCTGTCTCCAGCCATCCGGGAATGCCGGTCCGCATCGGGCCCGACGTCAGGACCCGTACGGATCCTGCGGCTCGAATCTACTTGAGCCCCCGACCCCGTCCAAGGTTCCCCGCCGGGCCCCCGTTGAGGGCAACCATCTGGCGGAACCGCCGCATCCACCCCCATACTGTTTCGCTGTACCCGACCCCATCGGCGCGGCGACGCCGAGCGCATGCCGCGGGCGGGGCGGACCTTCCACGACAATCCAAAGCAATCACACCCTCTCCAGAATTCTTCTCCGCACTGCTCAAGGAGTCCGTCATGGCCCACTCTTTTCGCTCCCTCCGTCTTCTCGGCACCGCGGCCCTCGTTTCCCTGGGCGTGGCAGCCTGCGGTGACGAGGCACCCGTCGACGACCCGACGATCCAGCCGGACACGGCGCCTGCGGTGGAAGCGTCCCCTTCCCCCATGGACACGATGATGCACGTGACCATCGCGCTGGAAACCATGAACGCGTCCGGTGTGTCGGGGGAGGCCATGGCCATGCATTCGGACGATGCGGTGGTGGTGATCCTCGAACTGGAAGGGCTCCCCGGTGAGGCCCAGTACGCCGCCCATATCCATGCCGGAACGTGTGCCTCGGGCGGCCCCGTGGTGGTCCCCCTGAACCCGGTGGCCGGCCTTGCCGACGGGACCGGGACCTCCACGACCACGCTGGAGGCCGACGAGGTCGGAACGGACTCCCCACACTTCATCATGGTCCATGGCGAGGGGGGGACCCCCCTGGCCTGCGGCAACATGGAGGGGCACGAGGGCCGCTGAGCCATGACGGCGCCCCTCTCGATCATCCGATCGCCCCGCCGGCTCCGGGGCCGCCTGGCCTCGATGGCCTGGCTCTCCGTCGTGGGCGCCGGTCTCTCGCTCCCGGCTCCGACCCCCCTTTCGGCGCAGCACGGTTTCCACGTGGATCACGAGGCGCGTTCGGTGACGTTCGACGCGGTGGCCCACCCCGAGGCGTTCGCCGCCGGTCTTCCGCCGGACCACCAGTACCACGCCGTCGTGAACCGCAACGGCAGCGCGGCCGGAAAGGCCCTCTTCCTGACTTCGGTGCCCGACACGACCCTCGCCCGGGTGTTCCGCGAACTGGGTGCGGAGGACGGCGGAGGGGTGCCCATGGCGGCATGGAACCTGCGTTGGGTCCCCTTCGTGCCCCAGCCCGCCAGCCGGGTTCAGGGGTCCCCCGTATCGGTGACGGTGCGGTGGGCGGGGTCGAACGGAGAAGTCCCGCTGGCGGAACTCCTGGACGACCCCGGGGGAGCAGGCCTGGACCTCCGGTTCGGGGGAAACGAGGAGCACAACCACCACTGGGACTCCGGCTGCATCCTCTGCCTCTTTTCGTGTCCGGGGGGCGTGGTGTCCAACGCCGCCTACACGATCCGGGACCACCAGCGGGGGCTCACCCTCTTCCACCCGACCCGCCGCATGCCCCCCGAGGGCACGCGGGTACAGATGACCTTCACGCTGGATCTTCCATGACAAATGTGCGCATCACCGTGAACCGCAATGGCTCCCTCAAGGTGGAGGGAGCGATCGACCTCGTGGATGCCGACGGGAATTCCCTTCCCACGAGGGAGGGCAAGCCCGTCCACCTCTGCCGGTGCGGCGGATCCACGAACAAGCCATTCTGTGACGGTACGCACTCGAAGATCGGCTTCATCGGTGCCGAGGCTGCGGTGGATGCGGCGACAAAAGCGGTGCGGGAGGCGGAGGCGGGCGGAGAATCCGGATGAGCGAGCGGCCGAAGTTCTTCGAGCAGGTGAACCGGCACTTCGACCGGGCCGCCGCCCTCCTGGACCTTCCCCGCGGAATCCTGAGCCAGATCAAGGAATGCAACGCGGTCTACCACGTGAGCTTTCCCCTGAGGCGCGACGACGGCGAGGTGGAGGTCATTCACGGCTGGCGGGCCCACCACTCCCAGCACCGCCTGCCGGTGAAGGGGGGCATGCGCCTCACCAAGCATGCCTCCGAAGACGAAGTCACGGCGCTGGCGGCCCTCATGACCTACAAGTGCGCCCTGGTGGACATCCCCTTCGGTGGGGCCAAGGGCGCGATTCGCATCGAGAAGGACGACTACTCCGAGAGGGAGCTCGAGCGGATCATCCGCCGCTACACCTACGAGCTCGTGCGCCGCAACTGCATCGGGCCCGGCGTGGACGTCCCCGGTCCCGACATGGGTGTGGGCGCGCAGGAAATCGCCTGGATGTCGGACACCTACCTTTCCCTCTCCCAGGGCGAGGTGAGCGCGCAGGGCGCGGTGACCGGCAAGCCGCTGAGCCAGGGGGGCGTTCGCGGGCGGGTGGAGGCCACCGGGCGAGGCGTCTACTTCGGGCTCCGCGAGGCCGTTTCCCGGAAGGCCGACATGGAGCCGCTCGGGCTTTCCGCCGGGCTCGACGGGAAGCGCGTGGTCATCCAGGGATTCGGGAACGTGGGGTACCACGCGGCGAAGTTCATGGCCGAGGACGGGGCCGTCATCGTCGGAATCCTCGAGCGGGAGGGGGCGGCCTACCGCGCCGACGGGTTCAGCGCGGACGAGGTCTACAGGCACCGGGAGGAGGGCGGCTCCCTCCTCGATCTGGACGCCGACGAGAAGATCGAGGGCGGGAAGGAGGGGGCGCACGGACTCACCTGGGACTGCGACATCCTGATTCCCGCCGCCCTGGAGAGCGTGATCCGGAAGGACAATGCCCCCGACATCCAGGCGAAGATCCTGGGCGAGGGCGCCAACGGACCCACCACCGCCGACGCCGACGAGATCCTCCGGGAGCGGGGCGTCCTCGTGATCCCCGACATGTTCCTGAACGCAGGCGGCGTAACGGTCTCGTACTTCGAGTGGATCAAGAACCTCTCGAACATTCGCTTCGGCCGGATGGAGCAGCGCTTCGAGGCCATGGCGAACCACAGGATCCTCCGGGCCGTGGAGGAGCTCACCGGGCAGAGCTTCAACGACGGTATCTTCGAAAAGCTGGCGGTGGGGGCCGACGAGGAAGATCTCGTGAACTCGGGGCTCGAGGAAACCATGGTCTCGGGGTACGAGCAGATGCGCGAGATGTCGATCCTCCACGACACCGACCTTCGCCGCGCCGGCATGGCGGTGGCCATCGGGAAGGTGGCGCGGGCGTACCAGGAGCGCGGCATCTTCCCCTGAAGGGGCCCGGAGGGGCCCGGACCGGCCGGAACCCGGAGGGCCGGGGCGGGGTTTTCCCCATGGTCGTGACAACTTCCCGCTCCAAGGAGTCCCTCTTCATGCCCCCATCCCGTCCCCTCGCGAGCCATGCCCTCCTTCGGGTCACCGGGCTCGCCATGTTTCTCGCTGCGGCAGCCTGCGCCGACCCGACGCCCTCGGTGGCCCAGACGGGCGAGGTCACGAGCTCGGATCACCACGACTTCCGCGTCGTGACCGTGGCCGAGGGTCTCGTGAACCCATGGGCCATCGCCTTCCTGCCCGACGGCGACATCCTCGTGACCGAGCGTCCCGGGAGGCTTCGGATCATCCGCGGGGGCGAACTCGACCCCACGCCCATCCGCGGCGTACCCCAGGTGCGGGCCGCCGGCCAGGGCGGGCTCCTGGACGTGGTGCTCCACCCCGACTTCGCTTCGAACCGCATGGTGTACCTGAGCTTCTCCAAGCCGCGCATGGACGGCGACGAGGGGACCACCGCCGTGGTTCGGGGCGTCTTTGACGGGTCGGCCCTCACCGACGTCGAGGAGATCTTCGAGGCCCAGGCGTGGGGTCGTGCGGGGCAGCACTTCGGATCCCGCCTCGCCTTCGACCGGGACGGATACCTCTTCGTGACGGTGGGCGACCGGGGCAACTCGCCCGAAACCGACACCCCCGAGACGCACCCTGCGCAGACCACCGACAACCATGTCGGCTCGATCCTGCGCCTGCATGACGATGGCAGCGTCCCCTCGGACAACCCCTTCGTGGGCCAGGCGGGGTACCTCCCGGAGATCTACGCCTACGGGAGCCGGAACGCCCAGGGCATGGTGGTGCACCCCGAGACCAACGAGGTCTGGATCAACGAGCACGGCCCCCGCGGCGGTGACGAGATCAACCTCGTCGTGGCCGGCGCCAACTTCGGCTGGCCGGTGGTGGGGCACGGGATCAACTACAATCAGAACGTGATCCACGATGCCACGTCGGCCCCTGGGATGACCGACCCGGTGCACTACTGGACGCCCTCCATCGCCACCTCCGGCAAGATGATCTACACGGGCGACGCCTTCCCCTCCTGGCGCGGCAGCATGTTCGTGGGCGGACTGGCCGGTGAGCAGCTTGCCCGGGTGACGCTGAACGGGCACGAGGTTGCCGGCGAGGAGACCCTCCTCCTGGGCGCCGTGGGCCGCATTCGCGACGTCCGCCAGGGACCGGACGGGTTCATCTACCTCGCCATTGACGACCGGCGCGGGGGCGAGTCCCCCATTCTCCGGCTGGAGCCTGCGGGGAACTGACGCAGAACCGCTTTCCCCCTTCGGGGGGGATGCGCAGGTGACAACGCCGCCGACGGGACGAATCCGTCGGCGGCGTTGTCGTTTCCGAGGGTGCCGGCCCGGGGTGCGGTCGCCGGCATCAGCGCCCGTTCCGATCAGCGCCCCGTTCCGATCAGCGCCCGTTCCGATCAGCACCCCGGGCGGGGCGGCGTTCCCGGTACGGTCAGCGCCCCGGCCGCGTCAGCGCCCGCTCGCGGTTCAGCTCCACGATGTCCGCGTTCCAGCGCGTGTCGCCCAGCAGGTGCTTCACGAAGTACTCGGCCCGCTGCCAGAACCAGTAGTCGCCCATGTTGCCGTACCCGTGGCGCTGCCCCGGGTAGACGAAGAAGTCGAAGCGCTTGTTGGCGCGGATCAGCGCCTCGGCCATGCGGAAGGTCCCGGCGTGGTGCACGTTGTTGTCGACGTCGCCGGTGGTCAGGAGCAGGTGGCCCCTGAGGTTCTCGGCGAGCTGGGAGTTCCGGTCGATGGAGAACTCGAAGGTGACCTTCCCGTCGTCGTCCACCTTCTCGGTGATGCCGTGGTGCTTCTCCGACCAGTTCTGGTTGTAGATGTTGTTCTCGTGGTTCCCTGCCGACGACACGGCCACCTTGAAGAAGTCCGGGTACACGAGCATGGCCGCCGTCGACATGAAGCCGCCGCCGGAGTGCCCGTAGATGCCGACCCGCTCCACATCCACGAAGGAATGCCGGTCGGCGAGCTGCTCGATGGCCGTCTTCTTGTCGGCGAGTCCGTAGTCCCGGAGGTTTCCGTACCCGTAGTTGTGGTACCACTTGGAGCGGTCCGGATGCCCGCCACGGTTCCCCAGCGTGATGACGATCATGCCGAACTGGGCCAGGGCCTGCTCCGAAGCCGCGGTGGAGAAGGACTTCGCCACCGACTCGGTCTGGGGGCCCGGGTAGACGTAGGCCACGATGGGGTAGACCCTGGCGGGATCGAAGTCGTACGGCTTGTACATGACGCCGTAGATGTCGGTCTTGCCGTCGTCGGCCTTCACCCGGAAGGGCTCGGGGAACTGGTAGCCCGACGCCATGAGCGACGAGAAGTCCGCCACCTCGAGGTCCATGATCTTCCGCCCGCTCGCGTCGTGGAGCGACGAGTGGGGAATGGTGTCCACCCGCGAGTAGCTGTTCACGAAGTAGCGGGTCGTCGGCGACATGCTCGTGCGGTGGTCGTAGTTCCCGGGGTTCAGGAGCTCGAGCCCGCGGCCGTCCATGCGGACCCGGTAGAGGTGCTGGTAGTAGGGGTCCTCACCCACTTCCCGGGCGTTCGCCCGGAGGTAGACAAAGCCCCGCTCCTCGTCGAGCTCCTCGACCCCGCTCACGTGCCAGGGGCCCTCGGTGAGACGGGCCACCACCGAGCCGTCCGGCGCGATGCGGTAGAGGTGCGCCCAGCCGTCCCGCTCCGACCACCAGATCAGGTCACCGTTGGCAAGGCGCCGGGGCGTCTGGTGCTCAACGTACGTGTTCAGGCGCTCCTCGATGATCACCTCGACCTCGCCGGTGGCGGGGTTGGCCCGCATCACGTCCACACGCTTCTGGTCGCGGCTCCGGCGCCAGAAGAGGAGTTCGTCGGACCGGTCCGAAATCCAGCGCGCTCCCGGTGGATCCTCGGGGGTGCGGTCGTCGGGGGCGGGAGCGCTCCAGAGCCCCATGCGCTGGTCCTTCCAGGGGTCGTCATCAATCTTCGAGAACTCCCGGGACTCGACATTGAAGACCATGAGCTCCACCTGCGTGACGTTTTCGTCGCCGGGCATGTCGTACTTGTAGCTTTCGAGGCGAGGGCGGGCGCTCCCGACGGTGTGCACGACCCAGAGGTCGCCCACCTCGCGGCGGTCCGAGCGAGTGAAGGCGAACCAGCGGCCGTCGTGGGACCAGGTGATGCCGGCGGACTGGCGCTTCTTGTGCTCCTCGGCGGTCTCGACGTCGGTCTGGCCGCGGCCGGTGTTTCCGTAGCTGTAGTGTTCCTCGCCGTCGGT
This sequence comes from Gemmatimonadales bacterium, assembly GCA_007692665.1. Lineage (GTDB taxonomy): Bacteria > Gemmatimonadota > Gemmatimonadetes > Longimicrobiales > Gaopeijiaceae > SKNW01. The sequence continues at coordinate 21,462 of REBP01000109.1, read as the reverse complement.
GGTGAGCTGGATCTCCTCCACCTCGACCCGGTTCTCGGCGCGTTCGGCCTCGGTGCCGGCGAGGCCCCGGCGGGCGTCCACGATCTTCATGTAGTCGTCGTAGGACATCTTCCACATGTTGAACTCGCGGCTGAACACCACCCACCGCCGGTCCGGGGACACGCTCGCCCACCCGGGGTGCCGGTCCGGCGCCTCGTAGTCCTCGAGCTCGGTGAGCTCGCGGGTGCGGGTATCGTAGTGGAAGTAGTGAACCTTCCTGCGGGTGCGGGTCGTGGTCCGCACCGTGTCCTGCTGCTGTTCCTCCTGTTCCAGCTCCTCGTCGCGCTGCTCGTCGCGCTGCTCGCGGCGGCGCTCCCCCTGCTCGACTTCGTACTTCTCCTCCTGGGAGGACTGCACCTCGAACTGGACGACGAAGTCGCTGATGAAGCGGAGGTTCCGCACCGGGATGTTCTGCCCGTCCCACGGGTCCCGCGTGATGCGGGTCAGCTCGGCCGCCAGCCGGTCGTTGTCGAAGAGGAGTTCCCGGGTGCCCCGTGCCGGGTCCACGATCATCCAGCGGGTGCCCTCGGCGCTGGTCCAGGCGTACCAGAACCGGTCACCGGTCTCGATCCAGGTCGGGTTCACCGACGTGGAGTGGACGAGGTCCCGGATCTTGTAGGGGGCGAATCGGGCGGCCAGCTGGTAGTTGGCCGCCCCCTCCCCGCCTACCCACCCCGGAACCGGGGCAAGGGGGGCGCGCTGGGAAGAGGGCATCTGCGCAGACAGGGCACCGGCGGACAGGGCCAGGAGGCCCAGGGCGGCGGTGAGGGTCCGGGTCGGCGCGTGCCGGGCCGGAGACCGCCGGGAAGGAGCGGGCATGACAGGACTCGGGTGTGAAGAGTGACGGCAGGAAGATGGTCCACGAGGCGGAGCATCTCCCGGGTGCGAAGCTCTCACAAGGGCACCCGGGCCACGTCTTGGCAAGTCGCTGTCAGGTGGGCGTCAGGCGCCCGGTTCGTGCGGGGGCCGGCACCCTCGCCGCAATGCGGTGGGCGAGTTCCCCGCCTTCCATGACCTCACGCTCCTGCAGGTCCGCCGCCAGTTCCCTGAGCAACAACTCGTTCTCTTGCAGGATCTCCTCGGCCCTGATGCTGGCGGCCTCGACCGCTGCGCGCACCTCGCGGTCCACTGTTCGACTGGTGTCCTCGGAGTACCGGCGCAGCTCGGGCACCCACCCTCCGTACCCCGATCCCCTGTCGTCGTCGAGCACCACGGGTCCCACACCCTCGGCCATGCCGAACTGGGTGACCATCCGGCGCGCCAGTTCCGTCGCTCTTCGAAGGTCGTCCCCTGCACCGGTGCTCGTTTCCCCATAGATCAGCTGCTCCGCCGCCCGCCCGCTCAGGAGTACGGTGAGGCGGGCCAGCAGTTCGGATTCGGTGAGCAGGTACCGGTCCTCGAGCGGCGTCTGGATTGTCGAGCCCAGCGTGGTGGCGCCCCTGGGCACGATGCTCACCTTGTGCACGGGATCGGTGTTCGGGAGCAGCATGCTCACCAGCGCATGACCCATCTCGTGGTGAGCGACGATCTCCTTCTCCCGGGGAATCAGCGCGCGACTCGACCGCTCAAGCCCCGCCATCACGCGGTCGATGGCCTCGTCGAGATCCTTCATGGCCACCTGGCTCCGGTCCGAACGAACCGCCAGCAGCGCGGCCTCGTTCACGACGTTCGCCAGCTGGGCCCCGGCGAACCCCGGCGTGCGGGAGGCCACGACCCGGAGGTCGACATCGGGCTCCAGCTGCACGCGTTTCGCATGGATCGCGAGGATCGCCTCGCGCCCCTTCAGGTCGGGACGGTCCACGATGACCTGTCGGTCGAACCGGCCCGGGCGCTGGAGCGCAGGGTCCAGGAGGTCCGGACGGTTGGTGGCGGCCATGATGATGACCCCCACCGTGGCGTCGAACCCATCCATCTCGACCAGGAGCTGGTTCAGCGTCTGCTCGCGCTCCTCGTTGCTCACCGGGGAGCCGGCTCCCGCCCGGGCCTTCCCGAGACCGTCGATCTCGTCGATGAAGACGATGCACGGCGCCTTCTCCCGCGCCTGACGGAAGAGATCCCGCACCCGGGCGGCACCCACCCCCACGAACATCTCCACGAATTCCGCCCCGGAGATCACGAAGAAGGGGACCCCGGCTTCCCCCGCCGTGGCCCGTGCCAGCAGCGTCTTCCCGGTCCCGGTGGGACCGACCAGGAGGACGCCCTTCGGGATGCGGGCCCCGACCCTCGTATATTTCTCGCGGTTCCGGAGGAAGTCGGCGACCTCGCGGAGTTCCGTCACCGCCTCGTCCACGCCGGCGACGTCGTCGAAGGAGACCCCGGGGGAGCGCTCGTCCCAGATCTTCGCCTTGCTGGACCCGAAGCGGAGGGCCTCGGTCTGTCCTCCGCCGGCCATCCGGCGAAGGGCCCAGATCCAGAACCCGAGGAGAACGGCAAGGGGAAGGAACCAGACCAGGAGGATTCCCCAACCCTCTTCCGACGGCGCTCCGGTGATCGTGGCGCCCATCCCGTGAAGACGCGTCACGATGTCCCCTTCATCGGAGCCGGGAATGCGGACCGCCCGGAAGCGCGGAGCGTCCGGGCCGGACGCTTCCGTCCACTCCACGGCCTCCGCGGAGATCCGGGCTTCGCTCACACGGGTGCCATCGAGGGCGTCGAGGAACCGGGAATAGGGGGCCTCGGAGGGGGTCTCCGTGCTGTCCCACCCCCGGCTCACGAGGAGGACAAGCAGCAGAAGCGAGACGGCAAGAACCACGTTCAGCACGGGCCAGGGCGTGGCGTTCGTTCGCTCCGGCGGTCGCTTCGGGGGTCGCTCCGGCATTCGCTCCGGCGGGCGGGCGGGGGGAGATGGGGACATCCGGTCAGCCTCGCCCGGATCCAGAGGTCGACTCGAACGCCCCCACCCTTCGAAGCACGGCCGGAACCGTGTCCGGGTTCAGGGAGATGGAGTCGATCCCTGCCGACACCAGCATCTCGGCGAAGTCGGCATGATCGCTGGGCGCCTGTCCGCAGATTCCCACGACCCGTTCCTTCGCGTGTGCCCGCCGGATCACGTCCTGGATCATGCGCACGACGGCGGGATCCCGTTCATCGAAGATCTCGGTCAATTCCTTCGCGCCCGAATCGCGGTCCACCCCCAGCACGAGCTGGGTCAGGTCGTTGGAGCCGATGGAGAAGCCGTCGAACCGCTCCGCGAACTCCTCGACCAGGACCACGTTGGAGGGCACCTCGCACATGACGTAGATCGCGAGCCCGTTCTCGCCGCGAACCAGACCGTTCTCCGCCAGGACCTCAAGGACGCGGTCGGCCTCCTTCAGCGTCCGGCAGAACGGCACCATGAGGATCACGTTGTCGAACCCCATCTCGTTTCGGACCCGTCGGAGGGCCCGACACTCGAGGGCGAAGGCATCGCGGTAGCGGTCGCTGTGGTAGCGGCAGGCACCCCGGAACCCGAGCATGGGGTTCTCCTCCGCCGGCTCGAAGCCCGCGCCGCCCAGGAGGCCCGCGTACTCGTTCGTCTTGAAGTCGCTGAGTCGAACCACCACCGGGTCGGGATGCCCCACGGCGGCGAGCTTGCCGATCCCCCGGGCGAGGTGATCGACGAAGTAGTCCTCCGGGCGTTCGTATCCCCGGGTGAGCGTTGCCACCGCCTCCCGGTCCCCCGCCGAGAGGCGGTCCGGGTGGAGCAGCGCCATGGGATGGGCCTTGATGATCTCCCCGATGATGAACTCCATCCGGGCCAGCCCGATCCCCCGCGTCGGGAGTCGCCACCAGCGGAAGGCCGCGGCGGGATTTCCCATGTTCATCATGATCCGGGTCCGTGTGACCGGGAGATCGTCGAGAGCTTCTTCCGTGGATTCAAAGGCCAGCAGACCCTCGTAGACCAGGCCTTCATCGCCTTCGGCACAGGAAAGGGTGACCTCCTGGCCCTCCACCAGCGTCTCCATTCCGTTTCCGGTGCCCACCACCGCGGGAATCCCGAGTTCGCGGCTCACGATCGCGGCATGGCTCGTCCGACTCCCCTGGTCCGTGATAACCCCGCCGGCCCGGTTCAGGATCGGCCCCCAGTCCGGATCGGTGCGCTCGGTGACGAGGATCCCGCCGGCCTCGAAGTGATCCGTATCGGACGGGTCATGAATCCGGAAGACCCTGCCCTGGGCGATGGCGTCCCCGACGGCCGTGCCCCGAACAAGCACGTTGCTGCGCTCGGTCAGCGAATAGGACCGGAGGGCCGCGGTCCCCGCCCGGTGATGGACCGTTTCCGGTCGGGCCTGCACGATGTAGAGGAGCCCGTCCCGCCCGTCCTTCGCCCATTCGATGTCCATGGGAAACCCGTAGTGGTCCTCGATAATGACGCCCCAGCGAGCGAGGGTGAGCACCTCGTCGTCCTCGAGAGAAAGGGACGCCCGCTCCGCCTCGGACGTGGCCACCGTCACCGTTCCGCCCGGCCGGTCCGGATCGTAGATCACCTTCTCCTCCTTGGAGCCCCGGTTCCGCTCCAGGATGGGGACCAGGCCCTCCCGCCCCAGGACGGGCTTGAACACGCTGAACTGGTCAGGACTTACCGTGCCCTTCACCACCGATTCGCCCAGTCCCCACGAAGAGGTGATCACCGCCATCCGCGGGAAGCCGGAATCCGGATCGAGGGTGAAGAGCACGCCGGCGCTTGCCTCGTCGGAGCGAACCATCTTCTGGACGCCCACCGAGAGCGAGACCTGGAGATGATCGAAGGCGAGCCGTTCCCGGTACGAGATCGCCCGATCGGTGAAGAGGGATGCGAAGCATCGCTGGCAGGCCTCGAGAAGATCGTCTTCTCCCACCACGTTCAGGTAGCTCTCCTGCTGACCCGCGAAGCTCGCCTCGGGAAGGTCCTCGGCGGTGGCGCTGCTTCGGACGGCCACGTCGAGATTCGCTCGGCCGGAGGCGGCGGAGAGGGCCTGGTAGGCCGCCCTGATCTCCCTCGACAGGACCTCGGGCATCCGGGCCGCAAGGATCCGGTCGCGGATGGCCTTCCCGGCGTCGGGAAGGGGGAGGTCCCCGTTCCGCAGCTTCCCGATCAGCTCCGCGAGCGGCTCATGAAGGCCGTTCTCGGCCAGGAAATGCTGGTATGCCCAGGCGGTGGTGGCGAAGCCGCCGGGGACCCGGACCCCCCGTTTGCCCAGGTCGCGGATCATCTCGCCGAGGGAAGCGTTCTTCCCCCCGACCTCCGCCACGTCGTCGTTCGTGACGTCCTCGAGGCGGCGGACCAGGGGGCGGTGACGGGCGTCTTCCATGGCGGAGCCTCCGGGGGAGGAAGGGGGGAGCCGTCTCCGTCGAGTCGGAGTCGGGCACGCTCGCACGTTGCAAGCCGTGCGCCACCTCTCCGAGTGGGGAACGAGGGCTCGCCTCGAGCTCCAACGCCCGTGAATTCCCTGCGAATGCAGGGCCAGCGGGCTCTGACTCGACGGAGAAGCATGGAGGTCGGAACCAGGTGCTCGCGAAGCCCGCTTGGGACAGGATGACATGCCCGCAGGACTTTGTGACGCACGGTCCCACCGGTGGATCGGCGCCGGAGCGAGGATTTCCGGACGGCAGGGGCGCGGCACGCCTCTCGCAAGGTGTGGGGGTGCCGGAGCTGCCCCATCACCTCTCGTCAGGGAGCGCGCATGTACCGCAGGATCCTGGTTCCGCTGGATGGATCGCCGCTCGCCGAATCCGCCCTCCCCTTCGCCCTTTCCCTGGCGGAACGGAGCCAGGGAGAGATTCACCTGGCGCAGGCCGTGGCCGCGCTTCGACCCTTCGGGATGTTCGAGGAAACCGACCCGGAGTGGCCGGAGTGGATGGAGAGCGCCCGCACCCGGACTGCGAACTATCTGGCGGAGGTGCGGCAGCGCCTCGAGTCGGCAGGTGCCACGTCGCCCATCCAAACCCACCTCCTTTCGGGCCCTCCGGTGCGAGCCATCCAGGAGTTCGTGCTCCGGCAGGGAATCGACCAGGTGGTCATGACCACCCATGGTCGGGGTCGCTTCCAGAGGATGTGGCTCGGAAGCGTGGCTGATGGTGTGCTCCGAAGCGTCCCATCGCCCGTCTTCCTGTGGCGAGAGCCGGGAGATGACCCCGTTCAGCTCGAGAGCCGCCCCGCCCCCCAGTGCCTTCTCGTGGCACTGGACGGTTCCGAGATGGCCGAAGCCATCCTCCCCTGGGCGGAGGAACTGGCTCGGCTGTTCAGCGCGAGTATCGCCCTGGTGGGCGTCGCTTCCGACGGGGAGGAATTCGCCGCCGGGGTGACCCCTCGACCTACGGGTGAGGTGGGTGGGGACGCAGCCCCCATCCTCCGGCTGCGGTCGTACATGGAGCGGACCGCGAAGGAGCTCGGGCGGCGAGGTCTCGAGGTGGAGTACGAGGTGCTTTCGGGGGTCCAGGCGCACGAGGGGATCCTGTCGGAACAGGTACGGTCGGGAGCCGATGTCCTGGTCCTTTCCACCCGCGGAAGGGATCCCCGAACCCGCCTCCTGCTGGGAAGCGTGGCGGACAAGGTGATCCGGGGGTCGGAAGGCCATGTCCTGGTTCACCGGGACGCCGGGGAATGAGGGGGCCGGGCTTCGGGGCCGGTCACGGATTCCTTCTGCCGCGGACCTTCATGCAGACCCGCCGTGCGAAGCGTTCGGCGATGAGTCTCGAAGCCCACCCATCCTGATCTCGGAAGGATCCGCCCATGGACAGCATTTCGACCCGGAACGCACTGAAGTCGGCATGGGCCCGGGCGCGGGCCGAGATGGACGGCCTCCCGGGGGGTCGGGGGCTCAACATCGCCCATGAAGCGGTGGACCGGCATGCCCAGGGAGCCGGCGGGGACCGCATCGCCTTTCGATTCCTCTCCAGGGACGGGGAACGCCGGGAGATGTCCTTCCGCCAGCTCGCCGTGGAGACCAGTCGATTCGCGAGCGCCCTGGGAGACCTGGGCGTCGAGCCAGGAGACCGCGTCTTTCTCCTGGCAGGACGAATCCCCGAGCTGTACGTGGCAGCGCTGGGCGCCCTCAAGGCCCGATGCGTGGTCTGCCCCCTCTTCTCCGCCTTCGGCCCGGAGCCCATCCGGGCGCGAATGGACCCGGGGTCGGCCCGGGTCCTCGTCACCACCCCGGCACTCTACCGCCGCAAGGTCCGGGCGCTGCGGGAGCAACTCCCCGCGCTGGAACACATCCTCCTGGCCGGAACGGAGGAGGAGGCTGCAGAGGCGGGTGCCGGCGCCGACGGGGTCCGGAGCCTGACCACGCTCCTGGCCCAGGCCGATGACCGTTTCCGGATCCAGGACACCGATCCGGAGGATCCGGCGCTCCTGCACTTCACCAGCGGGACCACGGGCGCGCCGAAGGGGGCGCTCCATGTCCACGAGGCGGTGGTCGCCCACCACGTCACCGGAAGAATCGCCCTCGACCTTCGCCCGGACGATGTCTTCTGGTGCACCGCCGATCCGGGGTGGGTGACCGGGACTTCCTACGGCATCGTCTCTCCCCTCACCAACGGAGTAACAAGCGTGGTGGACGAACGGGAGTTCGATGCGGAGCGCTGGTACCGCACCCTGGAGGCGGAGAAGGTCACCGTCTGGTACACGGCCCCCACCGCAGTCCGGATGCTCATGAAGTCGGGACGGGAGCTTCCCCGGCGGTTCGACCTCTCCCGCCTCCGATTCATCGCCAGCGTGGGCGAACCCCTGAACCCGGAGGCGGTGGTCTGGGCGCAGGAGGTGCTGGGCCTCCCCATCCACGACAACTGGTGGCAGACGGAGACCGGGGGAATCATGATCGCCAACGTGGCCGGACGCGAGATCCGCCCCGGATCCATGGGGCACCCTCTCCCCGGCGTGGACGCGGCCGTGGGCCGCCGGGAGAACGGCGGGGTGACCCTCATCGAGGCGGTGGACGTGGAGGGGGAGCTTCTGCTTCGGAAGGGCTGGCCCTCCATGTTCCGGAGCTACGTTCACCAGAAGGAACGGTACCTCGGATGCTTTGCCGGGGACTGGTACCTCACGGGAGACCTGGTCCGCCGCGACGCCGACGGATACTACTGGTTCGTGGGGCGGGCCGACGACGTGATCAAGTCCGCCGGTCACCTCATCGGCCCCTTCGAGGTCGAGAGCGCCCTGATGGAGCACCCGGCGGTGGCGGAGGCCGCCGTCATCGGAAAGCCCGACCCGATGGTCGGGGAAATCGTGAAGGCCTTCATCAGCCTCCATCCCGGCCACGAGGCGTCGGAGGATCTCCGGCTGGAGATCCTCGGTCACGCCCGGAAGCGCCTGGGCTCGGTGGCGGCGCCGAAGGAGATCGCCTTCCTGGACGACCTCCCCAGGACGAAGAGCGGGAAGACCCTGCGGCGCCTCCTGAAGGCCCGGGAACTGGGTACCCCCGAAGGAGACCTCTCCACCCTCGAGGAACCGACATGACCTTCCCTCCCTCCCCGCCCCTCCCCGACGAATCCCACGCCCGGGCCCTTCTCCGGAGCATGATCCTCATCCGGAGATTCGAGGAGAAGTGCGCCGAACTCTACACCCGGCAGAAGATCCGGGGCTTCCTCCATCTCTACATCGGGGAGGAAGCCGTCGCCGCGGGTTCCCTGCCGGTCCTCGAACCCCGGGACTCGGTGGTCGCCACCTACCGTGAGCACGGCCAGGCGCTGGCTCGGGGCGTTCCGGCCACGACCATCATGGCAGAGATGTACGGCAGGAAGGAGGGATGCGCCCGAGGGCGGGGAGGCTCCATGCACATCTTCGACGCCGAAACCCGGTTCTACGGCGGCAACGCCATCGTGGCCGGGGGCCTCCCCCTGGCGGCAGGTCTCGCCCTCGCGGCGCAGATGAAGGGGGAGGACCGGGTGACCGCCTGCTACTTCGGCGACGGCGCCATGGCGGAGGGGGAGTTCCACGAATCCATGAACCTGGCCGCCCTCTGGGACCTCCCCCTCCTCTTCTGCTGCGAGAACAACCTTTACGCCATGGGCACCGCGCTGGCGATCGCCCATGCCGAAACCGACCTCGCCCTTCGTGCCACGAGCTACGGGATGCCCGCGTGGGCGGTGGACGGGATGGATGTCCTCGCGGTGGAGGATGCCACCCGGCGGGCCGTCCAGTCGATTCGGGCCGGGGGCGGACCCCACTTCCTGGAGTTCCGGACCTACCGGTTCCGGCCCCACTCCATGTTTGACCCCGAGCTCTACCGGTCCAGGGAGGAGGTGTCGGAATGGAAGAAGCGGGACCCCATCCCGCTCCTGGCCGACCGGATGCGGCAAGCGGGGATGCTGGACGATGACGCGCTGGCGGCGCTGGAATCCGAGGTGACCGCCGAGGTGGAGGAGGCGGTGACCTTCGCCGAGGAGGGGAGCTGGGAGCCGGTGGAGGAACTGACACGCTTCGTCCACAGCGAGACGGGAGGGGCGCCATGAAGACCACCTACCGCGAGGCCATGAGGGGGGCGATCCGGGAAGCGATGCATCGGGACGACCGGGTCTTCCTCATGGGCGAGGACGTGGGTCACTACGGCGGGTGTTACGCCGTGAGCAAGGGCCTCCTGGAGGAGTTCGGGCCCGAGCGGATCCGCGATACCCCGCTGGCGGAGTCCGGCTTCGTGGGCGCCGGGATCGGGGCTGCCCTGGGCGGAATGCGCCCCATCGTGGAGATCATGACGGTGAACTTCAGCCTCCTGGCCATGGACCAGATCGTGAACAACGCCGCCACCCTCCTCCACATGTCGGGGGGCGCCTTCAACGTCCCCCTGGTGATCCGGATGGCCACCGGCGGGGGCCGACAGGTGGCGGCCCAGCACTCCCGGAGCCTCGACGGCTGGTACGCGCACATCCCCGGTCTCAGGATTCTCACCCCCGCAACCCTGGAGGACGCCCGGGGGATGCTCTGGACCGCCCTGGAAGACCCGGATCCCGTCATCATCTTCGAGCATGTCCTTCTCTACAACATGGAGGGGGAGCTGGCCGAGGACGCGGGGCCCGTTTCCATCGACCGGGCCGAGGTTCGCCGGACGGGATCGGACGTCAGCCTCATCACGTTCGGACTCGGCGTCGTGAAGGCCATGCAGGCAGCAGACGCCCTGGAGGAGGAGGGCATCTCGGCCGAGGTCCTGGACCTCCGCACCCTCCGCCCCCTGGACACCGACGCGATCCTGGAGACGGTGCGGCGGACCCACCGCGCCGTGGTGGTGGACGAGGGATGGCGGAGCGGAGGCATCTCTGCCGAGATCAGCGCCCGGATCACCGAGGGTGCCTTCTACGAACTGGACGCCCCCGTGTCCCGGGTCTGCGGGGTCGAGGTCCCCACCCCCTACCCCGAGCACCTGGAACGGGCCGCCCTTCCCCAGGTGGAGGACATCGTGCACGCGGTCCGGACCCTGATCTCCGGAAAGGGAGAACTTTCATGAGCAAGGCCTACCCCATGCCCTCCCTTGGGGCCGGAATGGAAGCGGGCACCGTGGTGGAGTGGCACGTGCAGCCGGGACAGAGGGTGAGCCGGGGGGACGTGGTGGGCGTGGTGGACACCGAGAAGGGCGCCATCGAGATCGAGATCTGGGAGGATGCCGAGGTGGCGGAGATCGTGGCCGCTCCAGGCAGCCGGGTCCCGGTGGGTGAGCCCCTCCTGCTCCTGAAGGAGACGGAATCGACCGCCGACCAGGTGGTGGAGGAAGTGTGGGATGAGCCGAGCCCGGATACTCCTCCCGCCGAGGAACCCCACCGCCGCCTCCGCGTGAGCCCGGTCGCACGAAAGAGGGCGAAGGAGCTGAACCTGGAACTGGACACGCTCCATGGATCAGGGCCGGGGGGCGCGATCACCCTTTCCGACGTGGAGACGGCGGCGCAGGAAATGGACCGGGAGGGACTGCCTCCTTCGGGGGCGCCTGAACCCGTGGCGGAACAGGACGAATCCGGGCCCGACTCCGGCGTGGACCGCCACGCGGCCATGCGCAGGGCCATTGCCACCGCCATGACGCGCTCCAAGCGCGAGATCCCCCACTACTACCTGGTCCATACGTTTTCCCTCGAGTCCACGCTCCACTGGCTGGGGCAGACGAATCGGGACCGATCCCCGTCCCGGCGCCTCCTGCTGGCGGCCCTCTACCTGAAGGCGGTGGCCAGGGCCGTGAAGAACTTCCCCGAGTTCAACGGCTTCTGGGAGGATGAGGCCTTCTCCCGGGCCGAGGGGGTGCACCCGGGAATGGCCATCTCCCTGCGGGGCGGAGGTCTCGTGGCCCCGGCGATCCATGATGCGGACACCCGGTCCCTGGAGGCACTCACCGAAGCGGTCCGGGACGTCGTCCACCGGTCCAGGGCCGGCCTCCTGCGGGGCTCGGAAGTGGCCGATCCCACGATCACCGTCACCAGCCTGGGGGAGCGGGGGGTGGACGCGGTGTTCGGGGTCATCTACCCGCCCCAGGTGGCCATCGTGGGCATCGGGTCCGTGGCCGAGCGTCCCTGGGCCGAAGGGGGAATGGTCGGGAGCCGGCGGGTGGTGACGGTCACCCTGGCGGCGGACCACAGGGCCAGCGACGGCCATCGGGGCGCGCTGTTCCTTGAGCATGTCGCCCAACGTCTCCAGTCACCGGAGGACCTATGACCGAACCAAGCCAGGACCGGGTGCGTACCGGAATCCGGGATGCGTTCCGACGCATCGCCCCCGAAGTGGACCTGGAATCCATCGACCCCAGCGCGAACCTCAGGGAGGAGGCGGACCTGGATTCGGTGGACGCCCTCAACCTCATTGTGCTCCTGGACGAGAACCTGGGGGTGGAGATCCCTGAGTCGGACTACGACCAGATCACGACCCTTGCGGACATGCGCCGCTACCTGACGGCGCGAATCCCGGGGGGCTGAACCCCGGGCACCCCGTCCGGCTCGTTGCCGAGGTCAGGGCAGAACGACCAGTCCGGAGAGGCGCTTCGCCGGAACCGTGGCCACGTGGAAGCGTCGGGCCGAATGGCGTCTCCGGCTCCCGCGGCATCCCCCGACGTTTCCGGTGTCTGGTCGAGATCGGTGGCGTGCCTGGTCATCGTGTCTCACCGCCAGAAGGCCACGCCGGCCGACATGGGAGGAAGGTCGACCCTGGCCACGAACTCGCCTGCCGAAAGGTCCAGGACCTCCAGGGTGCCGGGCTCCGAACCCACACCTTCCACCGTGATGAAGGCGTAGCGGTCATCCGGCGAGATCACGACGCCGTGCACGACGCGCCGGTGGGTGCGCAGCCGGACCTCCTCGGTCCCCGATGCCAGGTCGAAGATGGAGACCGAGTCGTCCTGCTTGTTGGTGGCCACGAGTCGTCGTCCGTCCGAGGTGACCTCGACGTTGTAGATTCCGGGGGCCGCCGGAATGCGGCGAACCAGGCTCCAGCTCTCCAGGTCGATCTCCACCAGTTCGCCGCTTCGGTTGCAGGCGACAAATACCGACCGGTCGTCCGCCGCCGGCTGCGCCCAGGTCGGGGAGCAGACTGCCTTCGGCATGTCCGCGTGATGGGCGTGGCCCGGCGCTCCGTGGCCCGCGGCACCGTGAGCCGGTGCACCGTGACCCGCCGCATCCGCACCCCCGGGGGGCCCGGCATGGCCCGCCTCCGCCCCGGGGGCGAGCCGGAAGTGCCGTGCTACCCCCAGCCCCCAGGCATCCACCTCCACGAGCATGTCGTCCATCATGCAGGTGGAGTACTGGCGGCGCCCGTCGGAGGAGAGGCGGGATCCATGGGGCATGGTGCAGGTCTCGAGGCGGGAGACCTCGATCATCCGTTCCGTGCTCACCACCGAGATGCTGGAGGGGACCATGTCCCCGTGGAGGTTGAAGTTGGCCACGAACGCGAAACTTCCCTCGGGCGACACGGCGAGGGAAGCGGGAAAGAGGCCCAGTTCGACCCGGCCCAGCGAACGCCCCGTTTCCGGATCGATCTTCCAGAGGTTTCCAAAGGGGCGGCCGTGTCCGGTGGTCACGTACAGGAGAGCCCCGTCGGGGGACATGGCGAGGCCGTGGGGGCCGTCCGATTCGGTGGGGTAGAAGCTCACGGTGAACTCGCGCTCCACGGTGGCGCCTCCAGGACCGAAGACCACGAGCGAGATCCGGTCGGTGGCCTCGGAGCCCACGAAGACACGGTACTCCCGGTCGGGGCGAAGGGGCCCCCGTGCCGAGGGAAGGGCGTCCTGCGAGGAGAGAGCCGCCGCGCTCGGTGCGGCAACCTCACCCGTGCTCGCAACTGTGGCCGCAACCGTGCCCGCACTCGTGCCCGCACCCGTTGCCCCCGCCGCCGCGCACCCGGAGGCGGCGGCACCGCATGCAAGCGCCCAGGTCAGCACGGGGGTTCGCGCGATCCATGCGGCGGAGGGCCACGTCGGAACCCGGCCCCGGGGGCGTGTCGGGGAGGGAGAGTCGTCGGAGCGAGGCGAACCGGCAGGGATCATGGACGGACACCCGGTGGGAGAGGCGAAATGCGGAGCCGCGGCGGCCTCTGACGTCGTGGCGCCGCCGGGGGCACGACCCTATTTTCAAGATAACATTCACCTGCAGGAGTTTCCCCCCATGCGCCACCTTGCCCGCTTCCCCCTTGCTTCTGTCGCCGGCCTCACCGCGGCCCTGTGCATCTCCGCCGTCGCACCCCGGGCCGCCGAGGCGCAGGAACCACCACGGCCGGGGCCCGAGCGGCCGGATCTCTCCCTGGCAGGGGCCGACGCCGGCTTCGTCCTCCGTATCCTCCCGGCCGACCTCACGCTGACCCCGGGAGATTCCCTCCGGCTCCAGGGGGTCCTCGTGGGGAGCAATGGGGAGGAAGTCTCCGGGGTCGAGGTGCGCTTCCAGCCGGCTGGAGGCTTCTTCGAGGGCCAGGTGCGGCCGGACGGGACCGTCCTGGCGGGTGCCACGGGGACGATTCCCGTGGCCGTGGTCGCGGTGCGCGAGGGTGCCCCCCCCGTGGTGGAGGTGGCGAACGTCCGGGTTGTCCCCGGACCGGCGGCCAGGGTGGAGCTGAGCCACGCGCCGGCCCGCATGGTGCCCGGTCAGACCCTTCGCCTGTCGGCCAGGGTTTTTTCCGCCCAGGAGGACGTCCGCGATGACGCCGCAAGCTGGCGCTCCTCCAACGAGAGTGTGCTGCGCGTCAGTTCCATGGGGGTCGTGACCGCCGTGGCACCCGGGCAGGCCACCCTCGAGGCCACGGCAGGCGCCGCCTCCGCCACCCATGACTTCGACGTCCTGGACGTCGAAGTCGCCAGGGTCGAGATCACTCCGGGAGAGCTTCATGGACGCCAGGGCGATGTCATCGACTTCCAGGCCCGCGCCCTGGATCCCGAGGGCCGGGAAATCCCCGGGCTCGAGGCCGCGTGGACACTGGCCCCGGGGCAGGGACTCCTGAGCCCGACCGGACGCTTCGTCGGGTACGACGCCGGCGATTACATGGTCACCGCCTCCTTCGGGAACCGCTCCGCGTCAGCTGCCGTGACCCTTGGTTTCCGGGATGTTCGGCGGCAGGTGGAGGTGGTGGGGCGGCTTCCGCGAACCCTCTTCACCACCGAGGAGGTCTGGCTTCACCCCTCCGGAGACTACGCCTACCTGGGCACGGGGTCGGGGGGAGACCGGTTCTACGCCATCGACATCCGGGACCCGGCGAACCCGGTGGTCACGGACTCGGTCGTGGCCAATACCCGCCGCGTCAACGACCTCATGACCACCCCGGACGGACGGTACATGGTCTTTACCCGGGAAGGGGCCGCCGACCGCAGGAACGGCCTGGTTGTCGCCCATCTCTACGATCCGGCGCACCCTGTACCCATCGCCGAGTTCACCGAGGGGGTGACCGCCGGCGTCCACTCCTCCTTCATCTATGAACAGGAGGGACACGGCATTCACGTGTACCTCACGAACAACGGGACCGGGGCCATGCACATCGTGGACCTGTCCGACCCCTACAACCCCCGGGAAGTGGCCCAGTGGCGGACGCCCAGGCCCGATGCGGCCCGGACGCTGCATGACGTGGATGTCCAGGACGGGCTGGCCTACATGAGCTACTGGAACGACGGCCTGGTGATCCTCGACATCGGGGCCGGGATCAAGGGGGGAAGCCCGTCGAATCCGCAACTCGTGAGCTGGGCCAAGTACGACCTGAACGAGGAGTATCGGGACGTGGAGGCCCGCCATGGCCCCGGGTTCATCCGCGGGACCCACACCGCCTGGCGCCACGGAAAGTACGTCTTCGTCGGGGACGAGGTCTTTCCCGCGTCCGACGTCGAAGGTGCGAAGGACGCCTCCGCCACCCGGGCGTTCGGCAACCTCCATGTCTTCGACGTGACCGACATCGAGAACCCGGTTCGCGTGGCGTGGTGGAAGCCGGACTACGGCGGCGTCCACAACCTCTGGGCGGCGGGCGACACCCTGTACATGGGGGCCTACAATGCGGGATTCCGCACCTTCGACATCTCGGGAGAACTCTTCGGAGACCTGGGGGCGCAGCAGCGCGAGATGGTCCATGTCCACACCGGCGACATGGACGGCCTCGTTCCGAACGATCCCATGACCTGGGGCGTGGTGGTGCGCGACGGCCTGGCCTACGTGAACGACATGCACAACGGGCTGTGGATCATCCGGATGAAGCCCCGGGAGGAACCGGTCTTCGAGTAAGCCTGGTCCATCCCGGGCAGCATGAGTTGGGGGGAAGCCCTGGACAATCCCGGGCGCCGTGCGGTCCATCCCAATCGGGTGGGCAACCCGGCCGATCGCCCCCCGCGTCGGTCGTCTACCTCCTTGGCTATCCCGCGAGCCCCCGGATCGTGCGCGCCGAATCTGCGGCCCCGCCTGCAGGTGGCGCCGCGGCTCTCCCCATCCCTCCCCACTGGAGGCGGGGTTCGAATCCTCCCCTCGGCATGCATTGTGCGGGTACCCATGGAGCGTGGTCCCGGGCCGCGCTCCGGACCTTCGGCCGGGTGCCCCGCTTCAATCGACTCGAGGCTGTCTGGCAATCCCGAATCTTCAGCAGGAATCCGATGAGAAGACTCGACGGTAAGGAGGCGATTTTCACGAGGGCTGCAGGTGTCCAGCGTGCGCGACGGCCGCAGATGCCTGTGCGTGAGGACGTCCGGGCGGCCGTCGCATTCGAGAGGGCGAAGGACCTCCCTCCCGGCGGACTCCCGGTTTCGCGGGGCGGGGCGGGAGGAGCGGTTCGATGACGCCCGGAGCGAACGACCCCGCTCCCGTGGTGGAGTCGGCGCGCGAGGAGCCACGGGGGCGCGAGGAGCCTCGGGGGCTCCAGGACCCCCGCGCCGACCTGCTCGGCAGCAAACTCTACCGCGCGGTGGGCCTGCTCCTGCTGGTGGCCGTTGTCGTCTACTTCCTCGACCCCATCCTCAACGCCTTTCTCATCGGCTTCCTCTCGGTCATCCTGGCGATCGCTTTCAACGCGGCCGTTACGCGGATCCCGCTCAGCCGCGGGATCTCAACGGTGATCGTGGCCCTGGGCACGCTGGCTGCGATCGCGGGAGCGATCTGGTTCGCGATGTCATTTCTCGCGGCACAGGTCCGGGAGCTGATCGAGGACATGCCGGCGCTGTTCGCGTCGATCGAGGAGTGGCAGAGGTGGCTCCAGGAGCGGACCGGACTCGACCTCGAGCTGTTCGGACCCTATCTCGAGACGGGCGTGCAGCAGGTTTTCGGTGGGGTGGACGGGGGAAGCGTCCTGATGGGTGCGTTCGGGGCGATCGAAGTGTTCGCCCTTTCAATCCTGGTACTGATCGGCGCATTCTTCGCCGTGGGCCAGCCCGACAAGGGATTGCTCATGCCGCTGATGCGGACGGTTCCGCCGGAGCGGAGACCGGCCTTTGCTCGCCTTTTCCAGCTGCTCGGTGGCCGAATTGCTTCATGGATCTGGGGGACCTTCGTTGCCTCGGTGGTCGTCGGCACGCTGAGCGTTCTGGTCTTCTGGCTGCTCGGTACACCCTACCCGCTACTACTTGGGACGCTGGTCGGAATCACCAATGTGGTGCCGCTGGTGGGGCCGTGGATCGGTGGCAGCGTGGCGGTGGTCGTCACACTGGTGGCGAACCCCTCCCTCGCGCCATGGGTCCTGCTGTCCGTACTGGGCATCCAGGAGGTCGAGAGCAACCTGGTCCGACCCTTTGTCATGCGCGGTGTGGCCAAGCTGCATCCCTTCCCGACCCTGCTTGCATTGCTGCTGTTCACCTCGATGTTCGGGATCCTCGGGGCGATCCTTTCCCTTCCGCTGCTGATCGTCATCGGCACGACGATCGAGGTCCTGTGGATCGAGGAATCGCTCGGAGACCGGGGCGAGGTAGAACCCATCGTCGGCGACTGAGACGAACCAGCCGAGGCGGCACAGGTCAGCGCCCCGGTCCGCTACCCCGTCAGGTCCCCACGACGCCCCCGTCATCCTTCGTGATGACCACCACGGCCGATCGGGGGCGGGAAGCGCCGCCATCCGGCCAGTGCGAGGTGAGCACGGGGTTCGCCTCGGACCCTTCCCCCGGATGCTGGATGTTGATGAAGAGGGTGCGGCTGTCCGGGGTGGCGATGCACCCGGTGACCTCCTGTCCCCGGCATCCCACGAGGAATCGCCGGATGTCCCCGGTGACCGGATCCGCCGCCAGGAGCGCATTGTTCCCGAAGCGATCAAACTCCTCCACCTGCTGGTCCGTCCCCATGTCCATCTCGATCCAGAGCACTCCTCTCGGATCGATCCAGAGTCCGTCGGGACTGGCGAACATGTTCGTCTCGTCGAGCGGGGGGCTTCCCGGCGCCGCCCGTACCTCGCTGTCCTCCGGCGGGCCGGCAAGCACGAAGAGGTCCCAGTGGAAGCGCAGGGCCTCGTGCCGGTCCGCCTCCTCGCGCCAGCGGATGATGTGACCGAAGGCGTTGGCCGCCCTCGGATTCGCCTCGTCGACAGGGACCTCGCCACCCCGTTCGCTGTTGTTCGTCAGGGTGCAGAAGACCTCCCCCGTGTCGGGGTGCACCACGGTCCACTCCGGGCGGTCCATGGGGGTGGCGCCCATGACGTCCGCGGCGAGCCGGGTGTTCACGAGAACGTCGGCCTGGTCGGTGAAGTGGACGCCCCGCGCCTCGGCCGCAGCCTGGAAATCCGGGTGCCCGTGGGCCAGGGGTAGCCACGCTCCGCTTCCATCCTCGTGAAACCGGGCGGCGTACAGGGTGCCGGCGTCCAGGAGCTCGCCACGGGTCACCCCGGCCCGGTAGGGGTGGGCGGTGACGAACTTGTAGATGTATTCGTTCCGGGCATCGTCCCCCATGTAGAAGGTGAGGGGACGTCCCTCCACCGCGGGCGCAGCCCAGCAGCCCTCGTGGGCGAACCGCCCCAGCGCCGTGCGCTTCACCGGGGTGGAGGCGGGGTCGAAGGGATCGATCTCCACGATCCATCCCTGGGTGTTCGGCTCGTTCCGGTAGTCGTCGGTGGGGAGGTCTCCCTTCACCGAGGCATCGAACCGGGCGTAGGCGTCCACTTCCTGAAGGGTGGCCCAGCCGTAGCGTCCGCGGGTGGCGGAGACGGAGTAGCGGTCGTGCTCCCGGGGGTTGTCGCCCCGGTTGACGAAGTAGAACGCCCAGTTCTCCTCGCAGGTCAGGTAGGTGCCCCAGGGGGTGACGCCGTGGGCACAGTTGTTCAGTGTCCCCCGTGCGCCCGTTCCTTCCGGACTGTACTTCGTCTGCACGAACCGGGAGCCCCGGACCGGACCGGAAAAGTCCATGGGGGTCTCGGCGGTGATGCGGCGGTTGTACGCCCCTCGAACCACCGCCCACGTCCCGTCGTCCGTGCGTTCGATCTCCACGATGCTGACCCCGTGGGCGGCGACCTCCTTCCGCACCTCGTCGGGAACCGTCCGGCGACCATCCTCCACCGTGGGTCCGTTCGGGGTCAGCTTGGCCGGATCGATGTATTCGTGGTTCAGGCACAGGAGTCCGTGGCGGTTTCGTTCCTCCCCCTCCCCGAGGGGAAAGAAGTGCATCCCGTCGTGGTGATGCCCTACCTGGGCCTCCTGGTCGGCGCCCGAGTTCAGCCCTCCCTCGAGGTAGGGAGGATAGGGCGCGCAGATGGGCGTTCCGGCCGGAAGGAAGGGCCGAGCCGTGTAGCCCGGGGCGACCAGGATCCCGTCCCCGTTGTAGACGGGTACGGGAGAGAACCCGAGGAGGCTGTCCAGTCCGGTCTGAAGCTCCGCGCCCAGGAGACGGGCCGGGGGCGCCAGCGTCCGGGTCAGGGCTGCGGCTCCGGAGGTCGCCACGAACCCGGCGAAGGCCGCACGGAGGCCTCCCCGGAGGAGGACCCGCCGGGAAAACCGCCGTTCGAGCAACGCCTGGAAATGGCGCTCCGGCGAGGGGTTGGAGGTCACCTCTTCGCTGTTGCCGTCGGGGAAGTACGTCTCGATGGGTCGGGGCACGGGGCTCTTCAGGGTTCCGGGAGGGAAAGGGTCCGGGCTTCCCTGAAAAGTAGTCGGGACCGGGGGGGACAGGGTGCCGCTCCGGTCACAGGCGGGTCACTTCCCTGTCACGGCGCGCGGAGACGTCGTCATGCAGGTCCCGCCGGGTACGCCGCGGGGCACCCCGCGGCCCGCATACGCGGGCGGGCCCCTCGGAATACGATGCGCAGGGGGTGGGACGAGCTGCGCTTCGCTTCGCTGATCCCTGGACGGAGGGGGTGGGATTCGAACCCACAAGTCCTTTCGGACGCCGGTTTTCAAGTTCGAAACTGGCGTGTTTTGCTTAGTTCGGTTGCGTGTGCTTGGCGTCCGTTAAGTGATTCCCTCTAAGGGGTTTAATGGTTCCTGGTGTGCGGGCTTGGTTGTCTGAGTTTTTCCCTGTTCCGCTGAGTTGGCACACGTCGAGCACACAACCTCTCTTCTCACCCCTGGGGCGTCGGACTCGGCCCGTACCGTGGCACTCAACCGGCGAGGCGAAAGGGAGTCATCCCAGGCGAAGAGGTCAAGAATTCGCACCGGCGGCCTCCAGGTTTTAGTGGGCGAAGAGTCTCACCCCGAACCTCTCCCCGGCGGGGGGTGCTGCCCATAGCAGGAGGGGACGTTCACGCTGGAGGCTCCCGCACCTATCTTTCCATTCTGCCGGTCAAAGGACACTAGCGAGTCTGAGGCCCAACATGGGGGTAGTCGGTGTCTGTAGGCTCTGTGCCCGAGAGGAAAAGCTGCAGGAGTCGCATATCCTTCCGGATTGGTTGTTCGCTTTGACCAGGGATGAACGGCGTCGGTTCATCAGCCTATCTAGCCTCCCCAGGCACCGGCCCCGGCCGATGCAAAGAGGGTGGTGGGAACACCTCCTTTGCTGGGATTGTGAACAGCTCTTCTCACGTTGGGAGGGGTGCGCGAAACAAGCCGTGGAGGTGATCGTGACTGCCGACCCTGGGTCCGGCCCTGTCTACGCGGTGCCCGGGGTGGACCAGGAAGCTCTACGGTATCTTGCCTGGTCAATTCTCTGGAGGGTGGCCGTCAGCAGGTATGCGACAGGTTGGGTGGTCGACCTGGGGAAAAGAGAAGATGAGGTTCGAAAAAGCCTTCTGTCTGGGGAGCTGAGCCCGATCGAGCGGTTCCCCCTTCTCTTGATGAGGCTATCTGGCTCTCAGCTTGCACGTAGTACGCTGGTGCCCCCGTATAGAACAAAAATTTTGGGCATCAGCGGGTTCATGATGCAAGCGTACAACCTCTTCTGGTTCTGCTCCACGTCTCCTACGCGGACGGCTTGGCTATCCGACGTTTCCTGGGTCGGGGGTTCTGATTCGCTGACTGTAATCAACTTCCCCACGACCGAACAGGAGGAATACGGGTGGTTGCGGGAAGTGATTCGACGGCGTGGGATGGACAAGTGAGCGCGCCGCCGTCTCCTAGCGCGCGCGCGACCCCGGGGCCTTAATTTGACGGCGCGCAAGCCTGACTACCCTCCGGTTTCGGGGCTCTTCGGCGGAACGATTTGACCCACCCCTCCCCCCGCCCCACCCCGGGTCCCCCTATGGCGTCCCCCGGGGCCAAATGACCAATCGTCCGTGAGAGAATCTGACTACCCTCCGGTTTCGGCGGTTCTCTTGAAGCCTTTCGACCCCACCCCTTCCCCCCCACACTCGGCTCTGTGCGCGCATGGGGAGGAGAAGATCGAGGCGCGGCAAACCATCTACGGTCCACCGCGCCCCGGGTCCTCAGCTCCCCGCGTCTTCGTCCGCGAGGATGTTCACGATCCGCCCAAGTGCCGCCGGGTGATCGCTCTGCACGTCCCACCTTGCAGCCACTAGGAAGCCCGTGGCCCAATTCGAGGTAGCGAACGCCTCGGAGAGTACCTGCACCGTCACTGCCAGCCGCTGCCCAATCCAGAGGTTCCGGAAGTTGCCGACGAATGCAGAGCTAAGGCCCGCTTCGGTAACCGGCACCTGGGTAGTCTCCGCGAAGTCCCACCCCTCGATAGCCTGGGGCATCCGCA
>REBP01000101.1 GCA_007692665.1 Gemmatimonadales bacterium | reverse complement strand
CTTCGATCTCCTTGCTGAAGCTGCGGATCTTGCGGTCCAGGAGCTGAAGCTCCCGAAGCGAACCCATGGTCGATGTCGTCATCCGTCCGTCCGTTCCCGTTCCTGTGAGGGTGCCGCGGGCGAACCCCGCCGCACCACGTTCCAGCGCCCCGGGCGCTCCTGCCGGAGGCGCTGCATTTCGCCGGCCACCCGAGCCTGGGCATCCGGATCCGTCGTGGCCGCCAGTTCCCGCATCAGCGCATCCCGCCTGGCGTCGAAACTCCGATCGCGGAGCCGGGTGATGGCCTCCTCGAAGACCCGCTGCGTATGCTCCAGCTCTTCCGGATCACCCTGAAGCTCCTCCATGCGACGGAGTACCTCGGGCGAGAGGCCCGGAGGGGGCTGCGTGAAGTCGGGATCGTCGAGGAGCACTTCGAAGATGGCCCGATCCACCGGATCCCGAAACTCCACCGGACCGATCCGCTCTGCGGCGCGTTCCACCCAATCCCTTGTGCGAAGCAGGACAAGGAGGAGTTGGCGCTCCGCTCCCAGGGCAGGCGGAGAGCGCCGGCGTCCCCCGCTTTCCCCGTCCCGCCCCGGCTTCGGAGGCCTGCCCCGGACGCCGCCGGAGCCCCCCGGCGCCGTGGGATGCCCACCGGAAGTCCTTCCCCCCTGGCTGCCCGGACCGACGGGACGGGACTGGCGGATCTCCTCCTCGAGGGTCTCGCGGCGCACGCCCGTCTTCTCCGCGACCTTTGAAACGTAGATATCCCGGAGGGTGGAGTCGATGGTGGCGCGCAGCGTGGGGATCAGCTTGTCCACCGCCATCCTCGTCCGATCGATGCTCCTGAAGAACCCCCGCTCCGCCAGGAGCTGCAGCTTGCGGTCGACCACGTCCACGGCCGCGTCCAGGTGACGACGCAGCCCCGCCGCCCCCTCCGCACGCACCACGGTATCCGGGTCCTCGCCGTCGGGGAGGGTGACCACCAGGGGCTGGACCCCGGCTGCCAGCAGGACATCCGCCCCCCGAAAGGTAGCACGGAGGCCCGCTTCGTCGGAATCGAAGAGAAGGAGGACATGATCCGTGTACCGGCGGATCAGCCGCGCCTGGTCCGAAGTCAGCGCGGTCCCGAGCGTGGCCACGGCATGGTCCACCCCGGCGGCCGCCAGGGAAACCACATCCATGTAGCCTTCCGTGACGAGGGCGGCACCTTCCTTCCGGATGGCGTTCCGGTTCCACCCCAGGGCGTAGAGCACGCTCCCCTTGTGGTAGATGGGCGTTTCCGGGGAGTTCAGGTACTTGGGGACGTTCTTCCCTGCGGCACCGAGGACACGTCCGCCGAAGGCGACAACCCGCCCCGTCTCGGACTCGATGGGGAAGATGATGCGGTCCCGGAACCGGTCGTAGGGTTCGGTCGCCCGCTCCGACGTCGTGAGGAGCCCCACCTCCAGCAGGAGTTCATCGGTGATCCCGTGCTTCGCGGCGGCTTCCCGGAGGCCGCGCCAGTCATCCGGAGCGTAGCCGAGGCCGAATCGCTCCTGCGTGGCCTCGTCGATCCCCCGATCCTCCAGGTACTTCCGGGCCCGGGCGCCGGCCTCCGGGTCTGCGAGCGATCGGCGAAAGTGCTCCCGGGCGAAGGCGTTCGCCTCGTAGTGGGCCCGGAAGGGATCCTCCATCTCCTCTCCCCGGCCGGTTTCCCGAACCTCGACACCGAAGCGTCCCCCGAGCTCGCGGACCGCGTCCAGGAATCCCATCCCCTGCCGCTCCATGACGAACCGGAAAACGTCTCCCTGGGCGCCACACCCGAAGCAGTGATACATGCGCTTGTCGGGGACGACGTAGAAGGAGGGGGAGCGGTCCTCGTGAAAGGGGCAGCTCCCCTTGAAGTCCTTCCCCGACCGCTTGAGGGCGACGACTTCCCCCACGACCTCGACAATGTCGGCCCGCTGCCGGACCTCCTCCACCACCTCATCGGGGATCACTGGAGGACCGCCACGGTGACGCCGGCGCCACCTTCGCCGTGAACGCCGCCCCGAAACTCCCGGACGCGTCGGTCCTGCCTGAGCAGTTCGTGAACGCGGGAGCGGACGGCGCCGGTCCCCTTTCCATGCACGATGCGAAGCTGGGGAAGGTGGCCCACCACCGCACCATCCAGGGCCCGCCCCAGCGCCAGCTCCACCTCCTCGACGCGAAGGCCGAGCAGGATGACTTCGGAGCTGGCGGCAACCTCCGGGACCCGCACCTGCCCCCCTCCTCCCCGGCTCGCCCTCTCGGCGGGGGTCTCCACCGGCGGGAGCGGCTCCACCTCTCCCTGGTCAAGCTCGAAGCGAAGGCTCCCGACCTCCACGCTGACCCGCCTCCCCTCCACGTCGCGCACCACCCCCTTCGCCCCGCTCCCGAGGATTCGCGCACGGTCGCCGACACGGATCCCAGCGCCGTGGCGGCGAGCGGTGTCGCCGGAGGGGGCCGCAGCGGGGCCGCGCCTTCCCTTCCGGCGGCGACTCCGGGTCTGGAGAGCGGCCTCCTCCTGCTGCCGCGCCGCCGCTTCCACCCGGCTCCGGGCGTCGCGCTCCCGCTCGGCGCGGGCCGAATCATCGGCATCCCTCAGCTCCCGAATGGCGGCCTCCACCTCCTCGCGGGCCTCCATCAGGTAGCGTCGGGCGTCCTCCCTTGCCCGTTCCTCGGCACTCCGCTCGCGATCAGCCAGGGCCTTCGTCCGGCGCCGCAGTTCCTCCCGAAGCCGCTCCGATTCCTCCCGCGCCTCCTCCGTACGGGCCAGTTCCTCCGCCAGCGTCCGCTCCTTCGCCTCGAGGGAGGCGAGGAGCGTCTCCACCTCGAGTTCTCCCGAATCGACATAGGTCTCGGCACGATCCAGCACATCACCGGGGAAGCCGAGGCGCCGGGCGATGGCCAGGCCGTAGCTCCGACCCGGCCGCCCCTTGCGGAACCGGTAGGTGGGTTCGATGCGGTCGGGGTCGAAGAGCAGCGATGCGTTGACGATTCCGCTTCCGGGGGCATCCAGGCGTTTCATGGCGCCGAGATGGGAGGTCACCAGCGACCGCGCACCCCGGGCCACCAGGGTCTCCAGCAGCGCCCTGGCCAGCGCCGCACCCTCCGCCGGGTCCGTGCCCGTCCCCATCTCGTCCATCAGGACCAGGGTGCCGGGGCCGGCGCCCTCGAGGATCTGCCGGGCGTTGGCGAGGTGTGCCGAAAAGGTCGAGAGGGATTCGGCGATGGACTGCTCGTCCCCGATGTCGGCGAAGACGTCCCGGATCACCGGAAGACGCGTCCCCGCGCCAACCGGCGGGAGGATACCCGACTGGGCCAGCAGCGGGAGCAGGCCCATGGCCTTCAGGAAGACGGTCTTCCCTCCCGTGTTCGGTCCGGAAATGACGAGGGCCCGCTCGTCGGGGAAGAGTTCCAGCGAGAACGGGATGACGACATCGGGGCCGGCACCGGCCTCGACGTGTTCGAGGAGCAGGGGGTGACGGCCTTCCACGATGGCGATCCCCCGCGCCTCCTCCTCGTCGGCCGTGAGCAGCTCCGGCAGGTGGGCCCGCCAGCGCGTCGCCGTGAGCGCCCGAGCCCACAGCGTGTCGAACTCCACCAGCGCCGCCAGGGAGGAGGCAAGCTCGGCGCCGAGGGGACGCAGACGACCCGTAACCTCGCGGAGGATCCGGAGAATCTCTCGGTCCTCCTCCCTCTCCAGCTCGAGGATCTCGTTCATGAGCTGGAGCGCGAG